>JAGCOF010000015.1 GCA_017645585.1 Bacteroidales bacterium
AGCCGTAGTTGGGGCCCCAGCTGTTCTCGACCATCCACTTCAGCGGCTTGCCGTCCTTGTCGAGGTCGACGGCGCAGAGTGTGATGCCGTGGCTCGAGCCGCTGGCGAAGGTGTCCACACGCTGCTTCGTGTTCATGCCGATGGTGGTGCCCATCAGGCTTTCGTAGTCATAGTTGTTCATGTCCATCAGGCCGTTGTCGCGGTTGAGGAACTTACCCACGTCGCAGCTGAAGTACATCATGGTGCTGTCCTTGATGGAGGCGATGCACATGGGGGCGATGTCCTCCATGGGCAGGTTGAGATAGCGCCAGTTCTGACCGTCGTAGACGTGGCGGTCGTACTGTATCTCATATACTTTATAGTACTCGCGCGTGGGGTCGTTCATCACCATGTAGTACTTCGAGAAGTCGGTCTTGGCGAACTTCTCGTAAAACTCTTTTGGGGTGTAGGTGGCGGTCTCAACTATCTCGCCCTTGGCGTCCTTCTGCTGCCAGGTGAACTGTGCGGGGGGCTCGCCGAAGGTGAGAGCCAGCATGCGGTAGATTTCGGTCAGCATCTCGGTTTTTCTCTTCTGCAAGTCGCTGGGGAGGGTGTACTTCATGCCTGCCAACCTGCGCAGTTCGAGGCCATCCCCGCGGAGCTTGAGGGCGATGAGGTTGCTGATGCTCGAGGTGTTGTTGGTGTTGTAGGTCTCGGGCATCACGTCGGCGGGCACGAGGCCGTACTTGTCGATGAGGTTGGCCACGCCTGTGAACTGTCCGCCGTCGCCGATAGGGTTCTTGAAGAGCCACTGCACCTCCTGGTCGTCGATGGGCTTTTTATACGTGTCGATCATAGCCTGCAGGAAGAGGTTGCTCTTCTCCAGCTGGTCGTAGAAGAAGAGGTAGGCCTGCGAGAATTGGAAGTCGGCGGGCAGCTTGTGCTTGCGGATGGCCTGGTTGCGGAGGACGTTCATGCCTGTGAACATCCAGCAGCGGCCACTCGACTTCTGGTCGGTGACGGCCTTGCTGACGACACGGTTCGAGAAGTGCGAGTCGAACTTGGTGGCGTTCTCATAGTTCATGGCCAGCTTGGCGGGGCTGTTGTTGACCATGATGTTGCGGAGGGCTTTGTCGCTGGCGCTGCCGCCGAAGCCCTGTTTCATCTGCTGCATCATCTCGGTGGTGATGCCGCCGTTGTACTCAGGCTGTGCCTGTTTCTTTTTCTGAGCCATGGCGCCGCCGCTAACCAGCAACGCTGCAAATGCTAATGCTAAATACTTTTTTGTCATTATATAGTTTATTTTTATATCTTTTTGCAGTGAAACAAAGTTTTAACCGTAGAGTAACAAGGATCCTCGGCGTCATAATTTATTAGGATTGCTTCCTCTACGATTGTTATTTCTTTTTCCGTGATTTCTTGGATGAAATAATAGGGATTATTTGTTTCTGTCGTGATAATACCGCTGTCACCATCAATAGTGTAAGTAAATAGCGTTGTTGTGGATCCGGAGCCATCGATACCCGACCACTTCTCAATCATCACCCCTGTTTTATCTTGGTTAAAGGTAAACTTCATTTCAAGACTCGGAGTTAAATTCTCTATCATTGCTGTTCCAACAGAATAGACCTCCCAAGTTCCAACAATAAGTTCGCTTTTATTTTTCGAACACCCAGCGAGGCACATAACAACAACACTGCCAAGTATCGCGGCAAATATCAAAAAAGTCTTTTTTGTTTTCATTCGAGTGGCTTTTATTACATTTTGGAAATGCAAAAATACAAAATGTCTGAGACATGGCAAAAAAATATTTCTCCACATTGCGGAAAAGTTGTATTTTTGCACCCGGAAATCCAATAAAACCAACAACATGAAGAAAGTATTGTTATTCGCAGCAGCAGCCATGATGCTCCTCGCTAGCTGCAAACAGAAAACCGCTGCTCTATCGGAGCAGAACACCGACAACATTTACCAATTCACCGTCCTTGACGGCGTCGGCAACGAGGTGAACCTTGCCGACTACCAAGGCAAGGTGCTGCTGGTGGTCAATACCGCCACCCATTGCGGCTTCACACCGCAGTATGAGGCCCTGCAGGCGCTCTACGACAAATACCGCGGCCAAGGCTTCGAGATACTCGACTTCCCCTGCAACCAATTCGGCGAGCAGGCCCCCGGCACCAACGAGGAGATACACGAGTTCTGCACCGGCACCTACAACATCACCTTCCCGCAGATGGCAAAGATTGACGTCAACGGCACCGACGAAGACCAGAGTCCCCTGTATGCCTGGCTTATTTCCAAGGCACCGTTCGCCGGCTTCGACACCACCAACCCCGTCGGAGCACGCCTCGACCAGATGTTCCGCTCGCAAGACAGCACTTTCGACAAGCTTCCCGACATCAAGTGGAACTTCACCAAGTTCCTCATCGACCGCGAGGGCAATGTGGTGCGCCGCTTCGAGCCCTACGAGGGTTACGAGCCTATCGATGCAGCCATCAAGGAACTGCTGTAAAACAACAAATAGAAAACCCCGTCCATCTGGGCGGGGTTTCTAGATCTAAAAATCTAAAACAAATTACCTTTTCTTCTCTTCTTTTCTCCCCGCTTCGCGGTAATCCAGAAATCTACTACATTGGATTTATAGATTACGCCGCAGGCGGGAGATCAACAATTATTCGGCCTTCTTGGTCGAGAGCGTACTTCAAGCAGTCCGCTTACTCGGCCTTCTTGGCGTACTTTTTGTACTTGTTCATGAACTTGTCGACGCGACCAGCGGTGTCAACGAGTTTCAGTTTGCCGGTGAAGAAGGGGTGCGAAGTGTTCGAGATTTCGAGTTTCACAACCGGATACTCCTTACCATCGGTAAAGGTAACAGTCTCTTTGGTGTTGGCACAGCTCTTGGTGAGGATCATGTTGTCGTTCGACATGTCTTTGAACACCACGAGGCGGTAGTTTTCGGGATGAATTCCTTTTTTCATTTCTTTACTTTTTGCCGTCTGACCCGTTGATTGCCAGACGATTGTTTATATTCTGTTAATTATTTTCGTGCTGCAAAGATACAACTTTTTTCTTTTCTGGCAAAATATTTTTTCTATTGTAGGGGCAGGCGAGCTGGCAGAGGTCGCAGCCGAGGGTGTAGCCACGAGTTTCGATGCCGGGCGGCAGGGGGCGGGGGTTGTGGGTGGTGTAGTAGGCCGTACAGCGGCGCACATCCATCATCGGCGGGCCTTCGGGAGCCAACGCCCCATTCGGGCAAGCAGCCACACAGCGTCCACAGCTGGAGCATATATCTGAAGACCCATAACTCTCTGAATACTCGGAACATTCCTCGGTGGTGACTATCTCGCCCAGATTGACCCACGAGCCCCACCGGGGGGTGACGAGGAGGGTGTGACGGCCTATCCACCCCAAGCCGGCGCGGGCGGCCCAATGCTTGTCGCTGATGGGCACGGTGTCGCAACAGACCTTGCCGTCGATACCCAACCGCTCACGGAGAGCGAAAAGCATCTCCTTGACCACCTGATGGTATTCGCGACGCCGTGCATAGGCGGCCACACCACCGGCAGAATCCGGAGGGTCATAGGAGCTGACGCAGCAGATGACACTCCGGGCACCCGGCACCAGCAGGCGCGGGTCCATGCGCATATCGACGTTGCGCTCCATATATTGCAGGTCGCCGTGCCAGCCCTTGGCCAGCCACTGTCGCAGGGGATACTCCCCGTCGGTCAGCGCATCGGCACGGGCCACGCCGCAGTCGTCGAAGCCGACCTCAAGCGCGACACGCCTTATCTCGGCACTACTCAGCATCCTGCTGATACTTGGTCTTCTTGGAGCCTTCGTACAATTCAAACTTGAGGAAGCGGCAGTCGAGCGAGCCGTTCTGCACCGGTATCTTGCGCGAGGGACGCAGGCCGATGTGTTTCATGGCCTCGAAGTCGCTGGTGATAAGCCACACCTGGCAATGTTCACCATAGAGGCGCTTGAAGGTGTCGCCCAACTTCTCGTACATGGCGTTGAGGTCCTCCACCTTGATACGCTCGCCGTAGGGCGGGTTGGTGACAATCAGAGTCTTTCCCTCGGGAGGTTCCTGGTCGGCAAAGTCGCCTATGTGCAGCATCACATCGTGGTGCAATTTGGTGTATTCCAGATTCTTTTCACATTGCTGGATAACTTGCTCGTCGATATCGTTGCCCCAGATTTCGCCCTCGAAGTCAAGGCTGCCTATCTTGCGGTCTTCCTCGGCCTTGACGCTCTTCCACTCACCCAGGTTGAATTCTTTCCAGCGCATGAAGCCGAAGTTGTTGCCACGATAATACTGTGCCGGGATGCAGTTGGCCATCATGGCGGCCTCGATGAGCATGGTGCCGCTACCGCACATCGGGTCGTAGAAGTTGCAGTCGCAATTCCAGCCGGCCAGCTTCAGCAATCCGGCGGCCAGCACCTCGTTGATGGGTGCCACGCCGACACCCTGGCGGTAGCCACGCTTGTGCAGCGAGTCGCCGCTGGCATTCATCAGCAGGGTGACGTGGTTGTCGCGGATGTGCAGGTTGAACTTATACTGCGGCTGCTCGGTGTCGATGCTGGGGCGCTTGCCGAAGTTGCGACGGAAGCGGTCGACGATGGCGTCCTTGGTTTTGAGGGCGGCATAGTAGCTGTGGGTAAACACCTCGCCGCTGGTGGTGCTGTCGATCATGAAGGTGCCGTCCACATCAAGTATCTTCTCCCAACGTATCTTATAGACCTGGTCGTAGAGCTCCTGCTCGTTGTTGGCCTCAAACTCGGCAAAGGGCTTGAGGATAGCCAAAGCGGTGCGGCAGCAGTAGTTGGCGCGGTAGAGCAGACGCATGTCGCCCTCAAACTCGACGGCGCGGTTCAGCACCTCGACATTCTCGGCTCCCATGGCGCGCAGCTCGTCGGCCAACACCTCTTCAAGGCTGACCATTGTCTTGGCCACCATCTTGAATTTCTCACGCGGTGACGGGGTCGACGTCACCACTTTTCCACGTTCTTTCTGTATTATCATTGCGTAGGTTTTGTATTCGTTGTCTGATTTCGCGGCGGTTGTCGCGGTTCTTTTTGATGATACTGCCGTTGTAGATGCTGATATTCAGCTCATAGCCTACCAGCAGCACAATGCAGTTGAAGCGCACCCAGAACATGAGCAGCAGCAGGGTGCCGATGGAACCATAGACGAGGTTATAGTTGTTGAAGTTGTTGATATAGAGGCTCAATCCCCAGCTGAGCACCAGGAACATGCCCGTTGCCAGCACGCTGCCGGCGCTGAAGAAACCCACGCGTTGCTTCTTAGCAGGCGCGTAGTAGTAGATGATAGACACCGCCGTGAGGATGGCGAAGGTAAGCAGCAGCAGGCGTCCCACGTTGAACATCAGCGTATTGGCCTTGGTGTCGGTCAACCATCCCTGCGCGAAGATGAGCTGCAGGAAAAGCTTGTGGCCAATCATCAGGGCGAGGGTGAGCACGATGAGCACATATAGCACGAAAACCATCGCCACACTGAGCAGGTAGCGCTGCATGTAGGGGCGCTTCTCGATGCTGCGATTGGCGAAGTTGAGCGAAGTGATGACTCCCATCAATCCGTTGGCGGCCAGCAGGATGGACGATACGAAACCTATTGACAGCAACGTGCTGTGACGGTGGCCCATCACGTCGTTGATGGTGCCCGCAATGGGCGACATAATCTTCTCGGGGATGATGCCGCTGAGCTGCGAGAGGAGCTCATCCTGCACACCGTCGATGGGAAAGTAAGCCACCAGGGTGAAGAAGAAGATAAGCAACGGCGGTATGGCTGTCAGGAAGCTGTAGGACAGCCCCTTGGCGCGCTGGTTGAGGTCGCCGTTGAAGGTGCC
This sequence comes from Bacteroidales bacterium, assembly GCA_017645585.1. GTDB lineage: Bacteria > Bacteroidota > Bacteroidia > Bacteroidales > P3 > Colimorpha. Next base: position 5,847 of record JAGCOF010000015.1, read on the forward strand.
CACCAGGAAGAAGCGCAACACATCGTAAATCGGCACACCACGATTGCCTGGCAGCGTGAAGTGTTGCAAGAACCAAAGCGTCGAGCGCACAGGTCTCCAATAAAGGAACTTGCGCCGCAGCCGCTTCAGCTTGCCGATGGCCAATCTGACGTATGCCTTGGTGTCGATCACTTCTTGACGAGCGAGATGTCGAGACTCTTGATGTGGTGAGTAAGGGCACCCACGCTGATGAAGTCCACGCCGGTCTCGGCGTAGGGCCGCAGAGTTTCGTCGGTGATGCCGCCGCTGGCCTCGGTCTCGTAGCGGTGGTCGATGCGCTTGACGGCTTCGCGGAGCGTGGGAATGTCGAAGTTGTCGAGCATGATGCGGTCCACACCACCGTGGTCGAGCACGCGCTGCAACTCGTCGAGGTTGCGCACCTCTATCTCAATTTTCAGGTCCTTGCCTTTTTCAGCCAGATAGTGGCGGGTACGGTCAATGGCCTGCTCGATGCCGCCGGCAAAGTCGACGTGGTTGTCCTTGAGCATCACCATATCGTAGAGGCCGATGCGGTGGTTGGTGCCGCCGCCGCAAGCCACGGCGTATTTCTCCAGCAGACGCATATTGGGCGTGGTCTTGCGGGTGTCGAGGAGCCTGGTTTCCAAGCCGTCGAGCATAGAGACCATGCGGTGTGTCTCGGTGGCGATACCCGAAAGGCGCTGCATGAAGTTCAGCGCCGTGCGCTCGGCGGTGAGGATGCTGCCGGCGTGGCCTTCGACGGTCATAATGATGTCGCCCTTGACCACATGATCGCCGTCGTGCTTCAGCAGGTTGACATTCAGCGTGCTGTCCACCAACAGGAAGACCCTCTCCCCCACCTCAGCACCACAGAGGATGCCGTCCTGCTTGGCCACCATCTTGGCGGCGTTGACGGCATCGGGGGGTATGCAGGCCAGGGTGGAGTGGTCGCCGTCGCCCACGTCCTCGCGCAGGGCCGATTTAATCAGTTCGTCAAGGTTCTCAATATGCGTCATAACTATCTGGTTATATAAGACATAATCCATCATTCCGAACCCGCGGAGGGGTCCGAAATCCACTGCAAATATACACATTTTTTTTGAAACACAATGTCTTAGGCTAAAAAACGCTATTTCGCCTCCGAACTTTCACTTTCATCAAACAGCCCTCATTTTCAACTGAATTCGGGGTGATTTCAAACAAAACACCTGCAAAAGCTGTCTCTCAGACAGATAAACGACTTTTGTACCACCACCGTGGTAGTCGATGGGAAGTCCTTGGGAAGTCGATGGGAAGTCCTTGGTAAGTTCTTGGTAGGGACTCACCGCTGCCCTGTCGTAAAAATAAATTTCACCAAATCAAAAAAAAAGTGTACATTTGCCTTTTAAAAGCAAACAATATAAAATGGCTATACACCTCTCTTTCAAAAGAAAAGAGCGTGTATGGCATAAATGAAACGTTATGCAGATAGCAATCTCAGGCAACATAGGCGCCGGCAAGACCGAGCTCACCAAGCTCCTGTCGCGCCACTACGGCTACCGTGCCATCTACGGTCCTTCGGAGGAGAACCCCTACCTGAACAGCTTCTACGAGGACATGCGCCGCTGGTCGTTCAACATGATGGTCTACAACCTCTATGCCAACATCAAGCAGCTGGCCGAGCTGCAGCAGAGCGGCGAGAGTTTCATCCGCGACCGTTCGCTCTACGACGACGTGGCCATCTTCGCCCCCAACCTGCAGAGCATGGGCCTGATGACCACCCGCGACCTGACGACCTACACCAAGCTCTTCGAGATGACCTATTCGCTGCTGCCCAAACCCGACCTGCTCATCTACGTGCGCGGCGATGTGCCGACGCTCATCCGCCACATCCAGAAGCGCGGACGCGAGCTGGAGAGCAGCATACGCCTCGACTACCTGACCAACCTCAACAACCGCTACGAGCAATGGGCCGAACAATACGAAGGCAAGATGCTCGTGGTCGACACCGACGAGCTCGACTTTGTGGAGCGCCGTGAGGACCTGGGCCACATCATCGAAAAGATTGACGCCGAATTCAACAGCCTCTTCGCCAACTGACCAAACACCCAAGCAAAATGAAAGTATTGGTAGCCATCCCCGCACGTTACGCCTCGACCCGTTTCCCTGGCAAGCCCTTGGCCATGCTCGGCGGGCGCAGCATCATCAGCCGTGTGTGGAAGCGCGCCAGCCGTGCCGAAGGCGTGGACGACGTGGTGGTGGCCACCGACGACGAGCGCATCTGCGACCACGCCGAGTCCTTCGCTGGCGAAGGCGGCGTGATGATGACCTCGGACCAGCACCACAGCGGCACCGACCGCTGCGGCGAAGTGCTGCAACGTCTCGAACGGCAGGGCAACGACTACGACGTGGTGGTCAACCTGCAGGGCGACGAACCTTTCATCGAGCCCTCGCAGATTGAAAGCCTCATCGCCTGCTTCAACGACCCCGCCGTGCAGATTGCCACCCTCAAGACCCGCATCCACTCGACCGACGAGCTCTTCTCGCCCAACAACGTGAAGGTGGTTTGCGCCGACAACGGGCGCGCCCTCTACTTCAGCCGCCAGCCTATCCCCTACCGCCGCGGCGTCGAGCAGGAGCATTGGCTCGACGAGGGCGAGTACTTCAAGCATGTGGGCATCTACGCCTTCCGCGCCGAAGTGCTGCACGAGGTGTGCCAGCTGAAACCCGCCGCACTCGAAGAGAGCGAGAAGCTCGAGCAGCTGCGCTGGCTGGCCGCCGGTTACACCATCCAGGTGCTCGAGACGCCCCACGCCAACATCGGCATCGACACCCCCGACGACCTGGCCGCCGCCGAGGCTCAACTCAAAGCATGACAAAGAACGACAAAAATAACATACCATGAATATCACCGATCTTATCGTAGAACAACTGAAACAAGGCAACAGCGTGGAACTCGCCGGCATCGGCACCCTCGGCAGCGAACTGCAGAGTCCGCGCCACGACAAAGCGCGCGGCGTATACTATCCCGCCCACCGAACCCTCGTCTTCAACGGCGCCACCAGCGGCAACGACAGCATGGTGAACCTGCTGGCCGAACGCGAATGTGTGGGCACCGAGGTGGCCCGCCAGATGTGGAAGAACTATATCGATGCCTTGAGCGACAAACTGAAACACACCGGCAGCCATGCCTTCGGCGAACTCGGCACCCTGCATGCCGGCAATGACGGCTACCGCTTCGAAGCAGCCGAAGGACTTGTGCTCAGCGTCGGCGACGAGAAACCCCTCGAGGATGTGAAGATCTACGCCCACGACAATGAGGAAGATCCCTTTGCTCAATTCGACGACGAACCCGTCGCCCCTGCTCCCGAGCCGGAACCGGAGCCTGTTCCTGAACCGGAACCCGAACCTATTCCAGAACCAGAACCAGAGCCTGAACCCATTTCTGAACCCAAACCTGAACCGGTGCCCGTCCCCGAGCCTGAACCCGAACCTGTTACTGCACCGGCACCTGAACCCGAACCCGTCAAACAGGAGGCCTCGTGGAACGAAGACCTCAAAAAGCTGGAAGAGATGCCTACCAAGGAGAGCCCAAAGAAAGTGAAGAAAGAAAAGAAAGAGAAAGCTGAGAAGAATGAGAAGAAAAAGAATAAGGGCAAGAACCGCTGGTGGCTCCTGCTGCTGCTGTTGCTCCTGTTGCTGCTCATCGGTGGCGGTGTCTACTACCTGCTGACCCACCGCACTGCCAAGGAGGCCGTGCCCGTGGAAGCCACCCCCACAGAGCGCCTCACCGATGTGCCGGTGACCAACGACCTCACTTACAACTACGACCTGCTGGAGTATGACCGCCGCGACATCGCCTACAACCGCGACCTTGTCTGCCGCTACATGACCGACTATATCGACAGCTACCTCGCCTATCGCCACTACACCGGTGCCCGTGTGCCCATGATGGACCGTGTGCGCCAATACGCCGAGGAACGCCTCGGCACCCTGATGGCCGACCGCTTCGCCATCCAGCGTTTCATCCCTTTCAACGACTACATCTACAACCACAACGAGCCCTGGATGCGCCAGACCTTTGCCAGCCGCCAACGCGTCACCGTGCAGAGCGAGCTGCTGAACATGAACATCCTCGACGGCATCCTTGATCCGCTGGTAACCGAACTCGGCATTGAACCCGACGCTGGTGCACCGCGCACCGCCGAGCAGGTGCAGCAAGTCAAAGCCGAAGAGCGCAAGACCATCGAGCGCCGCAAAGAAGCCAAAGAGGAGCCCGCCCCTGTGCGCGTCAACATGGAACAGAACAGCAAGCAAGGCTTCGACATCATTGCCGGCTTCTATCTCGATCGAGCCACTGCCGCCCGCCTCACGGCCCGTCTGCATGAGTTGGGAAGCGACGCCTACATCATCGAAAAGAACAACATGTACTATGTCAGCATGGGCAGCGCCAAGGACCGCACCTCTGCCGAGGCCCTCTTCAAACACATCAAGAGCTGGTACGACGGTGACATCGCCATCAAACAATGGTAAATCTTAGCTGATGGGGCATCATAAGTTGCAGCGTTTCGCGGAGAACCTCACTTTCTCCAATCTCTTCCAGGTCGGCTTCGAGCAGCTGGAACAGGAGAGTTTTGCGCTGCGCGGCCGTTGGCACGAGCACTTCGGCAACGACAACCCCATCACGCTGGAGTTGGGATGCGGCAAGGGCGACTACACGCTGGCCTTGGCACGCATACACCCCGACCGCAACTATATCGGCGTCGACATCAAGGGCGCTCGCCTCTGGCGCGGCGCCAAAACCGCCACAGAAGAGCCGCTGAACAACGTGGCTTTCATACGCACCCGCATCGAACTCATCGACCGTTTCTTCGCCGAGGGAGAGGTGAACGAGATATGGATTACCTTCTGCGACCCGCAGTTGAAGAAACCCAACAAGCGCCTCACCAGCCCCCGATTTCTTGACACCTACGCACGCTTCCTCGCGCCACTAAGCACGCTGCACCTCAAGACCGACAGCCAGGAGCTCTACGACTACACCCTCAACGAGGTGCTACCCACCCGCGACGTGGAAATCATCGCCAGCACCAACGACCTGTACAATACCGCCCTGCCAACCTTGAGCGAAGCGAAGCTGACCCAAACATTTTACGAGAGGATGTTCCTCGCCGAAGGCAAGCCCATCACCTATATCCAATGGAAAACAATCAATACACAATAAATCAATAATAAAACATTCATCATTATGTCAGGACACAACAAATGGTCTAAGATTAAACGCGCCAAAGGCGCCGCCGATGCCAAACGCTCGAAACAGTGGAGCAACATTCTGAAACAAGTCACCATCGCCGTGCGCGAAGGTGGTGCCGACCCCGACAGCAACCCCCGTCTGCGTCTGCTCATCCAGAACGCCCGTGGATGCAACATGCCCAAGGACACCCTGCAGCGCTCAATCAACAAGGCTAATGACAAAGACGCCGCCCAGATGCTGGAGCTCACCTTCGAGTGCCACGTCAACCACGGCATCGCCCTCTTCATCGAGGCCCTCAGCGACAACAACAACCGCACCGTGGCCAATGTGAAGAGCATCATGAACAAGAACGGCGGCACGCTGGAGACCAACGGCAGCCTCGCCTTCCTCTTCACCCGCAAGGGTGTCTTTGTGGTGCCCCGCAAGCCCGAGATGGACATCGAGGAACTTGAGATGGAGCTCATCGACGGTGGTCTGGAAGAGATGGAGGCCGACGACGAATACCTGACCCTTTACACCGCCTACGAAGACTTTGGCAACATGGTGAAGATGCTGGAGCAGAAAGGTATCGAGTGCGAGAGCGCCGAACTGCAGCGCATCCCCAACACCCTCCGTCAGGTCGACGCCGACACCATCCGAAAGGTCATGAAGATCATCAACATCCTTGAAGAGGATGAGGACGTCACCAATGTCTACCACGACATGGAGATACCCGACGACTTCGAGGAAGAATAATCTTTAGTGTTAAGCTGTGAGTTTTGAGTTTTAAGTGAGCTGACGCGTCCGTTCTGCGCAACCACTTAAAACTTGAAGCTTAAAACTTAAAGCTCAGAACAATGAAGTTGTTCTTAGTACCGACACCTGTTGGGAACCTCGGCGACATGACCTACCGTGGCGTCGAGGTTCTCCGCTCTGTCGACCTTATCCTCGCCGAAGACACGCGGACGAGCCGTGTGCTGATGCAACACTACGGCATCGACACTTCGCTCCAGAGCTACCATATCTTCAACGAGCACCAAACCGTGGCGGGTCTCGTCGAACGCCTGAAGGCCGGCACCACCATCGCCGTGGTGACCGATGCCGGCACCCCCGGCATCAGCGACCCGGGCTTCCTTCTGGTGCGCGAAGCCGTCAAGGCCGGCATCGACGTGGAGTGCCTACCGGGTGCCACTGCCTTCGTGCCAGCCCTTATCGACAGCGGCCTGCCCTGCGACCGCTTTGTCTTCCTCGGCTTCCTGCCCCACAAGAAAGGGCGCCAGACGGCCCTGCAGGCCCTCACCGCCGAGGAGCGCACCATGGTCATCTATGAGAGCCCCTACCGCCTCGTCAAGTTGCTGGAGGAACTCAGCGCCGTGGTCGGCGACGAACGGCAGGTGTCGGTGAGCCGCGAAATCAGCAAACTGCACTCTGAGACCGCCCGCGGCACCCTCGCCGAGGTGCTCGCCCACTTCAAAGAGAAAGAAGTAAAAGGTGAGATAGTAGTAGTCCTATCCGGAAGACCCAATTAGCCCTTTTAAACCATTATTCCCACCATGCCCATCTCCATCTTCGTTTTCCGCCTCGCCTCCGCCCTGCTTGCCGGCATCATCATCGGCACCCAGCGCGAACTGCGCCAACGCCAGGCCGGCCTCACCACCAACTCGCTGGTGGCCGTCGGCGCCCGCATCTTCATCCTCATCAGCGAGAGCGTCATCATGAGCGCCACAGCCGCAGGCGGACCCGTCAACAACGACAATCTGCGCGTGCTCAGCCAGGTGGTCACCGGCATCGGCTTCCTCGGCGCCGGCGTCATCATGAAGAACGGCGTCACCATCCACGGCCTCTCTTCGGCAGCCACCATCTGGTGCTCCGCCGCCGTAGGATGCCTCTGCGGCTACGGCATGTGGCGCGAAGCCCTTATCGCCGTCGCCGTCATCCTCATTATCAATTGGGGCCTAAAGAGCATCGAGATCTTCATCAAGAAGAAACTCGGCAAAGGCGAAGACTGAGTGGTTCAATCCCACTTGATGGTGTAGGGGCCGCTGCGGGCTATCCAGCTCTGCCCACCATCCTCCGAGAGGCAGACGTAGTATTTTGCCTCCTTGCGCCGGTTGTTCTTGGCGTTGGTGATGCGGCTGTAGAAAACAGTGATGGGAAAATCGTCGAAACTTGATTCGGCATAGTTGGCCCGTGACTTGTTGAAGCAGGTAATCTCCTCGCCCGAAGGACTGCGCAGCGGTATTCTGCCGTCAGGGCAATAGAACACAGCATAGGCGCGTATCTCCTTACCACGGGCACCGCTCACCTCGCAATCCACATGGATAACGAACTTCCTGTAGCCGTCACGCTGGCTGACCAGGTCCTCTTCCGTCCACACCTCGTTTATCTTGCCCGTAGCGGTCTCCCGTTCCAGCCTTCCTCTTTGGTTGACAGTGACTTTCACCGTATTGCCGCCCTCCGACGAGGCAACCCTGATGGTAGCCGTGCGCGACTTGTCGGAGGGGTTCTCGGCAACATGCAGCCCCTCATCGTCCGACTTGATCCAGGCCGGCAGCCTGGACCAGACAAACTTGTTGCCCGGACACACCGCCGGCAGTATGTCGAGCGTGCCACCGGTATATTCAATCGGCTTATTCCACTCGTAAGTGTCAGTGGCTTTCTCCACAGCAATAGTATGAACCTCAAGACCTTCATAGGTCTGCTTGAGGGTTGCCAACGGAGCCCTTCCGCCCACCTGGGTCACCGAAAGGTCCACCTTCAGGTTTTGGGCGCCGTATTTGCCGCTGAAATTCATCACGCTGAACGGAACAAAGAAGGTGGCGGAAATGTATTCCACCTGGTCGGAGACCAGAAACTCCTGATCCTGACCCGACATGGCTCCCTGCACCGTGTAGTTGCCCTTTGGGTCGCTGCCGACAAGAATTCTGCCGTTGCCCGACGCCGGCGCCATCAAACAGCGAGCCTTCAGACGTTTGTCCTTCAAGTTTTTGGCCTCAATCACCACGTCAAGCTTCGCTCCGCGTCGCCCTTCGATGCAAGTAGCTGTGATATAGCCCGTGTAGAGTATCTCTACCTGCGGAGTGGCATCGGAGGCAGCCTGCTTCTTGTTGGCTTTCAGCGCCTCGGTGCACTTGCCCACCCACACGTCGAGCTCCTCGCGTTGCTTCTTCGTGATAGTTGGGCACGAGGCCGCGTCGTTGAAATACTCGATGGCCTTCTTGTAGTCGCCACCCTTGTAGGCCGCCTCGCCCTGGCTGCGGTTCTTTTGCGACGCGCCTCCGCAGTCGGACTGTGCCACCGCCACTGCCGGCATCAGCATACACACTGCTGCCAATATGAAATACAGTTTCTTCATCTTTTTGACTTTAATTGAGGATGCAAAAGTACATGTTTTTTTTCACATGACCAAAAAAAACGTCCATTCAAGAACTGACAAAATGGCAGTCCCCTCCGTAGTATCTCCGACTCAAGTCCGAGTCAAGTCCGACTGAAGTCCGACCGCAGTCGTAGAAAACACGGTGTTGATACTGACAAAATGTCAGTTTGCTTCCCCATGGCACAGTAGTTGTCCCTACCCCATACATAGAATATAAATACATTATTATATGGAAGGCAAATTGAATGTTCAGACCGAGAACATCTTTCCGGTCATTAAGAAGTTCCTCTATTCGGACCATGAGATATTCTTGCGCGAGCTCATCAGCAACGCCGTCGATGCCACGCAGAAACTGAAGACCCTCAGCACCCGTGGCGACTTCAAGGGCGAGCTGGGCGACCTCACCATCGACGTGAAAATCGACAGCAAGAAGAAGACCCTCACCGTCAGCGACCGCGGCATCGGCATGACCGCCGACGAGGTGGAGAAGTACATCAACCAGATAGCTTTCAGCGGTGTCACCGACTTCCTCGACAAGTACAAAGACAGCCACGAACCGCTCATCGGCCACTTCGGCCTCGGCTTCTACAGCGCCTTCATGGTCAGCGACAAGGTGGAGATATTCACCAAGTCGTGGAAGGACGAGCCGGCCCAGCATTGGAGCTGCGAGGGCAATCCGGAGTTCAGCATGGAGGAGGACAAGAAGCACACCGACCGCGGCACCGACATCGTGTTGCACATCGCCGATGATTGCAAGGAATTTCTCGAGGAAGGCACTATCCTCCAGCTGCTTAAGAAATACTGCCGCTTTATGCCTGTGGCCATCCGCTTCGGCGAGGAGACGGTGTGGGTCGACAGCGAGACCGACTGTGACAAGGACAGCAAGCCCAAACGCGTGGAGAAGAAGCAGCCCCGCATCATCAACGACCCCGAGCCGGCTTGGAAGAAGTCGCCCAGCAGTCTCACCGACGAAGATTACAAGAAGTTCTACCACGAGCTGTTCCCGATGAACTTCGAGGAGCCTCTGTTCCAAATTCATCTGAACGTCGACTATCCCTTCAACCTGACGGGTATCCTCTACTTCCCGAAGGTGCGCAAGACCATTGACCCCAACCGCAACAAGATACAGCTTTATTGCAACCAGGTGTTCGTCACCGACCAGGTGGAGGGCGTGGTGCCCGACTACCTGATGCTGCTGCACGGCGTGCTCGACAGCCCCGACATCCCGCTGAATGTCAGCCGCAGCTACCTGCAGAGTGATGCCAACGTGAAGAAGATCTCCACCCACATCAGCAAGAAGGTGGCCGACAAACTCGAAGAAATGTCGAAGAAAAAAGAGGGTGAGGAGAAGAGTGCGTTGGCGGAGAAATGGGATGATATCAAGATATTCGTGCAGTACGGCATGCTGACTGACGAGAAGTTCTGCGAGCGCGCCATGAAGTTCTACCTGCTCAAGGGCGTGGACGGAACATACTACACTTTAGACTCTTATCGTGAGAAAATCAAGGCCCTGCAGACCGACAAGGACAAGACCGTCTGCTACCTCTACGCCAGCAACGCCGAAGAGGAGCACGCCTACATCGAGAAGGCCAAGGCCAAGGGCTACGATGTGCTGCTGATGGACTCGCCGCTGGAGAGCCACTTCATCAACCTCTTGGAACAGAAGATAGAGAAAACTCGCTTTGTGCGTGTTGACAGCGACACCGTAGAGAAACTTATCCCCCACGAGGACAGCATCCCCGAGAAGCTCGGCAAGGAGGAGCAGGAGAAGCTGAAGCCCATTATCGAGGGCGAAGTGGACAAGGACAAATTCACCGTGCAGCTCGAGAGCCTTGAGAGCGACGACGCCCCCATGCAGGTGACGCAAAGCGAGTTCATGCGCCGTTACCGCGAGATGGCACAGACTTCGGGCGGCGGCATGGGCTTCTATGGAGAACTGCCTGAGAGCTACAACCTCGTCGTCAACATCAACCACCCGCTCATTGGCCGCGTGCTCAACGAGACCGACACCGAGAAGCAGAAAGAGCTCGTCCACCAGCTCACCGACCTGGCCCTCTTGGGCAATGGCCTACTGAAAGGCGAAGCCCTCAGCCGCTTCCTCAAGCGCAGCGTCGAGATGATATAACCCAACCGAACATCCTGCACCAACAACAGCATCGGCACCCAGCCGATGCTGTTTTATTATAGTTTCAGCAGTAGCGCGGGGCGGGAGCCGATGCGCAATTGGTAATAACTGCGCTCACAGGCAAGAAAATCGGTGCTGGGGAAAAGGCTGATGACACAGAAACCGTCGCAGGGCTGCGAGGCTAAAAGGTTCCCGTGCATATCGTACACCCGCACCATTTCATCCTTGGCGCCACTGACAGTGAGGATGTTGCCATTGACATTGACAGTCACTTTGTCGGGATTCGGCAACGGCTGCATCTCAACAGGAATATCGGGGACGACCATCGGCGGCATGTGCTGCAACGTTTCCCTTACAGGAGGAACCACGCTACCAACCATGCGGACAACCGTATCTAACGGTGGAAGCTCGACGGGAGGCTCTTCTTGGGGCTGTACGGGGGTGGTATCAATGACCGTCTCTTCGGACTTGCCGCTGCCGAAGACAAGTTGTCGCCACTGCGGCACCACCGCGACGGCCACCGCCGAGGTAAGCAGCAACGCGAGCAATATCAATACCACACGCCTCATCTTCTGCACAGCACGATGCATACGCTGGTAGACAGCATTACGGCTGAGCCCCATGTGCTTGCCGATCTCGTCGGCATGATAACCCTTGAGGTACAACTGCATCATACGTTGCTCATCGGGTTCAAGGGCAGAAAAAAGGTCATCAAGCAACTCCTTACTACGAAGTATGTCTTCGTCGGATAGATTGTCGGACAAGGCATCATTGAGCGGCTCGGTGGGCAGTTGACGGCGACGCTTTATCTGGTCGAACACCGACCGTGCCTGCCAGCGCACCCAGGCGCGCTCTTGGTGCGGTGTGGCATCGGGGCGCAACTTGTCGAAGTTGAGCCAAAGAGCAATAGACACCTCTTGCAATAGGTCGCAACTGCGGTCGCGGTCGCCGAGGGCACGAACACGACACATGCGCCACAGCATGGTGCGATGGCGCATGAGCAGGGCGGTGTATGCGTCTGAACTGTTCATCTAAGCGGATGCAAAGATACGCTTTTTTCAAGAAATGTTACATACGACTAAACGTATAGGTGTAGTAGCTTTGGCTTTGGGCATACCATCCTCGGGTGTACAGGGTATTATTGTCACATTGCAATACAACAAACCCACCCGTTCCGTCGGACCCTTCATACACTAATTGAACAGAATCCTCGCTGACGAACATATAAACGGCACTATCGACAATGGAGTCATAGTGAACCCCGTCATCATATACCATTGTTTGCGCCCACTCCCCCTCTGGTGTAAAATCCCAGATACATGTCGTAACACTGAGGAAATTGGGCACATAGTCATCAACCATTTCCAGGTTCCAGCGACCTACGATCTTCTCCGCGTAGGGCGACGTGGGGTCAGTCTGCTGTGTGGTTGGGGATGTTTCCTCTTTGCTACATGCCGCCAAGCCTGCCAGCAGCAAGACCGTTGCGACCATTGATATAATCTTCTTCATTGTTTAGTAGTTTTTATGTCCTTCTACTAATATAATACACAAATTTTTGTCGAAATCTGACAATAAATTAAAAAAATATGCCACCATGTGTAAGATTTCGGGTCCTTGCGCGTCTATATTATGTAGACTAACTATTTGCAACATGAAGAAAACAATCATCCTGATGGCGGCAATGACAGTCGCCGCGACGTTGCAGGCACAGGAGCATGCCCCCTACTCTTTCACCGCCGAGGCGGGCATCGGCATCACCCATTTCATCAACCAGCCCGTGCTATCGCTCAGCACCGACGCCACACCACAGTATTCGGCGCTGACGCCTACCGTGATGGTGGGCCTTAGCAACGGCGGCAACACCTTCGGCCTGCGCTACGGCCTCACCTCAGTTCGCACCCCGTCCACAAGCATGCGCGAAGTCGCCAACCTGCACGAAACATCAATTCTCTACCAACGCACGGTGGAGTTGGCGCCACGTGTAGAGCTCTTCGGCGGCGTGAGTGCTGGCATTGCCATTGCCGACAACGAGTTGGACCTTAATGGCGAGCGTCGGTCGGTCTATCGCTATGGCCTGACCTTGGGTGCCGAAATGGGCCTACGCTACCGCGTCAGCGAGTGGATAAGCCTCTACGCCAGCGTCGGCGTGGGTTACACTCATCTGTCTGGCGGCAAGGTAGACCTGCCCGGCGACTTCGCAAAGCAGGTACACGGCGCCGCAGCCCTTGTACGCACCACCGGCGGCATCCGCATCGGCATACCGCCGAAGAAGAGAGCCCTGCACATGCCTGCCGAGCTGGTACGCAACAGCCTGCCGCTACAGTTGGCTCACTACGAGGAATAAATTTCTCTCAGAGACACAATATATTATATACGATGGCGTTATAGTGCAAAAAACATCAATAACGCAATCAAACATTCACGCATCATGAATATCATCATCACCGGCGGAGCCGGATTTATCGGGAGCCATGTGGTACGGCTGTTTGTCAACAAGTACCCGCAGTATAAGATTATCAACCTCGACAAGCTGACCTACGCTGGCAACCTGGCCAACCTGAAGGACATCGAGGACAAGCCCAACTACAAGTTCGTCAAGATGGACATCTGCGACTTCGACGGTGTCTACAAACTGATGCAGGACGAGCACGTCGACGGCATCATCCACCTGGCCGCCGAGAGCCATGTGGACCGCAGCATCAAGGACCCCTTCACCTTCGCACAGACCAACGTGATGGGCACCCTCAGCCTGCTGCAGGCCGCCAAGCTCTATTGGGAGAGCCTGCCAGAGAAGTACGAGGGCAAGCGCTTCTACCACATCTCGACCGACGAGGTGTATGGCGCCCTGGAGATGACCAAGCCCGAGGGCATCAAGCCTCCCTTCACCACCAAGGCCTCCAGCGGTGAACACCATCTGGCCTACGGCGAGAAGTTCTTCACCGAAGACCTGAAATACCAGCCCCACAGCCCCTACAGCGCCGCCAAGGCCTCAAGCGACCATTTTGTGCGTGCCTTCCACGACACCTACGGCCTGCCCACCATCGTCACCAACTGCTCCAACAACTACGGCCCCTACCAATTCCCCGAGAAACTGATACCGCTGTTCATCAACAACATCCGCCACCGCAAGCCGCTTCCTGTCTACGGCAAAGGCGAGAATGTGCGTGATTGGCTCTATGTGGAAGACCACGCCCGCGCCATCGACCTCATCTTCCATCAGGGCAAGGTGGCTGAGACCTACAACATCGGCGGCTTCAACGAGTGGAAGAACATCGACATCATCAAGGTGGTCATCAACACCGTCGACCGCCTGCTGGGCCGTCCCGAGGGCCAGGACATGGACCTCATCACCTACGTCACCGACCGCGCCGGCCACGATATGCGCTACGCCATTGACAGCAGCAAGCTGCAGCGCGAGCTCGGCTGGGAGCCCAGCCTGCAGTTCGAGGAGGGCATCGAGAAGACCGTCCGCTGGTATCTTGACAACCAAGAGTGGATGGACAACGTCACCTCCGGCGACTACCTGAAGTATTACGAAGACATGTACGCCGGTCGTTAAGAGTCAGGACAATAGCAACACAGCGGAGCCATAAGGCTCCGCTGTGTTTTTTTCTGCGGTATTGTTCCCAATACTGACGCTATCGTTTAATGAACTTGACAGTGACGGTGGCGCCAGCGTCCATCGCACGGAGTAGGTAGACGCCAGACTTGAGGGCCGAGACATTGACGACACCATCCGTGAGACTCGGTGTGCCGACCACGCGGCCATAGATGTCAAGCACCTGAAGGGTGGCATTGTCTGTAAGACCGCTGACCGTCAAGCGCTCGGTGGCGGGGTTGGGGTAGATAAGAAGCTCTGTATTCGTAACCTGAAGATTGTGAATACCCACATTGAACGACACACGGCCAAAATCGGGGATACCGTAGCCTTTCATATTGTCGGGGTTCTCTGCAAGGCTGCCCCAGGAGCGGATGCTGTCGCACCAAGCGGCAGGTCCCAAAGTGGGGTAGCGCTGCACAAGACAGGCTGCCATGCCCGCCATGATAGGCGAGGCGAAGGAAGTGCCGTCATCCATTTGCATCTTGCCAAAGCGATTTATCAGCCAGACATCATCTCCCAAGGCCATCACGTCGGGCTTGATGCGCCCGTCGGCCGTAGGACCGTAGGAGCTGAAAACAGACCTCACGCCATTGCTGTTCACTGCACCCACGGTAAGTGCCGACGGACTGTCGGCCGGCACACCGATGTTGGGACCCGGGTTGCGTCCGTCGTTGCCTGCCGCCAGCACCACAAGGATACCGCGGCTCGAAGCAGTCTCTGCGGCGCGTGAGATGGGGGTTGTGCGTCCGTCGAAGGCAACGGCAGGGTGGTCCCATGAGGGATCATCGAAGGTAGTGTAGCCCACCGAAGCGTTCACCACGTCGACACCCAGACTATCCATGAACTCCACGGCTGCAGCCCAGAAAAACTCTTCCAAAGGTGTCTCATATTCAGCATCCTCCGTGCGACAGAGGACATAGGAGGCCTTGGGTGCCGTCCCCACATAGATACCTGGCAGATAAGTGGCCATGGTTGAAAGTACCTCGGTGCCGTGGCTGAAGACGTCGAACACCTGGGTGCCGCCATAGACGAAGTCGCGAGTAGCCACCAAGCGGCCCTCGTTGCGCAACACCTCGAAATACTGCATGGTATCCACTCCAGGGAAGCCCCCGTCACACACGCCCACCAGCACCCCTTCGCCATCATATCCGGCACGGTGCAGCACAGAGCCGTTCAGCATATTGATGTTTGGGTAGCCACGCCCATAGTATTCAGGCCCGAAGAGGGTATCGAACTCCGCCGCCGAAGGGTTGTCGCCATAGGACCATTCCCACACATTGGCTCGTTGTATTGAGCCACGCCCATAGAACTGCACATCATCCACAAAGGACATGGCTCTCAGCATGTCCTCCACGCCGGTGCTATCGACGATGTAAAGCACCACACCGTTAAGCCATTTGGAGACGCTCCACACAGTGCCACCCGTGGCCGCCACCGCCTGCACATAGGTGGGATTGACCGGCAGGTCGAGGCTGTCGATGGCAATGCCGAGTCTGGCACGGCGATCCAAAGCCCGCTGACTCAGATAGACGCTGGGGTTGTTCACGGTGTAGGGCGTGCCCTGCTTGTCGGCAAACTGCACCCAATAGCGGTATCTCATGTCGTTCTGCGCCGGCAACAATGCGGGCAACAGGCAAAGCAGCAAGACGATTATTTTCTTCATATACAGCATATTATTTGCAACAAAACACTTCTTTCAGATGTGCAAATGTACTATTTTTTTCTAAAAAAACAGAGGTAGGGGCAAACAACATCTGCCCCTACCCTGCTGAACTTTAAAACTCTTTAAATCACCTTAGAAGACAAGGGTAAGTCCGCTCGAGGCCGGACCGACGTTGAGGCGGAGGCCCCAGTCGGACTTGGCGGATTCGCTGGCAGGCATGCTGTCGGCAAATCTTCTGTAGCGGCTACGGCTGTGGCCACCACGACGATAGGAGGAACCGCCATCGGACGACACAAGCCAGATGCCGGTGCCCACCAATGCAGCACCCACAACAGTGCCCACAATGCCAATGGTTTTGATGCCGTTGCCAACAGCCTGGACCGCCTGCTGCCCCTCTTGGAAATCGGGATCGGAGGCAGACATCTGCGAGGTGGCATTATTGAACATGTCGGCCCCCAGCCAAGTGGTGACACCGCCAACCAGGGTCATACCACCCGTGATGATGCAGGCGATGCCCCATCCCTTGCGCGAAGCCAATTGATTGGTACCGAGCTGCTCCTTGACAGCAAAGTCGGAGGTCGGCATGGGCATGGTATAGATGCTGTTGAGGCCGGCCTGCAGGTCTTCGGCAAAGCCAAGTTGAGTCGCCGGATTGGCGGTGGCGGCAGCGGTCAGGTTTTGAGCTTCGATTTCGCCGCACAAAAGTAGCGCGGCAGCGATGAGAAGAATTGTTTTTTTCATTTGTTTTTAATGTTTAGGTTATACATTGAGTTGCGTTTCTACATATATAAGATAACCACTCTGCGGACCCAATCTCTACAACGGGGCAGTACATTTTAAGATTTTTTAACAACAGAGCAATGTGGCACTGCAGGGAATTTATGTCGAGCACGACATATCCGCAGCAACACCGCAGGTACACCGTGTTTTGTCCGACTGCGGTCGGACTTGAGTCGGAGTTGACTCGGACTTGAGTCGGAGCAGAGTCGGAGGGGGTGGGTAGCCAACCCGATGCATATAGGGTGTATTATGCACTGAAACAGTGATTTTTAGACAATTTATGGTCGGTAATCGGTAGCCGGTGGCCGGTAAAATGGCGGTTTGGGGGCGGTTTTTGGCCAATACCGACCATCGACGACCGGCTACCAACGACCCACTTAGGTCGTGCACGACCTATTTTTCTGCAAAAAATAAAAAAAAAATTTTCATGGCCGTACAATAATAAATTTAATTGCTCGTTTCTTAACTAAGAATTTAATTACATAACTATGGACACAAACAACAACAAGGAGCTGACCAAAGCCGAGGAGCAGGTGATGCAAGCCATCTGGAAGATAGAGAAAGGATTTGCCAATGAGATCGTGGCGGCTGTGGAGAGCGACGTGGCCTACAACACGGTGCTCACCGTGGTGCGCATCCTGGAGCAGAAGGGCTTCGTGGGGCACGAGACCTTCAACCGCTCGAACCAATACTACCCGCTCATCGGGCGCGAGGAATACATGCAGCAGATGCTGGGACGCATGACACACAATTGGTTCGGATCGTCGCCGCGGGCGCTGGTGTCGTTCCTCGTTGACAAGAACGCTGTCTCGTTGGAAGACCTTGAAGCCATCACAAAAGAACTTGAAAATTAGAGTTATGTTACGCTGGATTCTTTTTTCGACCCTGGCCTCGGGCCTCTTCTACGGCCTCTATTGCCTGACGCTGCGTCGCGACCGCTGGCTACAGCTCTCGCGTGCGTATCTTATTATAACGTTGGCGTTCAGCCTTGCGTTGCCGTTCATCCGCCTGCCGCAGCGGGTGGTCAACGACATGATGGCGGTGCCGGTGCCGCAGATATTCCAAGGCGACGAAATCACCGTGACCCCCGACGGCATGGTGGACAACGGCATCGACATGCTGCCCGCCATTTGGACGTTCGGGCTGGTGCTGACGGCTGCCTACGTTGTGTTCCAGCTGATTGCACAAGGAATTGCCATCCTTGTTCTCCGCCGCAAGTACACTGTCTACGGTGCCGACGACGGCTTCCTCATTCCGCGGGGCACGTCGCTCATCCTTGTGCCCGATGACACGGCCCCCTACTCTTTCTTCAACCAGATAGTGGTAGGCAGCCGCGACCTGAGCGACGAGGAGCTGCGCTGCATCCTTGCCCACGAGTCGCTCCACGTGCGCCGCGCCCACTCCTTCGATCTCCTCGCCATGCGCCTCATGTGCTGCGTGCTGTGGTTCAACCCCTTTGCGTGGCTGCTGACGCGCGAGTTGCGTGCCGTGCACGAGTATCAGGCCGACGCGGCCTCGCTGGACTCGTGCAGCCGCGAAAGCTATCTGCACCTGCTCTACCGACAGGTGACCGGTATCGGATATGGCCATATCACAAATAATTTCAAAAGTATTAACATCAAAAAACGTATCGTTATGATGAACAAAACAACAACGCGCTTCGGCGCATGGAAAGCTTTGGTGGCACTGCCCGTGGCGGCACTGCTGCTGATGGTGGGTTGCAAGCCTGCCACCCCGGAGGCCGATGCCTCGGCGGCACAACCACAGGAAGTTGTCGTCAACACCAACGACACTATTTACAACGATCTTGGTCACCCTGTAGAGGTGGACCCGGAGTTTCCGGGCGGCATGGAGGCTATGATGAAATACCTCGCCGAGAACATCAAGTATCCCGAGCAGGCCAAGGCCGAGGGAGTACAGGGCAGGGTGTTTGTGCGCTTTGTGATTGAGGCCGACGGTAGTGTCACCAATGCCCAGGTGCTTCGCGGCATCGGTGGCGGCTGTGACGAAGAGGCTCTGCGCGTGGTCAACGCCATGCCCAATTGGACACCCGGCAAGCAACAAGGTAAGCCCGTCCGTGTGCAGTTCAACCTGCCTATCATCTTCAAGCTGCAAGAATAAAACGGCCTACGGGCACAATAAGAAGTCGAAGATGGCGTTATCATCGGTATGAAAAACGTCATCTTCGACTTTGGCAATGTGCTGGTACAGTGGCGCCCCGACCGTGTGTATGGCGAGTATTTCGGCAACGAGGCCCGTGCATGGTGGTTCTTCCGCCATGTGATTGACTTGGATTGGCGCCAGCGCATCGATGCCGGCGAAAGCCAGGACAAGTGCATCGCCGAGTTGCAGGCCAAACACCCTGAGTACAAGGAGGCCATTGCCCTCTACCGCGACCGCTGGCGCGAGATGCTTGTTGGCGAAGTGCCCGGCATGCGGAATCTCCTTCAAGAACTCATCAACCTATCAACTTATCAACCTATCAACATTTTTGGCCTGACCAATTGGAGCATGGAGACCTTCCCCGTGGCGCGGGAACATTTCGGCATACTGCAGCTGATTGACCGCTATGTGGTGAGTGGCGCCGAGGGGCTGGTGAAGCCCGACCCGAGGCTGTTCCGCGTGCTGCTGGATCGCTACGGCCTGAAGGCCGAGGAGTGCACCTTCGTCGACGACAATCCCGACAATGTGGCTGCCGCCAGGGCGCTGGGCATGGAAGGCATCGTCTTCCACGGCGCCGAGGCGTTGAGAAAAGAATTAAGAATCAAGAATATAGAATTATGAAAAAGACATTATTCATTGCAACTGCTCTTTTACTTCTCACCTTTCACCTCTCACCCCTCACCTCTCAAGCTCAGGAGCGTTTCGATGTGTCGGCCTTCGGCGGCCTCAACTTCTGCCAGATTGACGGCGACGATGCAGGCAGCTACAGCCACACCGGGCTCCGTGCCGGCGTGGGCACCAGCTTTTTCCTTGGCTGGGATGAGCGCACCCCATGGCGCGTGGTAGTGGAATTGGCTTTCTCGCAGAAGGGGTCGCGGATTGTGCGCGACGACTTCCAGCGCACCATCTCGCTGAACTATGTAGAGTTGCCCATCATGATGTCCTACACGTTGCTCGACCACAGACTGCGCCTGGCGGCCGGTGTGGCGCCGGCGGTGCAGGTGGGTGCCTCGGTGTTGGACTACGGCGGCGAGCACAACGCGGCACACGAGGCAAACTACAAACGCTTCGACTACTTGCCGCTGGTGGCGTCGGCGCGCTACCTGTTCACCGACAACCTGGGTTTCGAGCTGCGCTTCCAGACCTCCATGCTGAGCATCACTGAGCAGAATGCGCACCCTGCCTACCGTATCGTCACCTCCAATACGGGCTCGTTCAACCGTTCCATCTCCGCGGGCTTCTCCTATACGTTCTGACGTGATGGACCTTACCGAGAGCGCCCGCGAGGTGTTTGCCGCCGACCGCTATGCCAGTGAACTGACGGGCATCAAGATAGTTCGTGTCGCTGAACATGAGGCCACCTGCCAACTGACGCTTGACCGACATCACCGCAACGCACGCGGCGTGGCCATGGGTGGAGTATTGTTCACCATGGCCGATTTCTGCGCCGCCGTGGCTGCGAACAGTATCTGCCTTGAAGAAGAGAATCTGCACTGGGTGTCGCTCGACAGCACCATCCATTTTCTCTCCCCCGCCACCGGCGACAGTCTGCGAGCCACCTGCAAAGCTCTCAAATCGGGCCGAACGACGGCACTCTACCAGACAATAATAGAAAGTCTCGACAACGGCAAAACTGTTGCCATCGTCGAGACCACTATGATGAAGCTGTAATTACCTTATTCCGATTTCCTCACCGACTTGTAGCCACTCAGGAGGCCTGTGTTGGCATTGCCTATGAAAGCGAGCACCTGCTTGCCCTCGTCGGTATGGCCATAGAGTTCTTTCACTTGCTCGACAGCATCGGTGACTGTGAGGCCCTTGACGAAGATGTAGCGGTAGATATCGCTGATGCGGTTGATGCTTTCGCTGGAGAAGCCACGGCGCTGGAGGCCCAGGCTGTTGACACCACAATACTGTATGGGGTAGCGTGCGGCCTTGACGAAGGGCGGGATGTCCTTGTCGACCAGCGCACCGCCCTGGGTGATGACATGCGAGCCGATATGGATGAACTGCAGGCAGGCCGTCTTGCCGCCGAGGATGACATAGTCGCCCAGAATGATGTGGCCGGCGAGGGTGGCATTGTTGGCCAGCACACAGTTGTCACCCACCACACAGTCGTGGGCCACATGCACATAGGCCATCAGAAGGTTGTTGTTGCCAATGACGGTCTTGCCGCTAGCGGAAGTGCCTCGGTTGATGGTGCAGCACTCACGGATGACGTTGTTGTCGCCTATCTCGACAGTGGTGTATTCGCCGGCAAACTTCAGGTCTTGCGGCACAGCGGCTATAACGGCGCCAGGGAATATCTTGCAGTTCTTGCCGATGCGGGCACCAGGAAAGATGGTCACATTGGGGCCTATCCAAGTGCCATCGCCAATCTCAACATCGTCGCAGATGGTGCTGAAGTTGCTTATCGTCACGTCTTTGCCTATCTTGGCATTGGGGTGGAGGTCGTATAATATCATGTCTTATTTGTTATTCCTGAAATATTCCATCAAGTAGCGGGCGAAGGCGTTGTTGGCCTTGTGCCCGGGTTTGTATATCTTGAACTTGGCGTTGATGGGCTGCCCAACAAGGCGAATGTCGCCCACAAAGTCGAGCAGCTTATGTCGCGCGGGTTCATTGGGGAAGTAGGGGTCGGTGGTGTTGAGCACACCGTCGTGCACCCTGAAGTTGCTGACGTCCTTGTTGAAGGTCTTGGCCAAGCGCTTCAGCTGCTTGGAGGTGAGCTCCTTATTGACGAAGACAAGCGCATTGTCAAGGCTGCCGCCTTTGATGAGGTTGAGGTGCAGCAGGGGCTCTATCTCGTGCAGGAACACAAAGGTACGGCAAGGAGCGATGCTGGCAGCGTATTCCGAAAGGTCGTTCATCTCGGCATGCTGGCAGCCAATCACGCTATTAGGGAAGTCTATCACGCAATCAACGGCGAAATGGTCACAGGGTTCCGCATCGAAAACCGATCCCGTAGGCTCGAACTCGAAGTGCAGCGGCTCGTTGATGGTAAACGCCTTGCGTTCCGATTGCTGTTGCCGAATGCCCACACGCACCAACTGCAGCAGCCAGGGGCGCGCCGAGCCGTCGAGAATGGGCACCTCGCCGCCGTCGAGTTCCACAAGCACATTGTCCACCTTCATGCCATGCAGGGCCGACATCAGGTGCTCGATGGTAGCGATGGTGTGGCGTCCCGAGCCAAGTGTGGTACCGCGCGAGGTCTCGCCCACCTTGTTGGCGAAGGCCGGCTGAGTGACGATATTGGTACGGTCGGTACGACGGAAAGCGATGCCGAAGTTGTCGGGCGCGGGCTTCACCGTCACCGTCACCGTGCGGCCGGTATGCAGGCCGGGGCCTGTCAGGCGAAACTCTTTATTGATTGTGTTCTGATACTCCATTTAGTGCGTTTGCAGTTATTTGAAAGAGGCCTTGATGAACTTCAGTCCCTCCAGCCGGTAGAGTTGGGCCTTGTCGTTCTCCAGGCCCGCACCGTGGCGGCTGAGGTGCATCGGTTGTATAAGGGTTGGCAGCGAGTTGCCGGGCGACTGCCAGAAGGCGCTGTTCTTGTGACTCAAACCGGTAGCGATATACAGCATCAGGTCGTAGCCTGCCGCAGCCAGCGGCGAGGAGGGCTCGGTGCCGAAACGGGTGCGGTAAGCCTGCAGGAAATTCACATGCACATCGTTGGTCATGTCCCACGACGTGCTGAAGGTATGGTAGTTGAGCAGCTGCAGCTGCGCAAAATCGACGTCGATGTAGTCGCGCGTCCAATCGCTGAGGCTGTACAGCGTAGGGCTGTCGCTCTTGAAGGCGGCCAAACGGTTAAGCAAGTTGCCCACGAAGACGCGGTTGTTGTCCTTGTCCTGGTCGAAGATGCTCAGCACGCTGCAGCCCGGGGTCTTCTTGATCACGCCCGTCAGCTTGGCGCTCTGGCTCCAATTGAAGAGTGTATATGGGATATCCTGCCGCTCGTCAAGCTGCCGTTTCAGCTCATCCATCACCGCCTTCTCGTTTTTGGAGTTGGAGTGTATGATATAGAGGTGACCGTCGGGGCGCTCCAACTTCATATTCTTCAGCATCAGGCTGACCATACCCTCCACCGAGGGCTGCACCTTGACCATATAGGGGTTCTCGGCACACAGCTCGGCACGGGTGGCCATGGGGTTGACAATATAGATGCCTGCCTGCTGCGCCAATTCGGCAGCCTTGTCGAAGGCTTCGCGCAGCAGCAACGCCACCACGAAGTCGCTCTGTGCCACATTGTGGCTGTTGAAAGCCGCCTCAACCTTTGCCGCATTGTTCTCGCTCACATCCACCACATTCAGCTCCACATTGATGCCCTGCTCCGCCAGACGGTCGAGGGCCAGCAGCAGTCCTTCATAGAACTCGATGAACTCGAACTGACGGTAGACCTTCTTACCACGCTGCTCGATGTCGAACTTTGAGGTGGAAATCTGATCCAGCTGGTCAAGATGCAGCGGCATCATGACCGCCACCTTGAGCGTCTTTCCCACCTTGCGCTGAGGCTGTGCCGTTATTGGAGTGTCCTCCGGACTCGAGGCAGGTTGGCTTGCCGGCGCATATTCTGTCATCGCCACAGGAGCGGCGGAAGCAAAAGCCAAGTCGGAAGCGGAAGCATAGTTCACGGTGTCGATAACAAATGTGGTGTCGTGAACGGCAATATAAGTGGCATCATGCACCGTCACATACTTCGTCAGCGTCACCGTGTCAGTAACGATGGCTGTATCACGCACAGCATACGGAACATTGACATAAGCTGTGTCATGAACTGTGATATACGTGGTATCACGCACGGTCACGTATTCCGTCAGCGTCACCGTATCAGACACGATGGCAGTGTCATGCACGGCGTATGGCACATTAATATACGTAGTGTCATGTACGGCATACGGAACGTTAACATAGGTCGTGTCGTGCACATACACCGTATCGAATCGGGTAGTAGTCAATACGGGTGTCGGTGCAGGCGCTGGGGTCGACTGCTCTTCGATTTCTGCCAACTGTCCGCGGAACGGCAGCCATACGGTGTCGCCAGGATGAAGGGCATGAATATCAACATGGGTGACGGCGTCGAAGTTCGACACCTTATAGGCTTTAGCAATCGAGTAGACCGTCTGGCCCTTCTCGACGATGTGCACATAGTACCTGCGACCGTGCAGCATCTGTGTCTCAAAATTCACTTTGACAGGCGTAGTGCCGGGCTTCTGGGCCCATGCCGCAAAGCCTGTCAGCAACAGCGTCAATATCAGCAGTAATCTTCTCATGATTATTCCCATTCGATGGTTGCTGGCGGCTTGGAGCTAATGTCGTAAACCACGCGGTTGACACCCTTGACACGGTTGATAATCTCGTTGCTCACCTTGGCCAGGAAGTCATACGGCAGGTGGCTCCAATCGGCCGTCATGCCGTCGACGCTCTCCACAGCGCGCAGGGCCACCACGCTCTCGTAGGTGCGCTCGTCACCCATCACGCCCACACTCTGCACCGGCAGCAGCATGGCACCGGCCTGCCACACCTTGTCGTACAGGTCGTTGTCACGCAGGCCCTGGATAAAGATATCATCCACCTCCTGCAAGATGCGCACCTTCTCGGGCGTCACATCGCTCAGGATACGGATAGCCAGGCCGGGACCCGGGAAAGGATGACGGCCGATGAGGCTGTCCTTGATGCCCAGCTGGCGACCCACACGGCGCACCTCGTCCTTGAAGAGGCTCCGCAGCGGTTCGACGAGCTGCAGCTTCATATAGTCAGGCAATCCACCCACATTGTGGTGGCTCTTGATGGTCTGGCTGGGACCCTTAACGCTCGAACTCTCAATCACATCGGGATAGATAGTACCCTGTCCGAGCCATTTGGCATCGGTAATCAGCTTGGCCTCGGCGTCGAACACATCGATGAAGGTCTTGCCGATGCCCTTGCGCTTCTTTTCGGGGTCCTTGACGCCGGCCAGCACATCGTAGAAGCGCTGCTTGGCATCGACACCTTTCACATTGAGACCCATATCCTTATAGGACTCCAGCACGCTCTCGAACTCGTTCTTGCGCAGCAGGCCATTGTCGACAAAGATACAATGCAGCTGATGGCCAATGGCACGATTGAGGAGCACGGCGGCCACGGTGCTGTCCACACCGCCGCTGAGACCCAGCACCACCTTGTCGCTGCCCACTTTGGCACGCAGTTCGGCCACGGTGGTCTCGATAAACGACTCGGGGGTCCATTCCTGACGGCAGCCGCAGATGCCGACCACAAAGTTGCGCAGCAACTGCACACCGTCGGTCGAATGGTGCACCTCGGGATGGAACTGTATGGCGTAGGTCGGCTCACCTTCAATCTGGTAGCCTGCAAACTGCACATTTTCAGTCGAACAGATAGTGCGGTAGCCCTCGGGCAGCACCTCGATGGTGTCGCCGTGGCTCATCCACACCTGGCTGCCCATGGGCACATCCTTCATCAAGGGGTTGCTGTGGTCGATATAGTTGAGGTTGGCACGACCATACTCGCGAATCTTGCTCTGCTGCACACGGCCGCCGCCCCACTTAGCCAGGTATTGGGCACCGTAGCACACCGCCAGCAGCGGCAGGCGGCCCTTGATGTTCGTCATGTCGGGCACCGGCGCGTCGGCGGCATTGCAGCTGAAGGGGCTGCCGGAGAAGACAACGCCCTTCACCTCAGGGGTGAGGGCGGGTATTTTGTCGAAAGGATGGATTTCGCAGTAGACGTTCAGCTCGCGAATTTTGCGCGCAATCAGCTGAGTGTATTGAGAGCCAAAGTCTAAGATAATGATAGTATCCATATATTGCATCTATTTTAAAATGCAAAGATACAACTAATTTCCGACACCGCCAAATTTTTATTTCGGTGCCCCACCCCATGCCCCCATCCGGAGGCATTTATATCGTGCACGACCTATCTGGAGCGACACCGTAAATGAAACGTGTTTTGTCCGACTGCGGTCGGAGTTCAGTCGGACTTGAGTCGGACTTGAGTCGGAGGAGTGTCGGAGGGGATGCGGCATCAATATGGGGCATTATGCTCTGAAACAATGATTTTTAGGTGGTTGGTAGTCGGTAATTGGTGGTCGGTAGCCGGTAAAACGGCGGTTTGGGGGCGGTTTTGGGTCAATAGCAGCCACCGGCAACCGGCTGCCGATTACCTAAATAGGTCGTGCACGACCTATTTTTGGAGGGGTTAAATGTCGTCGTGGAACTGCCAGCCGAGGGCGGAGCCGACGCTGATGGTCATGTAGGAGCCATAGCCGCCATCATCCTTCAGGCAGTCGAGCGTAATGTAGCGCACGCCGCCGTAGAGGGTCTCTTTGCGGTGGTGGTCATGGCCTTGCAGGTAGAGCTCTACATTGCTGGAAGCCAGCATGTCCATCAGCTCGTAGGTTTCCTCGAGCGGCAGGTTGCCCGACATGAACTGCGACATATCGGTGCGGAAGACGTTGACGTGCGAGCAGACGATGCAGTGGCGATATTTCCACCTGTTCTTCAATACGTTGCGCAGCCACTCCATCTGAGTCTTGCCGTGACAGCCACCACCCGAGTCGAGCATGATGTAGAGGTCGCGGTAGTTGGGGGTGGCGACGGTGAAGGTGTAGGTCGACGAGCCGAAGCATTTCTTGAAGTCCTCCCACTGTCCGAAGAAGAGGTCATGGTTGCCTACAATGCTGTAAACCGGCGATTCATATACATCGCGCGAGGGGTTGAAGGCGATGATGTCGTGCGCGGTCATCAGGGCGCCGGGTTCGTTGGATATGTCGCCGAGGCAGAGCCCCATAGCCACGGTCGAGTCGGACCGCTGGCGGCGCATAAACTCCGAGAGGCGGAGGTGCTCTTTGCCGGTGTGGACGTCGGAGCAGACATAGACACAGTAGTCGTCGCTGCCGACGGTGAGCACAGCAGGGCCACCCAGGTGGCTCATCTTGAGCGACTCACGCACCCGCTGGTCGGCCTCGGCGCTGGCTGGGGCTATCAATCCTGTGAGGTCCAATTTATTGCATGCCGTCAGCAGCATCAGTGCCGACAACCAGAGGATACTTCTTTTCACCATTTCTTCTGTATTCCGAGGTTAAAAAACAACTCATAGTAGTTGGCCGACAAGGAGAACATGCCGGTCGGATAGCACACCGTGCGGGCGTAGGCCGACACCTTGCGGAAGCGGCGTCCAAAGGCCACGGAGAACATGGGCTGGTAGCCGCGGTCGGTCACAAAGTCGTCGAAATCGGCCGCCCGCAGCATCATCGACCAACGGTCGTCGCGGCCGAAATCGAGCTGATACTGTATTTCATACATCAGGTTGAATGGCTCGAAGACATAGTCGGTGCTGCCTGTCTTGTCGTAGGGGTGGAAAGGGCTCATGAAGCGGTTGGTCATACCCAGCGAGAAACGCCAATGCTCAAGTTCATATCCCACGGCCACATGGGTGCTGTACTCGTTGAGGTTCCATCGTGCGAACAGTCGGTAGAGGTAGCGGTTGTAGAGAAAGAAACGCTTGTTGGGCCAAGGTAGCTGTGTCTGCCACGCCGCCGTGACGGCGTAGCCGCTGCCGCGAAACAGCTCCACGCCGCCCGTCAGGTGCAGTCCTTTGCCTGTGCCATAGTCGGCCACCATCGCCATCGACCCGTAGAAATTCTCAGCGTAGCTGTGGCCCACCACACCGTAGAGGCGACCCGTCAGGCCCTTGTCCTGCGCCTGCATGACCGTCGCCAGCGTCAGCGCCAGCATTGCGAATAGCCATTTTTTCATCTGCTCGAATATTGAAATAAGAGAGTGCAAAAATACAACTTTTTTCCAAAACAGAGGGTTGCAGGCAAAAAATATCCTCTTTTTAAAATATATTTTGCGCGCACATTGAAAAAAATGCGTATCTTTGCACCCCATGAAAAAGACGAAAAACATCATCGCCATCTGCGCAATATGCTTGGCCTTAACGTCTTGCAACAAATTCGAAAAATTGCTCAACAGCAACGATTTCGATGCAAAGTACGAGGCGGCCATGCGCTATTACAACGACAACAGCTACTCCAAGGCCATACAACTCTTTGAGAACCTGACCCTGCACTACCGTGGCAAGGAGAACGCCGAGAACATTGGCTGGTACTACGCCCAGGCGCTCTACAAGGAGAAAGACTACTACAGCGCCGGCTACCAATTCAAGCGCTTCGCCCGCCAATTCCCCTACAGCGACAACGCCGAGGAGGCCATGTTCCTCTCGGCCTACTGCCACTACAAGGAGTCGCCCAACCACAGCCTTGACCAGACGGTGACACGCGACGCCATCGAGGAGATGGAAGCCTTTGCTGAACGCTATCCGCGGAGCGTGCACATCCCCGAGGTGAATACCTACCTCGACGAGATGCGCGCCAAACTCATCAAGAAGGACTACGAGATTGCCTATGGCTACTACTTCATCGAGGAGTATCACGCCGCCTACGAGTCGTTCAAAAACTTCCTCAACCTCTACCCCGAGGCGCCGATGCGCGAGGAGGCCATGTTCTACCAGCTCGAGTCGGGCTACCGCTACGCCATCGGCAGCCGCGAGGACAAGCAGCGCGAACGCCTGCAGCAGGTACTGAACGACTTCGACAAGTTCAGCAGCAGCTTCGCAGGCTCGAAACATCTGGCTGCAGCCCAGGACATCTACACCAAGGCCCGTGCCGCCTTGACCGACATTGAAAACAAGAAACAACAATAAACCACACACAATGGAAGAAAAGAAAAAGAAGGTGAACAACACCACCATCACGCGCAACACCGCCGATTTCAGCCAAATGACCGACAATATCTACGAGACTGTGGCCGTGCTCACCAAACGCGCCAACCAGATTGCCGCCGAGGAGAAGAAAGAGCTGCACAACAAGATTGACGAGTTCAAGGGTGGCGGAGACTCTCTCGACGAGATGTTTGAGAACCGCGAGCAGGTGGAGATTGTGCGTCGTTTCGAGATGCAGCCCAAGCCCTCGCTCGAGGCCACCGAAGAATACCTCGAAGGCAACATCTTCTATCGCAACCCCGCCAAGGAGGACCAGAAGAAGAAACACCTCGAGGCCCTCGAAGAAGAGGTAATCAAGGAGATGTAAGCCATGCGCATTGTTGTTGGCATCACAGGAGGCATCGCGGCCTACAAAGCGCCCGAACTGGTGCGCCTGCTGGTCAAGGCAGGGCATGAGGTGCGCTGCGCCGCCACGGAGCACGCGCTGGAGTTCGTCACACGCGTGACCCTTGAAACCGTCAGTGGCCATCCTCTCTACTGCGACCTTTTTGCCAACAATGAACGTTCCACCCAGCATATCTCGCTCAAAGATTGGGGCGATATGCTCATTGTGGCTCCAGCCACGGCCAACATCATCGGCAAGGTGGCCAATGGCATCGCCGACGATGCACTGAGCACACTCCTGCTGGCCTTCTCGCAGAAACCCGTCGTCATGGCGCCCGCCATGAACAGCCTGATGTGGGCCCACCCCGCCGTGCAGCGCAACATTGAGACGCTGCGGGGTTGGGGCATCCGCATGGTAGGCCCCGCCGAAGGCGAGCTGGCCTGCGGCACCGATGGCATCGGCCGCATGTCGGAGCCTTCGGAGATAGTGGATGCTGCACTTTCATCCTCCCACTGTCCACTTTCCACCCAGAAATGGCTGGTGACAGCAGGTCCCACCTATGAGCGCATCGACAGAGTGCGCTTCATCGGCAACTACAGCAGCGGCAAGATGGGCTTCGCCCTGGCCGAAGCGCTGGCCGAGGCAGGTGCCGAAGTAGAGTTGGTCACCGGCCCCACTCACCTCGACATCAACCACCCCCACATCCATGTGGTGCGTGTAGAAAGCGCCCGCGAGATGTATGCCGCCGCCACCGAGGCCTTCCCACAATGCACGGGAGCCATCCTCTCGGCCGCCGTGGCTGACTACCACCCCGCCGAATGTGCCGACCACAAGCTGAAGAAGCAAGGCGATGAGGGTATGACGCTCCAGCTGGTGCAGAACCCTGACATTCTGGCTACCCTTGGCGGCATGAAGCAGCAACAGACGCTTGTGGGCTTCGCCCTCGAGACCGACCATGAGCTGGAGAATGCCCAAGGCAAGCTGCAACGCAAGCACCTCGACCACATCGTCATGAACTCGCTACGCGACGAAGGGGCAGGCTTCGGCGTGGACACCAACAAGGTGACCATCCTCAGCGCCGACGGCAGCCGCAAGGAGAGCCCGCTCATGAGCAAGAAAGAGGTGGCCCGCCTCATTGTCAACACTATCACATCATGAAGAAAATCAGCATCATTGCCATCATAATGGCCTCCGTGGCTATCGCCGGCGAGGCCTTTATTTTTGCCACCCGCAAGGACAAGAACGAGGAGGAGGCCATCCATGCCCGCGCCATCCGCGCCGACTACCGCGTCTATGCACCCTCTATCCCCGACAGCCTCACCTTCTGCGGCGAGCGCGTGCCGCTGAACCTTTACTATGTGCGCGAAAGCCTGGACCGCGAGCTGGTGAGCAACATGTACTACCAATCGAGCACCCTCTTCTACATCAAGCGCTCCACGCGCTATTTCCCCACCATTGAACGCATCCTGCGCGAAGAGGGCGTGCCCGACGACATGAAGTATCTCTGCGTCGCCGAGAGCGGCCTGCAATGCGTCACCTCGCCGGCCGGCGCAAACGGCTATTGGCAGTTCATGAAGGCTACGGGGCAGAAGTATGGTCTGGAGATCAGCGACGAGGTGGACATGCGCAACGACCTGGAAGCCTCGACGCGCGCCGCCTGCAAGTATTTGAAAGACCTCAAACGGCGCTTCGGCGGCTGGACCGAAGCAGCGGCAGCCTACAACTGCGGTGAGAACGGCCTTGGCAAACGCCTTGACAACCAGCAGCAGTCGAGCTACTACGACCTGCTGCTCAACCAGGAGACCCAGCGCTACGTTTTCCGCATTCTCGCCATCAAGCTCATCCTGCAGCATCCACAGGACTATGGCTACACCGTGCGCCGCTGCGACACCTACCCCGAGCTGCCTTACAACGAGGTGCCTCTCAGCGGCCAGAACGTGGACCTCGTGGCCTTTGCCAAGGTGAACGGCACCTCCTACAAGATGCTGCGCACCCTCAACCCCTGGCTTACCTCTAGCACGCTCAAGAACAAAGCCGACAAGACCTACAAGGTGCGCATCCCCACAAAGAAAGGCACCGAATACAACACCATCGTCAAAGGGAAGCACGACACCACGGTGATAGAGAGCATTTGACATGAGTGGCGACACCCAAATAGTACGCATGATTGTAGAGGATATCTCCAGAGGCATCCTCCACAAGGCCGACAAGCAGAAGCCCATCAAAGGCTACCGCAAGACCACCACGTTCAAGGGGCGTGGCGGCGCTTGGTTCTTGATAGGTATCAGCGTCTTTTGCATAACCCTGATGGTATGGGGTCTGGCCGCCGGTGCTGCCGGTGATATAGAAGGAGATAGTTGGTGGGGATATGCATTGATAATAGCATTTATCGTCTTCATGCTGTTCCATCTGCGCTACTCCATCTCGATGCTCAAGGCTAAAATCATTGTGGGCCCGGAGATGCTGGTGCTGGACGGCGCCAATGAAGTCCTTCCAGGCCACGGGTTCAAGCACTGGCTGCGCAAAGAGTTTATCAGTCTGGTTCCGAGCGACCTCATCGTCGAGTTACCTTGGACTGACATCCACTGCATTGTGATTAAGACCCAGAGATTTCAGCTTCCGGCGGGCATGATAGTGGAAACCAAAAGCCACGAACGATTCTCAATGAACATCTGGTATTTCGACATGAATGTAGTGAAAGAAATCAAGAAATACTATCCCAAAACCACAACCCTCTAAATGATGGACGACGAGAAGATTAAGATATTAGGCGCACGCGAACATAACCTGCAGAATGTGGATCTTGAGATTCCACGCAACAAGTTGGTGGTGTTCACCGGCCTCAGCGGCAGCGGCAAGTCGAGCCTGGCGTTCGACACCATCCATGCCGAGGGGCAGCGGCGCTACATGGAGACATTCTCAGCGTATGCACGCCACTTCATCGGCAACATGGAGCGGCCCGACGTGGACCTTATCGAGGGCCTCTCGCCCGTCATCGCCATCGAGCAAAAGAGCACCAACAACAACCCGCGTTCCACCGTGGGCACCATCACCGACACCTACGACCTGCTGCGTCTGCTCTATGCCCGCGTGGGCAAGGCCTACAGCATCGTCAGCGGCAAGCCCATGGTGAAGTACAGCGAAGAGAAGATACTCGAAATCATCACTTCGGAATACGGCAGCCGCGACATCATGATACTTGCACCGCTGGTCAAGGGGCGCAAGGGCCACTACCGCGAACTCTTCGAGCAGGTGGCCAAGAAAGGCTTCCTGAAGGTACGCGTGGACGGCGAGATAAAGGAGATTACCTACAAAATGCAGGTGGACCGCTACAAGGTGCACGACATCGAGCTGATGGTCGACCGCCTGCGTGCCACCCGCAACGCCACACGCCTCCGCGAGGCGGTGCAGACAGCCTTCCGCCAGGGAAAAGGTATATTAATGGTGCTCAACAACGAGGACGGTAACATCCGCTACTTCAGCCGCATGCTAATGGACCCCGATAGCGGTCTCTCCTACCCTGAGCCAGAGCCCAACACCTTCTCGTTCAACTCGCCCTACGGCGCCTGTCCCCACTGCAACGGCCTCGGCGAGGTGGCGCAAATCGACATGCAGAAGCTCATTCCCAACCCCAAGAAGAGCATCAAGGACGGTGCCATCGAGGTGCTAGGCAAGTATTCGCCCACCAACTACGTCTACCGCAAGCTGGAGCTCATGGGCAAGCACTACGACTTCACCCTCGACACCCCCGTCAGTGACCTCAGCGAGGAAGCCCTCAACGCCATCCTTTACGGAAGCAATCACTTTGCCGGCATCGAAGACCCCGAGGACCCGGGCTACCTCAGCGAGTTCCAGGGCATCATCAACTATATCACCTCGCTGGCCAGCGATGAGAGCCCCGCAGCCTTACAGAAGTGGGCGGCCTCATTCATGAACACAGTGCCATGCCCCGAGTGCCACGGCCACCGACTGAAGCCTGAAAGCCTCGCCTTCCGTATCTTGGACAAGAATATCGGCGAACTGGCCGACATGGACCTGCTGGAGCTACAGGAGTGGCTCGAAAAACTGGAGCCACAACTCGACGAGCGCGATGCCAAGGTGGCGCACGAGGTGCTGGTGGAAATACTGAAGCGCCTGTCGTTCCTCAACAACGTGGGCGTGGGCTACCTCAGCATGAACCGCAGCGCCAAGTCGCTCTCAGGCGGCGAGGCACAGCGCATACGCCTGGCCACACAAATAGGTTCGCAGCTCACCAACGTGCTTTATATCCTCGACGAGCCCAGCATCGGCCTACACCAGCGCGACAACCAGCGCCTCATCAAGAGCCTCAATCAGCTGCGCGACCTCGGCAACAGCATCATCGTCGTCGAGCATGACCGCGACATGATGCTCGCCGCCGACTACCTCGTCGACATCGGCCCCGGCGCCGGCGTGCACGGCGGCAAGGTACTCTTCGCCGGAGATCTTAGAAGCTCTAGAAAATCTAGAGAATCCAGCCTAACCCTAGATTATTTAGAAAGAAAGAAAGACATATCGCTGCCGGAGCGCAGAATAAACGCTGGCCGCCAGCACCTCATCCTTCGCGGTGCCACCGGCAACAACCTCAAGGGCGTCGACCTCGACCTGCCGCTGGGCATGTTCGTCTGCGTGACGGGCGTCTCGGGCTCTGGCAAGTCGACCCTTATCAACGACACCCTGCAACCCATCCTCAGCCAGCATTTCTACCACTCGCTACGGGCTCCGCTGCCTTACGCTTCGATAGAGGGAATAGAAAATATAGACAAAGTCATCCAAATAGACCAGAGCCCCATCGGCCGCACGCCGCGCTCCAACCCCGCTACTTATGCGGGCTTCTTTGACGACATCCGCCGACTCTTCGCCGAGTTGCCGTCGGCACGCATCCGCGGCTACAAGCCCGGCCGCTTCAGCTTCAACGTCAGCGGCGGCCGCTGCGAACACTGCAAGGGCGCCGGCCTCCGCACCATCGAGATGAACTTCCTGCCCGATGTCTATGTGCAGTGCGAAGTCTGCGGCGGTAAGCGCTACAACCGCGAGACCCTCGAAATACGCTACAAGGGCAAGTCCATCAGCGACGTGCTCGACATGACCGTCAACGAGGCCGTCGAGTTCTTCTCCTCGATGCCCAAGCTGCACAAGAAACTCAAGACTCTGCAGGAGGTCGGCCTCGGCTATATCACCCTCGGACAGCAGAGCACCACCCTCAGCGGCGGTGAGGCGCAGCGCGTCAAGCTGGCCACCGATCTCAGCAAGAGCGACACCGGCCGCACGCTCTACATCCTCGACGAGCCCACCACAGGCCTCCACTTCGAGGACATCCGCATCCTCCTCGGCGTGCTGCAGAAACTCGTCGACAAGGGCAACACTGTCCTCGTCATCGAACACAACATGGACGTCATCAAGGTGGCCGACTGGGTCATCGACCTCGGTCCCGACGGCGGCCGCGCCGGCGGCAACATCACCTTCTGCGGCACCCCCGAAGATTTAGCCAAGCAGAACGACAACTTCACCGGCCACTACCTCGCCGAGGAACTCGCTGCTATGAAGCAGTAGCCGTTAAATGCATTCTCCATTTTCGGCACTGTAGTTTTTCGATGGGTCTTTCCGATAATAACGAATCTTGATTACATCTCCAATTTTGCCTTCTGTGCACTTTCCTTTGTAAGTCACACCCTCGACCTCGAATTTGTAGAATTTCGTAGTACCTCTTCCTGAGTTTAAAGATTCTGCATAAATAACAGCAGTCGTCTCCACTGGATCCTGCTTGACTTGCCAAATCGTTAATTCCGTGTGTATGACAATAGTACCAAGTATCACAACGAACACTATCCAGAAAATATGAATTGGCTTGAGTTTCCTCTTTCGGCAGAAGTGTTTCTTTCCCTCCTTGGGGTAAACGGGATGTCTGTCTTTGTTGTGTGCCATTGTTTTTCTGTCATCTACTAAGCCACTCCCGTACCTCGTCGGGGATGACCTCGGAGCTGGAGGTGCTACGGCGGTAGCCGGCCATGACGGTGCGGCACTCGACGCAGACGGTGCTGTTCTCGCTGTTCACCACGCGCTGCAGCACCGTGAGGCTCTTGGTGCCGAAGCGTTCAATAGAGGTCTCCACCTGTATCTTGTCGTGGTAGTGTATCTGCGCCTTGAAGTCGACGTCATAGTGCACCACCATGACGGTGAAGTCGCTCTTGGTGGGCGACAGGCCATGGCTGCTGAAGAAGGCGTCCTTTCCCAGGTCGAGATACTCCATGATGACGGCGTTGTTCACGTGCCCCATCTGGTCCACGTCGTTGAATCTTATCTGTATCGGTGTTGTATGCATGGTTATTGTTTTTTCAGTGAGAAGAAGTATTCCAATCCACCTTCAAGGCGGTTTTTGGCATAGATTTCGCCACCGTGGAAGAGGACGGCATGTTTGACGATACTGAGGCCGAGTCCGGTGCCGCCATCGGCACGCGAGCGGCCTTCGCCAATGCGCACAAAGCGGTCAAAGAGACGGGCAAGATACTCGTCGGGCACGCCCTTGCCGGTGTCATAGTAATGGATGAAATAGTGGGTAGTGGGTAATGGATTGTGGGTAGCACTCTTCGTTGGTTCGTAAGTTTCCAAGACAATGTTGATGCCACTGCCGGCGTAGGCGATGCTGTTCTCCACGAGGTTGCGGAAGATGCAGTAGAGCAACTCATGGTTGCCCTGCAACGGCATGGCGGGCAGCTGGTTGGTGAAGCTGATGCCAGCGGCAGTGGCCTTGTCGCTGAGGTCGTTGATGGCCTCCTTAGCCACCTCGTAGGCATCCACCTCGGTGCGTGGGAAGAGGTCGGCGCTCTCCTCCAGCTTGTTGATGATGGAGACATCCTGTATGAGGTCCGAGAGGCGGAGCGTCTGGCTGTAGCTGCGCTGCAGGTAGTGGCGGCGACGCTCGTCGTCGACGGGCTTGTCGCCAAGCAGTATCTCCAAGTAGCCTCGGATGGAACTAACAGGGGTCTTCAACTCATGGGCTATGTTGGAGGTCATCTCCTGCTTCAGCTGACGGTTGCGCTGCCAAGCGGCCTCGGCCTCGCACCGCAAACGGTTGGCCTCGTCAGCCATCTGCCGCAGCCGCTTGTTCTTTAGCATCAGGCGGATGTAGAGCACCAAGATGGCAACCACCAATATCAGTAGTATCACATCAGACCAATCCATAGCCGAAACCTGTTTTGTTTACAATACGGTTGCCGTCAGGGCCCAACTTCTTGCGCAGACGGGCGATGTGCACATCCACCGAGCGCTCGCCGACGAGGGTGTCGTCGGGCCAGACGGCGGCAAGGATTTCCTCGCGCGAGAAATAGCGGCCCGGATGCTGCTGAAAGAGTTGGAGGATAAGATGTTCCCTTCTGGTCAGAGTGGTCGGGCCTGTTAGATTAGTCGGACTCGTCCGCCTCAACACTGCCCTGACCCGCGCCAGCACAGTGTCGAAGGCGAAGGGCTTGGCAATGTAGTCGTCTGCGCCAGCCGAGAAGCCACGCAGCTGGGCGTCATGGTCGCCTAGGGCGGTGAGGAAGATGACGGGTGCCTGGTTGCCCTCGGCTCGCAAGTGCTCGGCCAACTCGATGCCCGACATGCGTTCCATCATGATGTCGAGCAACAGCAGGTCGTAGTGGACGGGATGCGGGGCGCGGAGGATGGAGAGGGCTTGCTCGGCGCTGTTGGCGGTGTCCACGACATAGCCCTCGGCCTCAAGATTGAAGCGGAGTATCTCGCACAGATCCTCCTCGTCGTCCACAATCAGTATTCGCTGCATCTCGAGTGTGTTATTACTTGCGCAGGACTTCGATTGTTCCGTTACGCTTGACAACACCGTAGTTGCCTTCAGCCATGAAGCGGAAGTAGTAGGTTCCGTCGGGGCTGCGGGTGGCGTTGGGATCCCAGAACTGCTCGGCGTTGCGAATATTGCGCACGTGGTAGACAAGGGCACCGGTGCGGTCGTATATCCAGAGCTCGTTCATGGGATAGTTGCCCATTTCAACGAGGTTCACCACCTCCCAGCGGTCGTTGATGCCATCGCCGTTGGGTGTGACAAGATTGGGGAACTGCAGGTATTCGTTGGTGATGGTGATAATATGCTCGGCGGTATCCCTACAGGTATGGGTGAATGAGGGATAGAGCATATCGCGGTAGAAGGCGAGGTTGACCCACGGCATATCCTCGAAGTAGAAGGAATCGACGGGATGTTCCCACGAAGCAACCAGCTGGACTGTGTAGTCGCCAGCCATGTTGTCGCCATCTTCGCCCCATTTGTAGTAAAGCTCATAGACCGAGGTAGTGTCGAACTCGCCACCCTCTGTGGGCTGTATGCGCCAGAGGTAGGCCAGACTGTCGCCACTGCCGAGGTCGCCCGGCGTCGGAGTGGTGAGGTTGTAGAGCTGCACTTCGGGATGCAAGATTGAGGGTCTCTCGGGCATCCACTTGAAATCGGCCACAGGGCTCGGGAATACAAATACAGGCCAAGCCACGGTGTCGAGACAGTCGCCCTCACTGGTGGTCACCAAGGTGAGGTAGGCCGACACACTGTCGCGTCCTGCCTCGAAGAGGTAGGTGAAAGTCGGGGCGGTGCCGTTGACCGTGGTGTCGGGCGTAAAGAGCGTCCACTGCCATGCTGTGGCACCCAACGTGCTATCAATGCAGTAGAGTGCGGTAGGAGCACAACTGATGAGCATAGTGTCAGGGACGAATGTGGGCAGGCTGTCGAAATAGTAGTAGGGAGCCATGCGGAAGTTGGTGTCGCGTGGCGTAAGAGTGACATGGACCGTACTATCGCAGTTGTAGATGGAATAAAGCACAGTGTCAATGCTTGCAGGGCCACCAT
Organism: Bacteroidales bacterium; assembly: GCA_017645585.1. Taxonomy (GTDB): domain Bacteria; phylum Bacteroidota; class Bacteroidia; order Bacteroidales; family P3; genus Colimorpha. The sequence goes on from JAGCOF010000015.1 coordinate 43,735, forward strand.
AGTCAACACCGCGATAGGCAAACGGCATATACGGACAGATGATAATGGGGTCTGCGGTGTCGTAGGTGGGATGCACAGTAAGGATAAGGTTGACAGTGGTGTCGCAGCCCACTGTATTGAGGCCTATAGGACCGGACGAGTAGGTGCCATCGGTGGTGTAAGTCTGTCCACGCCATGTGATGCTGTCGCACGCCACGGCCACAGTGTCGCTCGAAGAGGTGAGGCGTACATCCAGCTGCAGCACATAGAGGCTGTCGCACGTCTGGCCAGGGACATTGACGAACTGATGATATTCGCCGGCAATGTTATAAGGTTGGCCAAAGAACGTATAGTTCTGATTATCGCAAATGGATGCCACAATGGTGTCAGAGGGTATCATGCCATCCGGCAACTCAAGCACGAGAGTCATGGTCATTGTGTCCTGACAAGCATCGAGGGCGATGCCACTAATGAGCGTTACCGTATAAGAGCCCGGCAGCAAGTATACAGCCGAACCGTGGTAGTTGGTGGAGGTGGTGCCGTTACCGAAGTCCCAGTAGGCAGTCTCGCAGTTCTCTCCTGGCAACAGGTTGACACCATCGCGACTGATGCCGCTGAGGTTGGTGAAATCAACAAAGAAGCGGCAACTGTCAATAACCATTGCGGTGTCGAAGTCGGCCATCGGGTAGCGGGTGCCGCCGTAGGCGCTGATAGTGAAGTTGCAGGCGGGATTATCGAGCTTGGACACCTCGCAATAGTAAGTGATGTCCTCGCTGGGCACAGTGATGCTCTGCTCCGTGCTGACGGTGGCGGTCGACTGCGAGGTGTACCAGCGGTAGTGGAAGCCCTCGGGGGCGCTCAGCGTGTTGCTGTCCACATCGCCACACGATTCGGTGTTCATGTTCTTACGCATGCACTCCAACGTAAAGTAGGCATAGCCATAGTGCGAGCCCTCGTTGCAGTCGTAGGTGGTCAGGCGGAAATAGACTTGCTCGCCGGCATGGCTGCTGAGGTCCACACCCACAGCCGTCCAATCCTTCCACAACACACCATCGTCGGCAACATTCCATCCCAGGCTTTGGTCGGCGATAAAGTCGGCCGAGGTACAGGCGGAGTCGATGATGTTGTAGTTGGTATCCAATAGTTCCATACGGAAGCGGGGCTGGTCGGCAGGATCATGCAGGGGGTCCTGCAACACGGCAGCATAACGCAGCAAAAGGAGCTCGAAGCTCGATGTATCTACCAAGAGACTGTAGGTGACACCTTCGGCCTCGGGATTGTAGGCATTGGTGCTCCAGTTACCCAGACGCACACTGCTGGTATAACCCTCGGGGATAGTACGCAGATGGTTGCCCGTACGGGGGTCGCGCTGGGCGGTGTCGTAGCAAACGGTATGGCGGCTGTCGGGATGCATTGGTCCGTAGTTGATAGCACCGGCACGCGAATAGGGGTTGCTGTAAGTGCCGCTGAAGAAGACCGCCTGCGGCGAAGCCAAATCGGTGGCATTGACACAGCCAACACCAGGCTCGGGAGTAACCACCGAGAGGGTATCCGTATAGCTGGTCGAGCAGTAGCCATCAGTGCCACAGTCGCTATTGAGGATGAACGTATAGTAGTGCAGCATGGTGAGCGGTTCGATATGCAGCGGCGGTGTCGGATTGGTGTAGGTATTCGCCACCACGCCCTCATCAAGAACGGTGATGGTAGTATTCGGGGTGCCCACCTGATTCCATGTAAGATCAATCGAGTTATTGGTAAGCTTTTGCACACTGAAGTCGAACGCGGCACAATTGCTGACATAGATGTCGTCCACACGGATGGAACGTCCGCCTGCCAGACGGTTGCTGCGTGCACGCAGGGCTATGAAGTGCGCATCATCGGGAGCGTTGCGGAAGTCGACAAGGCTGTGTTGCCAGACACCTGTCTCCACAGGTGCCAAGGTGCGCACAGGATAGAAGGTAGCCAAATCGTTGGGATCGTTCATCACACCCACCACCAAACGGTCGGCCAAGTCTTCCACCTGGTACCAGATGCTGAGAGCCACCTTCTGGATAGAATCGATATTGATATCGGGCGTAATCAGATAGGACCTGACACCGATAGGCATATCCATACTGTTGGTCCCGGAGTGTGCCACATCACTGGTAACGCCAATATTTGATTGATGCGAGGTCCAATTGTGTATCACCGTGCCGACAGCAGCGGTATCGAAGTTGATACAGGAAGGCACCTCCAGCGGAGCGCCAAGGGTGGTGACACGCTGGGCTGGCATACAGGTATAGGCGTTGCTGTCGCAACGGAAGTAGAAGTCGTAAGTGGTTTCGGGGTCAAGGATGAGTATCTGCGGCACACTGTCGATGCGCAGGATGGGGTTACCACAACCTTGACAAGACTCGTTGGTGTGGTGATACTCCACATAGAACGGTGTCTTCTTGCCGTCAATACGCACTTGGTTCCAGCGGCTGAGCGTGGCCGTGGCGCCCATCGAGGCAGCACACTTGTCCACATAAATCTCTTTCACATCCATCCAATTGCCACCAGCGCTGCGCAGATGATGCAGTGCTATCCAACGACCGGTGTCGGCATAGGCCTCAAAGTCCACAAAAGCCACCTGCACACTGTCGTCAGTACGGGTGTAGACCAACGTGTCTATCGGCACAGACGACAAAGTGTCATAGGCATCAGTCATTGCACACACCACCAAAGTGTCATGCTCGCTGGCTCCCTTGTAGACTATCTTCATACCGGCATGCTTCAGCGAATCCATCTCCACCTCAGGCAACACAGCCCACTGCGACACATTGTCCCATAAATGGAGATAGTAGTCATAGGTACCATGCACTTGCTCAATGGAGGGGCCGTTCTGTCCTTCCGGACAATAGGTAAAGTAATCCCACCACCAGCCACCACTGGGCGTGCAACATGCTGGCGATTCACGGCGCCAACCAAGCCTATAATATCTTTCACTCTCACAGGTATAGCCCGATGCATCAGCCACAGGCGTAAGGTAGGCATCCGAACGGAAGCTGTCATAGATTATGAAAGGGTTCCTGTCGATATACAGCATTGTATCCAGGTCATGACCATCTCCCCATTGCGGCCGGTGATAGCGCATCCAATAGGGCTTATCGACCGAAGCGGTGAGAGTCAACTGCTGAGACCGCGTAAGGCTGATTTTAGGATACGGAGAACCATAGAGATGGATACCAAAAAGATACATTGCAGAACGTGCGCGGATGGCGATGCGTTTGTCGGCGTATGGAGAGAGATCTACGTCGGGATTTTGCCAATCGTTCATCCCTGACACCCACACTGGCACAAACGAACCCGTGTCAACCCCCGAAGCCAAATAACCTATCTGGACCGCGCCGCCGTCCTCACCCACATACAAACGTGCATGGAGCGACAATGCCGAGTCGGCATCCAACGCCGGCAACACAGCATATTCCCATCGGTTACCCGAGTAGTAGGGGTTCATCATGAGCGACGGTCCCCAGGTATCAAGACGCAACTCGTCATTGGTATCTGCCCGGAAGAAGTCCCATATGGGCGGGATGCTGAGCGAACCTGTGGCAGCCTCAAAGTCTTCACAATAGGGCAACGGAATGAGGCCGCCGGTGCGGATGCTCACCTCCGGTCGGCAATCCGTCTCGCCATACAGACAATGCCACCAAAGGTCGTAACGTCTGCCAAGATGAAGCCCCTCAACACGGTAGGAATTTTGGTTGATGAGTATCACACGACTGTCCTCGCCACTGCTATCGGTGATGTGGAGGTAATAGGTGGCCGCCTGGTCGGTGTCAAGCTCACAGAGCACCGTATTGCCGTCCACGGTGAAATGAACTATCGGACAACCACTGAAGCCAATGTCGTCAAGACTTACTGCATCACCCAATGTACGGAACGCCAAACGAACCCGGTTGGTGTCGGTGTCAGGCAAACGCAACATATAGTATTTCCATGCCGTGTCAACCACAAAAGTATCTATCGGCGTGTAGAGCGACGACGCATAGTTAAAGTGTGTAGAGTCAATGTGTATGCTGTCGGCAGGTATCATGCCCAGCAACACCGTGTCTCCAACATCCGCTCCGCGGGCCCGGAAAGCAAAACTGACACCTCCAATACCATAGAGCGGGTGAGTAGTCACGACAGCCGAAGGGGACAACTGCAAGTAATCGTCATTGGTAACGACCCATGTGCCCGAACCCGCCCAATGATAAGGTAACTCATAAGAAGTCAAATCATCGAAGTGAAAACAGGAGCCTTCACCACCCAAACCGTCGGCACGGGTAACAAAATAGCCTGCATAGGAGGTGCAGCCGCCATAGGGTCGTACATAACAGAGATACAGCGTGCCCGTATCAAGACCGGTAAGACCCAGCGCGTTGACGTTGTTCTGGTCTATCACCGTGTCGATAATACGGCCACCTCCAACGATGGTCACCTGCGCGCTATCGGTGCCGATAAGCTGCCCGAAATTGAGGCCAGCAGTAGTGTAGTCGGTGCCATAGCAATGATAGTCCTCGTAAGCTGCATGCCCGATTTGCAACTCGTCAATATAGCAGCTGTAAAACGAGTATTCAAACGGATGAATGTAACGCAGAGCCAAACGGCAGTTAAAGAGCGTGTCGCTCGGCCGTAACTGGTAGTTGACATGCACACGCTGGTTATATGCCACCACGTCGATAGTGTCAAGCACCCGAAAATGCTCACTGTAATAACCCTCTGGGATAGTGCCCACAATGATGGTGGAACGCGGTGCATTGTCGTTGATATAAAAACTTAAAATTGAATTGCTATCCACCTCCACATCGGGCAGCAGAGCGGTGGAATAGTAGCTCCAATCAAAGCCCCAAGAGGCAAGCCGCAGTGCATTGCCGGCATAGCCGTCGTAGGCTTGCGACCCCATCTGTGGATATCCATTCACCTCGTTCATGCGGCGCCAATCACCCCACTGATAACTCCACGCGTTGTTGTTGTCCAAAGCATTAAAATCCTCGCAGTAAGGCATCGGATAGTCGTATTGGGTGGTGCGCACAGGCTGCCGGAAATCTTGGCAAGGTTGTGTGCCGGGACGATAGACATAGAAGTCGTAATCTGTCGCAGGCGTCAGTCCTGTCACCTTGCCGCGGGTAACATGGTAGAAGGTATCCACCACGCCGGTGCCGATGGCAAAATCACGCGGACCATACTGTATCAGCACCGTATCGTAAGCCTGGGCCCAACTGAATTCCACCGAGGAGCCGCGACGGTGCACCAGACGCACGCTGTCCACCAGCGCCACACCTCCTTGCACTCCCAGAATATAAAAACCGCACGACCACACGCTACTCATGCGTACAGCGATATGACGACCTGTGGAAGTAGCAGGCACTGTGGCCACCAGCGTATGCCGTCCTCCGTCCAAAGTATCGGTAGCCAACGGCACAAACGTTGTGGTGTCGTCGGGATAATACATGGTGCCAATAGTGATGATAGCGCTATTGTTATTGTCGCCGAAATAATCCACCGCTATCTGCTTGCCGGCCAATCCCGACAGGCGCTCGCTGACCAAATAGTTTCCTTGGCTATAATTGTAATTATAGTCGCTGTTAGCGTATAAATAGATGTTACGGAAATAAGTACTATAGTCGTTGAAATAAAAGTAATTGCCACCAAAACCGAAAGAACTATACACACCGGTAGTGTGTATGGTCCAGCCCTGCGGCATACTTGCCCAATCATAGAAATCGGAGCAGAAGGTGGCTGCCGGAGTAGGCATCGGCAGGGTGCGGGCAGCCACGGAACGGCTGATACCCGCGTTGCCGCAGGTGGGATAGACGGTCACAATATAGCGACGGTCGGCACCCAAACCCGTCAAGGTAAGCGGCGACACGGCGTTGTTGAACGTCAGCGAGTCCACCATTGCGCCCTCGGGACGCACACCCACGCGACAGGTGGGGTTGCCATAGGTGTTCCACGACACCTTGAAGCCATCATACTCAATATGATAGACCTGCAGCGAGTCCACGCCACACGTCTCCACACTCAAGCCGTCAAGGTAGACACGACGGCCGACACCGTCCTGCTGCGATTGCTCCATACGGAAGGCCAGACGGCGTCCGTTGGTGGCATTCCATGTGACGCGATACTCCTGCCACACGGCGGCATCCCACAGTGTAATGGTCTGCAGCGGCGTGAAGCCGTAGGCATTGTAGTCCGAGCCCACACTGTCGCAGGTACCCACCATCACCACGGCACCGCTGTGACTGGACAGCAGGTTGACACGCATCGTGCGGTTGCCGCTGCCGGCCAGCGGCGGAGTGGCCACCATGCCGAAGTGGCCCGCGCTCTCGCTGTTGCCGCAGCTAAGCATCAGGCTGCGCTCGCCTTCCTGGTGATGGCTTGCCACCACCTGAGGCAGGAATTCCTCTTCGTCGAAGTTCTGCGACGACAGCCAGCAAGGCGGGAAGGAGCCGTCGGCAAGACCCTCGAAACCATCACTATAAGGCATCGCAGGCAGGCCACATGCCGTGCGCACTCCCAACTCAGAGGCGCAGCAGCGGTTGCCCATCGCGGCAGTAGCCACAACGGTGATGTCGTAGTAGGTGGCAGCATTGAGGCCGTTGAGCGTATAGCTGGTGGTATTGGAGGTGCCCACAGTACTGCCGTTGCTGATAATCGTGAAAGGGCCTAAGGCGCTGGTGGCGTTCCAACTGAGGGCGATGGAAGAAGTGGTGACAGAGGTCGTGTGGAGGTTGGTCACGGGGTTGGCACACGAGGCGCTGACACCCGAGATGGACCAGGTGAAAGCGAAACCGCTATAGGTGGTTCCGCCGTCGGTGTTAAATCCGATCTTCATTATGCCCGAGGTAGCCGTCACGTCGATGAGGCTAGTGCCCGCCACATGGTCCACCAGCAACGTGGTGCCATCGTAAATCGTCAACCGGTCGCAACACATCTCGGTGACATAGTTACCCGTCAGGTGGATAGTGAGGCCTGCGCTGGCCTGAATGAACACCCAGCCGTCGAAGTTATCGGAGTAGTTATTCGTGGCACCACCGTCGTCATAGATGATGCCGCCACCCAACACACAGGCGTCGAGCATGATAGTGTCGTGGTTCACCATAGTCACCTCCGACTGCGCCGCGAGGTGGGACGGCGCTGCAAAGAGACATGCCGCCAGCGCCGCAATAAGATATTTATGTCGTTTCATTATCATCGTAGTATATTCTATAATACACTATACCAACACCCTACCCGAACAGCAAGGCACTATATGGAAATGCAAATATATAGAAACAAAAATAAAAAAGCAAATTTTGTTTTCGCACAGTCGTTTTTTTGCAAAAAACAAGCACCAAATTTCATGCACATTTTTAACACAAAAGAACAAATTATTAGCAATAATTTAACTTAACACATATAGGTATTTAACAACCATTAACAAATACTCACAGGAGCACAACCAAACCATAATTTCACCTAAAAACCAGCATTTTAGATATAAAACCGCATCTAAAACACTAAAAATCAGCACCAAAACCACACCAACTCCGACTCATGTCCGACTCAACTCCGACTGTTGTCCGAGTAAAGTCCGACTTTCGTCGGAGAAAACACGGTGTCGGTACGGTGTTGACAGGGAGTTATCCAGATGTCGTGTTTAACATGTATTAACACATGCACTTTTTACCTCTTCAGGGAACTTTATTTTGCGGAATGAGAAAAAACGTGTATCTTTGCATTTTGTATTAATACTAAATTACGATGAAGAAAATAGCGCTTCTCTTTGCCGCAGTGGCATTTATGACGGCAGCCAACGCCCAGCTGGTGGTTGGACTGCAGGGCGGTTACCACCAACAGAAAGACATCAACTCACTGAACGAGGACTACACTTTCGCCTCGAGTTATGTGGGCGGCCTCCGTGTGGGCTACATGATTACACCCAAGCTTTATGTCGGCGTGGCCGGCAGCATCCTCGGCAACGGCAACGAGCTGTATATCGGCCTCGACTCCGCGGCCCTCAACGGCATGATGCACCCCATCAAAGAGCACTCCTATGCCGACAAGCGCAGCGGCTGGAACGTCAGCCCGCAGGTGCGTTACGAGTTGTTAAAATACGGCAACATGTACTTCCACCTGCTGCTGCAAGGCACCTATAGTTCACTGAGTTACACCAATCGCTCGGAGAGTTATACTTGGGTAACCTATCCCAACCCCAACGAGTATTGGGAACAGGACCCCTATGACGACAGCATCAGCTGCACGTCGTGGAGCGTCAGCCTGCGTCCCACGCTGACCTATGAGTTCTCGAAGCACCTCAGCGCCGAACTGAGCCTCGACTTCCTGAGCATCGGCTACGCCAGCGAGACGACCCACTACGACGCCACATCCACAACCGACGCCGTCACAGGCATCACCACCGCCATCGAACCCTACAGCACTACCCGCACCACCATCTACGGCGGCCTGAACACCCTCATGGAGACCCTCCGCTGGGAAAGCCCCATGCTGCGGCTGGGATTTAATTGGACGTTTTAACACCCTTTAGCCATGTTTACATCGGAGCAAGGATTGTACATCGCTCATTGCGATGAAGGTGCATTATCTATAGTAGGCCGCATGGCCAACCGTCACGGCCTCATCGCCGGCGCCACCGGCACAGGCAAGACCGTCACCCTGCAGGTGATGGCCGAAACCTTCTGCCAGGCCGGCGTGCCCTGCTTCATGGCCGACATGAAGGGCGACCTGAGCGGCATCAGCCAGGCCGGCCAGATGAGCGGCTTCATCGAGAAACGCAAGGACGCCTTCGGCGTGCCCGATCCGCAGTTCCAGGCCTGCCCTGTGCGCTTCTTCGACGTCTATGGCGAACAAGGCCACCCCATCCGCGCCACCGTGAGCCAGATGGGACCGCAGCTGCTCAGCCGTCTGCTGGGCCTCAACGAGACACAGGACGGCGTGCTCAACATCGTCTTCCGCATCGCCGACGAGCGCGGTCTGCTGCTGCTCGACATGAAGGACCTGCGCGCCATGCTCGACTATGTGGCCAAACACGCCAAAGAGTATACCACACAATACGGCAACATCAGTACCGCCACCGTGGGCGCCATCCAGCGCTCGCTGCTGCAACTCGACGCCCAAGGCGCCGATCGCTTCTTCGGCGAGCCCAGCTTCGACATCTTCGACCTGCTGCAGACCGAAGGCGGCAAGGGCGTGATGAATGTGCTGGCGGCCGACAAACTGATGCTGCAGCCCAAGCTCTACAGCACCTTCCTGCTGTGGCTCCTCAGCGAGCTCTACAGCACCCTGCCCGAAGTGGGCGACCAGGAATTGCCGCGCTTAGTGTTCTTCTTCGACGAGGCCCACATGCTCTTCGAGGACACCAGCAAGGCGCTGGTGGACAAGATCGAGCAGGTCATCCGCCTGATACGTTCCAAGGGTGTGGGCATCTACTTCGTCACCCAGAACCCCACCGACATACCCGACAGTATCCTCGGCCAGCTGGGCAACCGCGTGCAACACGCCCTGCGCGCCTACACACCCAAGGACCAGAAAGCCGTGAAGACCGCTGCCGACACCTTCCGCCCCAACCCTGCCTTCAAGACCGACGAGGCCATCACCGAGCTGGAGACCGGCGAGGCGCTGGTGAGCTTCCTCGACGAGAAAGGAGCTCCCCGTGTGGTGCAGCGCGCCAAGGTGCTTTTCCCGCTGAGTCAGATTGGCGCCATCACCCCCGAACAACGCTCGGCCATCGTGCGCAGCAGCCGCATCTACGGCAAATACGACAACATGGTGGACCGTCAGAGCGCCTTCGAAGTGCTGCTGGCAGAGAGCGAAGAGGTGGTAGTGGTTGAGGAGAAAAAGCAGAATACCCCAAGTGTTCAGAGTGCTCCGAATACTTCGAAGCCTGCCGCCAAGAAGTCCGGCATCGGCAGCAAACTGCTGAAGGCCGTCTTCACCGCCGCCACCGCCACCCTGGCCACCGCCGCCGGCACCGCCGTGAGCGACGCCGTCACAGGCAAGAAGACCAAGAGCAACAAGACAATGGGACAGAAAATCATCAAGAATACCACCTCGGCTGCCACCCGCACGCTGACGCGCGACATACTCGGCAACCTGCTGAAGTGAGTGTTAAGTGTTAAGTGATTAGTGGTTAGCTACGAGAAATATCTGTTGGACAACGGACTGACGGTGTTGACCCACGAGGCATGGGACACACCGTTGGCCACGGTGAATCTGCTCTACAATGTGGGTGCCCGCGACGAGGACCCGCAGCGTACCGGCTTCGCCCACCTCTTTGAGCACCTGATGTTCGGCGGTACCCCCGAGGTGCCCGACTTCGACGGGGTGCTCAGCAACCTGGGAGGTGAGAGCAACGCCTTCACCAACAACGACTATACCAACTACTACCTCACCTTGCCCGCCGGCGCTCTCGCAACGGCGCTGCGCCTCGAGGCCGACCGCATGGCACACCTCGACATCAGCCAGAAGGCACTCGAAGTGCAACAGCACGTGGTGACCGAAGAATACAACCAGCGCTACACCAACCGTCCCTATGGCGATGCCTGGCTACTGCTGCGCCCCTTGTGCTACAAAGTGCACCCTTACCGTTGGGCCACCATCGGCGCCGACATACGCCACGTGAGCGAGGCCACCCTCGACGACGTGCGCTCGTTCCACCAGCGCTACTACCGTCCCGACAACGCCATCCTGGCCATCGCCGCCCCACTGAAGCACAGCGAGATGCTGCAGCTGGTGGAAGATGCATGGAAGGCCGGGAGGACCAACACACCTGGTAATACTAATTTCACCAGAGCCTATCCGCCAGAGCCCGTGCAAAACGAGCCGCGTCTGCTGCGTGTACAGCGCGATGTGCCGGCCTCGATGGTCTATATGGCTTGGCCCATGAGCGACCACAGCCACCCATTGTTCCGCGCCTGCGACCTCGTCAGCGATGTGCTCGGCAACGGCAAGTCGTCGCGCCTCTACTCCCGTCTGGTGAAAGAAGAGGGTCTGCTGACCGAGGTAGATGCCTGCATCACGGGCGACGCAGGCCCCGGTTTGCTGATCCTCAGCGGCAAACTGCAAAAAGACACAGACCTCGAACGCGTCGCCGATGCCTTCCGACGCGAGACACAACGTCTGGTCAACGAGCCTGTGGACGCCTACGAATTACAAAAAGTCATCAACAAATACGAGAACACCTTTGTCTTCTCGCAATACAAGGCTTCGGACCGGGCGCTCGGCCTATGCTACTACACCTGGCTGGGAGACACCGACCTCATCAACCGCGAGCCCGAGGAATACCGCCGCGTCACCCCTGCCCTGCTGCAGGAGGCGGCGCACCTGATGTTCCGGCCCGAAGCAGAAAACCTCATGTATTATGAAGCTAACTGAAAAAATCGCAAACGCCTTCCGCCGTCTGTTCCATTGGTTCATATCCGTTAATTGGCGGGGGGTGGCACGCAGCATCATCAAGTTCATCGGACGGGTGATGCACAAGATGCTTTTTGGCTGGTTTATGCCCAAGAAGTACCGCGGCATCTCAAAATACGAGATATTCGAAATCATCTTCAAAAGCGACACCCCCGCCGGCAAGAAGTTCGACGTGTGGCTGTTGGTGATGATTCTCCTCAACATCCTGGTGCTCATCGTAGACAGCCTCTTCGGATCTACCAGCACCATGACCTCCGGCGTCAACCAATCGTCTGGCTGGTGGGTAACCAAAGCGCTGGAGTGGGGCTTCACCCTCCTCTTCACCTTTGAATACTACCTGCGCATCTTCTGCCTCAAACGCCCAATGAAGTATGTTCTCTCCTTCTGGGGCATCATCGACTTCCTTTCCATCTTCCCCGCCTACCTGAGCCTTGTCGTCCCTGCCACCCAGGCACTCACAGTGCTGCGCCTGCTGCGTGTGATGCGTATCTTCCGCATCTTCAAGCTCCGTCGCTTCCAGGACGAAGCCTACCACCTGCTGTCGGCCTTGCGCAACAGCTTCATCAAGATAGTCATCTTCATGCTCTTCGTACTGGTGGCCGCCGTCATCCTCGGCACTTTGATGTACACATTCGAAAGCAATTACAACGAGACCTTCGACAGCGTGCTGACCGGCATCTATTGGGCTGTGGTAACCATCACCACCGTGGGCTACGGCGACGTGGTGCCCGTCACGGTGGCCGGACGCTTCCTTGCTGTCATCGTCATGCTCCTCGGCTATAGTATCATTGCTGTGCCGACGGGCATCGTGGCTGGCGAAACTATCCAGGAATACCGCAACAGCAAGAGAAAACGCTACACACAAAAGGTGATTGAATCCATGGAGAAAGACTTCGACGAAGAGGAAGAAGCCATCAACAACTAAACGAACATGAAACGGATACTCATACTACTATTCACCCTGTTGCCGCTGGGTTTGTTTGCCCAGACCGTCAGCGGCATAGTGACCGACGCCAAGACCGGCGAGACACTCATCGGCGCCACCATCCTCGACGAAGGTTCGGGCAAAGGCACCGTCAGCAACGCCTACGGACGCTACTCGCTCACCCTCCACGCCGACAGTGTGCACCTGCGCATCAGCTACATCGGCTACCAGACCCAACACCACACCCTCAAGATGAGTGGCGACCAGCAACTCAACATCGTGCTGACGCCTGCGGTGGAGCTTGACGAGGTGACCATCACCGCCGAGCGGGTAGGCAGCCCCAAGATATCGCAGATGAGCGCCATCCAGCTGCCCACCGAGCAACTCAAGCTCGTGCCCGTCATCTTCGGCGAGACCGACGTGCTGAAGGCCATCCAGCTGCTGCCAGGCGTGCAGAGCGGCACCGAAGGCATGAACGGCATCTACGTGCGTGGCGGCGGTCCCGATGAGAACCTCTTCCTGCTCGACGGCATCCCCCTCTACAACGTCAACCACTTGGGCGGCTTCTTCAGCGCCTTCAACGGCGACGCCATCAAGAACGTCACCCTCTACAAGGGCTCCTTCCCTGCCCGCTTTTCGGGCCGCATCAGCTCGGTGCTCGACATCACCACCAACAACGGCAACGACAAAGAGTGGCACGGGGGTGCCTCCGTCGGCCTCATTGCCGCCAAACTGAACATCGAAGGCCCCATCATCAAGGAGAAGACCACCCTCAGCCTCTCGCTGCGCCGCACCTACGGCGACCTGCTCATGCAACCCACCCTCTGGGCCGTGGCCGCCGCCTCGTCCGAGACGGGCATCAGCGGTCTCAGCGCAGGCTACTACTTCTATGACCTCAACGCCAAAGTGACGCACAAGTTCAACGACCGCAGCCGCCTCTACGCCACCTTCTACAGCGGCGATGACGAGGCCTACATGCGTGTGAACGTGAACGACATCTCCTATTCGGGCTACAAAGAGTACATGAAACTCAGCTACAAGTGGGGCAACCTCGCCACCGCTGTGCGTTGGAACTACGAACTCAACCCCAAACTCTTCATGAACGTCACAGGCTCCTTCACCCGCTACCGCCAACGTCTCAGCCTGGGCATGGAGGAGGAATGGCGCGAGTATGGACAGCAATACAAGGACGAGGTGGAGATGGGCCTCAACTCGGGCATCAGCGATATAGCCGCACGCGTCGACTTCGACTACGACCCCTCGCCCGACCACGCCATCAAATTCGGCGGCACCGTAACGCACCATATCTTCACCCCCCAGACACAGTCGGCACGCATGCGCCTCACCGACGTAGCCACACTCGACACCACCTATGGCGAAAGCCGCATCCACGCTGAAGAGTTCACCCTCTATGCCGAAGACGACTGGAGCCTCACCGAAGCCCTGAAAATCAACGGCGGCATCGCCCTCACAGGCTTCTACGTCGAGGGCAAGTTCTACCCCTCGCCGCAACCCCGCCTCAGCGGCCGCTTCATGCTCACCGACGACATCTCGCTCAAGGCCGGCTACAGCTACATGACCCAATACATGCACCTGCTCAGCAGCACCAACATCAGCCTCCCCACCGACCTCTGGGTGCCCGTCACCGCCCGCATCCAACCCATGAACAGCCACCAGGTGGCCGCCGGTGTCTTCTACAGCTGGCGCAGCCTCGTCGACTTCTCCGTCGAAGGCTACTACAAGTGGATGAACAACCTGCTGGAGTACAAGCCCGGCAGCACCTTCCTCGGCTCCAGCGAGGGTTGGGAGAATATGGTCTGCATGGGTCGCGGCTATGCCTACGGCATCGAGTTCCTGGCCCAGAAAACCATCGGCCAACTCACCGGCTGGTTTGGCTACACCTGGAGCCGCACCATCCGTCAGTTCGACACCCCGGGCGAAGAGCTCAACGGCGGCAAGCCCTTCCCCGCCAAATACGACCGCATACACGACATCAGCATCACCCTGCAGTACAAGCCCAACGACCGCTTCGACGCCGGCGTCACTTGGGTCTACGCCACCGGCAACACCGCCACCCTCGCCATGCAGCAGATTGGCATCGAAGGTATGTACGGCGCCGTCAACTTCGTCGAAAGCCGCAACAACTTCCGCCTGCCCTCCTACCACCGTCTGGACCTCAGCGTCAACTTCCACAAAAAGAAGCGCTACGGCATCCGTACCTGGAACATCAGCATCTACAACGCCTACAACCAACAAAACCCCTTCATCATCTATCCCAAACAGATTGAACGTTGGGACAGCCAAGGTGTCGAGTACAGCACCGTGCTCATGCAACGTTCCCTCTTCCCCATCATCCCGTCCGTATCCTACATATATAAATTCTAACCAGCCATGAAAAAGACCCTTCTTCTGATAGCCACGATGCTGCTGCTCGCCGCCTGCGAGAAGCAGATTGACATCGACATAGAATACACGGAGCCTCAGGTGGTCGTCATGTCGCAGAACAACGCCGGCAACCACGTGTCGCTCACCCTCACCTACAGCCGACCCGTCTTCGGCACCTACTATATCCGCAACGGCGAAGACTACTTCCAGCAGATTACCGACGCCACCGCCACCCTCAGCATCAACGGAACCTCCTCCATCACCGCCACCCGCACCGGCAACACCTACTCCTTCGCCTACACACCGCAACCCAACGACCAGCTGAACCTCAGCATCGCCGTACCCGGACACAAGGCAGTCACCGCCACCGCCACCGTGCCCCACACCCCCTCGCTCACCAACGTCAACTTCCGGCGCGAAGGCACCTCCATGCACTACGAGACCTACTTCGACAGCAGCACCGTCAGCTTCACCCTGACCGACAACAACGCCACCACCGACTACTACTCCATCCGCCTCCGCTGCATCGACACCGCCGTCCTAGTCAAGCGCAACTACTACGACAGCATCCTCGGCTACGACACCGTCTACCACGACCGCTACCTCAACTTCGAATGTGTCGACTACCTTATCGTCCACAACAGCGACCTCGGCTCGCTGGTGGGCGACCTCGACCCCGTGAGCACCAGCACCTACTACGGCGACGAGCTGCTCTTCACCGATGCCGAAATCAACGGCCTCAGCCACACCATCAAGCTCTCGCCCTTCTCTTACCACTACAACGACAGCTATTACGACGAAGACTACTACTATGAAGAGGTCTACTACGGCGAGATGACGGAATACCACGCCCAAGTCATCCTCGAGGTAACCAACCTCACACGCGACCTCTACCTCTTCCGACAGACGGTGGACAGCTACTCCTACGACGACCTGCTCGGCACCTTCACCGAGCCCGTACAGATACACTCCAACATCGACGGCGGTATCGGCATCTTCGGCGTCGGCATCCTGCAAACTTCAACCTTCCACTTCGATGACTAAAGTACTCATCTCCGACCGTACCCACCCCGTACTCGAAGAGCGACTGCGCAGCGCCGGCTTCGACGTCAGCGTGGAACCCGACCACGACTACGACAGCCTCATCCGGGCCGCCCAAGGCTGCGACGGCCTGGTGGTGCGCAGCAAAGTCATCATCGACCGCAACTTCATCGACGCCTGCCCCTCGCTACGCTGCATCGGCCGCGTGGGTGCCGGCATGGAGACCATCGACACCGACTACGCCGAGAGCCGCGGCATCCGCTGCCTCAACAGCCCCGAAGGCAACCGCGATGCCGTGGGCGAGCACACCGTGGGCCTGCTGCTCAGCCTGCTCAACAACATCGCCCGCGCCGACGCCGAAGTGCGTCAGGGCCTCTGGCGCCGCGAAGCCAACCGCGGCCACGAGTTGGGGAGCCTCACCGTCGGCATCATCGGCTTCGGCAACATGGGCCAGGCCTTCGCCAAGCGCCTCAGCGGCTTCGGCTGCCGGATAATCTACTATGATAAATATTTAGAAAATCTAGAATTTCTAGAAAATCTAGAGAGAGTCTCCTTGGCGACCCTCCAGCAGGAGGCCGACGTGGTCAGCTTCCACGTGCCCCTGACCGATGAGACGCGCCACTACCTCGACACCGCCTTCATCGACACCATGCGCAAGCCCTTCTACCTTCTCAACACCTCGCGCGGCGCCGTAGTCGACACCGAAGCCCTCGCGGCAGGCCTGCAGAGCGGCAAAGTGCTCGGCGCCGGACTCGACGTGCTCGAAAACGAGAACATGCAGTCCGACTCTCTCTCAACTCTCAACTCTCAACTCTCAACTCTCAACTGTGTCTTCACCCCCCACGTGGCCGGCTGGACGGTGGAGTCGAAGTATAAACTCGCCGCCGTGCTGGCGGACAAAATCATCGACACACTCAAATGATCATCGTAGGCAACAGCATCGTGAGCGACGACATCGCCGACTGCCGCTTCAGTTGCGACTGCAGCGTGTGCCACGGGGCCTGCTGCGTCGACGGCGACAGCGGCGCCCCGCTGCTCGAAAGCGAGGTGGCCGAATTGGAACGCGTGTTGCCCGAGGCACTGCCGCTCCTCACTCCCGAAGGGCGCGCCGCCATCGAGGAGCAGGGAGTGGCCGTGCGCGACAACGAGGGCGACCTCGGCACCCCGCTCATCAACGGCTCCGCCTGCGCCTACATCACCTACGCCCCCGACGGCACCGCTCTCTGCGCCCTGCAGCACCTCTACAAGCCGGTGTCGTGCCACCTCTACCCCATCCGCGTGGAAGACTACGGCGAGTTCACCGCCGTCAACTACCACCAATGGGACATCTGCCGCTGCGCCATCGGCCACGGCGAACCGCTCTACCGCTACCTCAAAGAGCCTCTCATCCGCCGCTTCGGCAGCGAATGGTACGACGAACTCATCGAACAGATAAAACAAAGAGACCATGACAGAAACTAAGAAACGCATACGCCTCTACGCCCTGCTGGCCGCCGCCCTGCTGGTGGTGGACCAGGTGGTGAAAATCCTCGTCAAAACCCACATGCAAATCGGCGAGGAGTTACCCCTCATCGGCACCTGGTGCCGCCTGCACTTCATCGAAAACGAGGGTTTTGCCTTCGGCATGAGCATCGGCGGCGAAGCGGGCAAGATTGTGCTCACCCTGCTGCGCCTGGTGGCTTCGGCGGCCATCGCCTGGCTCATCGTCAGGCTCATACAGAAACAGACCCGCACCTCGCTCATCGTCAGCCTCACCCTCATCTTCACCGGCGCCGTGGGCAACGTCATCGACAGCTGCTTCTACGGCCTGATTTTCAACGAAAGCTACTACTCCGTGGCCACCCTCTTCCCGCCCGAAGGAGGCTATGCTCCCTTCATGCAGGGCCGCGTGGTCGACATGTTCTATTTCCCTCTGTTTGAGTTCGATTGGCCGACAGGGATGCCTCTCGTGGGCGGCGGACACTTCGAATTCTTCAACGCCATCTTCAACGTAGCCGATTCAGCCATCACCATCGGCGTCGTCTGGCTCCTCATCGACCAACTTTTTATCGCGCCAAAATACTCTAAATCAAACGAGAACAAAAACACCGAAGAAGAAAAATAAAAAAAAGTTTGGTCAGTTTCGGAAAAGTTAGTAATTTTGCACCCGCAAAACAAACGATGGCGTCGTAGCTCAGTTGGTAGAGCGAAGGACTGAAAATCCTTGCGTCACTGGTTCAAATCCAGTCGATGCCACCATCAGGAAGAGACCCTCTCAAGGGGTCTCTTCTTTTTTTCACCCCTTCCACCCGCCCTGACCCCTCATCATCGACTTACCATGGACTACCCATCGACTTACCAAGGACTACCCATCGACTACCGTGGAGGTAGTACATAGGTCGTTCAAACGGCAGAACAGAGACCGTATGGAGAAGCAGGGGCGCGGCGTGCCGCGTCCGCAAGAGGTTGATGAAATGTTAAATTTTCATACTGCTGTGTTTTATTCGGGAAATTTATGTATCTTTGCACCCGATAACCGATTGTCTAATCCAAAAGCCTAACACCTGATGGAGAAGCGAATAGGAACAATTACCATACTCATAAAGGAGCGTTTGCTGTCTGCAAACATCAATCAGATCCTCTCTGAACACGCCGATATTATCCTCTGCCGCCAGGGACTCCCGTTCCATGACCGTAGCGTGGCCGTCATCTCGCTCATCGTCGAGGGTACGGTGAACCAAATCAATGCCCTCACCGGCAGCCTCGGCCGTCTGCCGGGCGTCGAATGCAAGGCCGTCGTCACCAAGAATAATCAATCCTAAAACATAACAACAATGAAACACCAGAATTTCATAGACCGCGACAAGCTCTACGGCATGTTGCAAAACAATGCTCCCACGGAGGACCAGCTGAACGACATCCTGAACAAGGCCCGCAAGCTGAAAGGACTCAACCTCGAGGATGTGGCCAAGCTCCTTTGCGTGGAGGACGAAGCCGGCATCCAGAAAATCCTCGACACGGCCCACTATTGCAAAGAGGAGATCTACGGCAAGCGCCTTGTGCTCTTTGCCCCTATCTACACGGGCAACGCCTGCGTGAACAACTGCGTCTACTGCGGTTTCCGCCGCGACAACAAGGCGCTGAAACGCAAGATACTGACCCTCGACGAGATCGAGACCGAGACCCTCCACTTGCTGCGCATGGGCCACAAGCGCGCCCTGCTCATCTGCGGCGAAAGCCCCCGCAACGACGCCAACTACATGGTCGAGGCCATCCGCCGCTGCTACGCCGCCAAGGACGAGAAAGGCAGCACCATCCGCCGCATCAACGTCGAGCTGGCACCCATGAGCGTCGAGGATTATGCCAAGCTGAAGGCCGAGAAGATCGGCACCTATGTCTGCTTCCAGGAGACCTACGACGAGGTGGAGTACAAGAAGTTCCATCCCGCCGGCACTCCCAAAGCCGACTACCTCTACCGCCTCACCTGCATGGACCGCGCCATGGAAGGCGGCATCGACGACGTGGGCATCGGCGTCCTGTTTGGACTTGTCGACTACCGTTTCGAGATTCTCGCCATCATGGAGCATGCCCGTCACCTGGAAGAGGAGTTCGGCTGCGGCCCCCACACCGTCAGCTTCCCCCGCATCGAACCCGCCGAAGGCACTCCCTTCAGCCTGCCGGAGAATATCCCCCACCCTGTGAGCGATGCCGACTTCATGAAGATTATCGCCATCATCCGCATCGCCATGCCCTACACGGGTATCATCATCAGCACCCGCGAGCGGCCCGAGATGCGCGACCGGCTGGTCAAGTACGGTGTGAGCCAGATCAGCGCTGCCAGCGAGACAAACCCTGGCGGATATGACGAAGACGCGGGGTCGCCGACCGAAGTGTCGGCAACCCTGTCTTCCTCGAAGAAGAAACACAGCGAGGCCAAGCCCTACGAGAAGACCGGCGACACCGGCGCACAGTTCACCCTGGGCGACCACCGTTCGCTCGACGAGGTCATCAGCATGATGATCGACGGCGGCTACATCCCCTCGTTCTGCACCGGCTGCTACCGCAAAGGCCGCGTGGGCGCCGACTTCATGGACTTGGCCAAGCCCGGCCTGATCAAGGAGTACTGCAAGCCCAACGCCATGTTTACCTTCCGCGAATACCTCGAGGACTACGCCAGCCCCGCCACCAAGGAGAAAGGCCTGCGCCTGCTCAAAGAGCTGACCCAGACCTTCACCAAGGAAGAGCTAAAAAAGCGCGTCGAGGGCAACCTCTGCAAGATTGGCGACGGCGAGCGCGACCTCTACTTCTAAGCGACCCTACAACGGCTCCCGGGCTGGCATACGCAAAAAACTTTTTGCCATATCGCAAAAAGTGTGTATCTTTGCACCGTCGAACAACTATGATTATTCACCCTATTAATACAATAAGATTATGAAAAAAGCATTCTTGACCATTGCTCTGGCTGTTTTTGCTTTGGCGGGCAACGCACAGTTTTACATCGGCGGCAATATCGGCTTTGGCATGTTCAACGGCTCCACCGACTTTACACGCGTACAAGGCGAGACTACATCCACTTGGACCATACCGAACGCAATCGCCAACCCCGGCCCCCTCTCTTATGACGCCCTGAACGAGACCATGACCCTCAGCGTCATGCCCAAAATCGGTTATATGTTGGACGAGAAGATGCAGTTCGGCCTCGCCTTCGGCATTGTGTGGGACAAATCGAAGGACTACAGCATGTATGCCAATGCCTATCGGACCAACGAGAACTTTGAGGGCTGGCAAAGCACCTCGCAACTGTCGGTCTGCGCCACTCCCTACTTCCGCTACAACCTGACCGATATCGGCAAACTGACCCTCTTCGCCGAAGCGCAGTTGGGCCTGGCCTTCGGCCTTACTCCCACCGTTCACAGATTCAACACTGAATACCAAGACGGCAACCTTCACCACGCTGCTGTTGACGAGGACGTGGCTGGCATGGATTACAACTTCATCGACGTCAGCCTCAGCGTCATCCCCGGCATTCACTACAGAATGAGCGACAACCTCTCCGTCGACCTCTATGTCAACGTGCTCCGTCTCGGATTTGAATACAAGCACGAGGATTACTATCAGGACCGCAACCTCATCGACAACACACCCAACGCCCCCGCCAATACCTTTGAGTGGGTTGTCAACTCCACCAACGTCCTCTTCTCGGCCGGCAACAGTTCGCTCTTCACCGTGGGTTTCAACTACATCTTCTTCTAAACCACCCGTATGGTATACAAATAGGGCGGCACCCCATCGGGATGCCGCCCTATTCTTTCATCTGTGCCTCAAGCATCGGCAAAGACCTTGCCGTCGTCAAGGGTGATCTGCAATTTGGTGTACTCGCTGTGGAAGTCGTTGCGCAGCCGGTCGAGGTAGCGGCGACTTTCCCAAAGGCACATCGGCAGGTCGTGCAACAGACAGTTGCCGCAGGTGGCGGGGGTGGTGGCAGGGACCTCTGTTTGGGTGAGTATCCACTCCAGACACTCCATAGTGAGGCGGCGCATATCCTGGACCGTGTAGTTGCCGGTCATGATGACATACATCCCCGTCAGGCAGCCCATGGGGCCCACATAGACCACATCCTCCTTGGCCTCCGAATTGCGGAACCAGGTAGCCATCAGGTGCTCCATGCTATGCATAGCCGACGGCGCCACAGCGGGCTCTTGGTTGGGTTCGGTGATGCGCAGGTCGAAGGTGGTGAAGCCTTTGTCTATGCGCGAGACATAGATGCCCGGTTTCAGGCGCGTATGGTCGATGGTGAAACTCTGTATTACTTCCATATCCTATAGTGTTTCCAAATACTTCTTTACAAAATGGAACGAGCGGTCGCACATCGAGGCGAGGAAGTCGTCCCACTGTTGCTGGTGGTTGTCGGTGCGGCCCGGCGTATCGCTGATGACGCGCAGACTGAGGAAGGGCACCTTGAGCAGGTAGCAGGTCTGCGCTATGGCGGCGCTCTCCATGTCGCAGGCAAGCCCGTCGGGGAAGTGACGCTTGATGTCGTTCTGCCGCTCGCGGTCGGTGATGAATTGGTCGCCGGTGCAGATGAGACCCGTGCGGAGGGTGGAGCTTGTCTGCACCTTCAAAGCATGGTCAAGCAACTGCGGGTCGGCATCGAAGCGCACCGGCAGGCCCTGCACCTGTCCACGCTGACAGCCGAGGCCTGTGCCGCAGTCCACATCGTGATACACCGCCTGCGTGGCCGCCAGCACATCCATCACCTGCATCAGCGGGTCTATGCCTCCAGCCAGACCGGTGCTGATGATGGCATCAGGGTGGTGCTCCTGCACAAGGCGCATAGTTCCCACTGCCGCATTGACTTTGCCGATGCCGCACTGCCACAACACTATATCGTTGCCGCCCAAACGGCCCGTATCGCCGCCGAGTGCATCGTGCATCTGGCGATACTCAATATCCATTGCAATAATAACACCTATCTTCATATACTGTTAGTTATCATTTCATTGTGCAAAAATACGCTTTTTTTCGCTATTTGAGTCCATAAATATAATATTTTTTTCTAACAGCCGTTATACTACACAATTACAACAACAAAAAGGGCCATGAAACGTTGGTTTAGCGTTATCGTCATATCTATTTTCGCCTTGGCGGCAGTCAGTTTGGTAGTCATCCAAATGGTGCAGGCACGTCGCACCTTCTCCATCAGCGACAACATGTTCAACGTCAGCGTCTCGACCGCTATGGACGAGGTGATACGCCAGCTGAACGGCGAGGAACTGCAGCCGAACCACCAGGAGGCCACTGTCTTCCACTACCAAGACCTCGACTCGCTTGTCACCCAAGAGCTAATCCTTGTCGGCATCGACCTGCGTCCTGTCGTGGGTATCTATGACGGCAGCCAAGGCTCGTTCCTCTACACTTCCGACCCACGCAAGGAAACACTGCTCAAGGAGTCGCCCTACCGCTACAGCTTCCAGCCCATAGGCGTGGTGTCCACCAACCAATTCTACGTCATCCTGGCCTTCCCGCGCTCGCCAATTCCGCAGGTCGACAGCATCCTTTACCTGTATATGAGTCTGTTTCTGGTGGTGGTCATCGCCGTACTCTTCTTCATCTCGGTGCGCACCGTTGCCAACCAGCGGCGCCTCGACAAGATGAAGAACGAGTTTATCAGCAACATGACGCACGAAATCAAGACCCCCCTATCCACCATCTCGCTGGCCTGCGAGATGCTGCAGGACAACACGGTGGCGCAGGATGTGGACTCGAGGGCCTATTTCGTGGGCATCATCGCCGACGAGAATGCCCGCATGCGTCTGTTGGTAGAGACCATCCTGCAGAGCTCCAAGATGTCCAACAGCAACTATCACCTCAACACCACAGAGGTGGATGTAAACAAGCTGGTGGAACACGTGTCAAAGAGTTTCCGCCTGACACTCGAGGGCCGCAACGGTCAAATGGAGACACACCTCGACGCAGTCCCCTCTACCCTCTTCGCCGACGAGCTGCACCTCACCAACCTTATCTACAACCTGGTGGACAACGGCATCAAATACTCCACCGGCGCCCCACACATCATCGTCAGCACCGCCCGCAACCACAACCACTTCCTCATCAGCGTGCAGGACCACGGCATCGGCATCTCGAAAGCCGACCAGAAGCATGTTTTTGAGAAGTTCTACCGCGTCTCCACGGGCAATGTGCACAACGTGAAAGGCTTCGGCATAGGATTAAACTACGTGGCGCAGGTTGTTCGCCTGCACCACGGTAGTATAAGTCTTGAAAGTGAAGTCGGTAAAGGGTCCACCTTTACCGTAAGTTTGCCTATCTGACAATGAACTTGCCGTAGACGTTGCCCATGCGGTAAATGTAGATACCGGCAGGCATAGCGTCGACGCGCAATTCCACACTGCCGGTACCGGCCTGCACGCTGCGGGTCAACACGGGCTGGCCCATCATGTTGTAGACCGTCAGGTCGGCGGCGCTCTGCGTGCTGTAGGGCAGCATAACGCTCATTGAAGCAGGATTGGGGTAGGCCGTGCCCAGCACCACAGCCTCGGGGCCGTCGGGCACCGCCAAGCTGATGTTGATGTCAATGGAGTCCTGCGGCGGAATAAAGTTCCTGATATAGCCTTGACCCTGATTGAAGTTGTAGCCACGTCCGGAAATAGGCATATTATTGGCACCCAAGTTGTACCACGAGTTGCCATCGCCTTCCCAGCCCCAATTCATAAAATAGAGGTTCTCATTATCGGTCTGATAGCCGCTGCACACCCAGGCATGACCGGCACGGTCGTTACCGTCGCCCGTCAAACTCGAGCCATGCATGTAGACCGGACGATTGGCCTTCAGCTCATCGCGCAACCATTTCATATAGTTGGCCTCCGTCACACCCTGACCACGGTTGATCAACGACATGCCATTCTGATAGTGGAAATTGGTGACCATGGCGTTGGGCACATCCTGTGTGTAGGCGCCGCTACCGCCACCGGCGCTGGTGTTGTATTGCATGCGGACAGACACACCCACCATGTAGCCCAGACGCGAAACCTCCTTACGGGCCTCCTGAGAAGTGCTGGCCTTAATCTGGTTGGGCATGATGGTATAGTCAAATGCGGCGGAGTCGGAGTACATCACTCTGAGTACATTGACACCATCGTATTTGTAGGCCACATAGCCGAAGGAGTAGCGGGGATACTTATAGTAGTAGCATATCTGCGCAATGGCGGTAGCCACACAACCCGTGACGCAATGCACGCCGTTGATGGTGGGGCAATACATATTGTAGGTGGTACCGGCATTGTTGCCCTGGCCCCATTTGACATTCGCCATCAAATTGACGATACCCTTGCTGCCCTTGAAGTTATTGGTAATTGCATCGGTCCAACGGCGGCTGTCGGGGAAGTCCTCGCCGGCATCGGCATTCTGCACTTCGCAAATCAACTCATTGTAACCATTGAGCCACCATGCCATTGCCTCGGGCTTGTTGTCGGTGGGATACACACCCGTCTCAGAGTAGGCCACAATGGGGTCCATCGTGGTGCTACCGGCCAGGGCGATCCAGCCGCCACCGTTGATGTTGTAGACATACATCGACGGCACACCGAGTTTGTCGTTCATACGCTGCTCGACCATCGTCAAGTCGCTGGTTGTAAGGCTGGGCCGCTCGGTGTAGTAGGCCATATAGTTGGCCGAAGCCTGACGAGCCTGCTCGGGAGTGACGTTGTCGGCCTTGGCCGCGGGAACCATGAGCGCCAAAGTAGCTAAGACTGAGAAGAATATACGTTTCATAATGTTATTATTATTTTCTATTTTAGTGTGCAAAGATACTCATTTATTTTTAATCGGCACCATTTTTTTTCAAAAAAACTCCTAAACACCCCCTTGATGACTCCCTCATTTCGACGACATTTCTACGGTATTTCAACGGTATTTCAACGGAAAAAAGCGTTGAAATACCGTTGAACTGCCATATAACAGTCGATGACCGGTTGGAATCAGAGCGGTGTTATTTGCTACGCAGTAGGACCTGGTCGACACCCTGCCAGGCAGCAAGCAGCTGGCGGTAGTTGGCATAATCGGCGGCAGGCACGACACTCTTCTCGAGTTTGAGGTTGCGCACCACGCGGAGTTTCTGGCCACTCTGTTTGATACTGATTTCCATGCTGCCCACACCTTCAAAGGCGAGCTTGCGGCTGACGGCATTGCCCACCATCTTCATCCCTTTGGGCAGGAGGTAGGTGACGTCGCCCTGCAGGTCGCAGGCAGCGCTCTGCAACGGAGCGGTGCGCACATAGGCCAGATTGGAAGCCTGCACTGTGGGGCTGCCGACAAGGGCAGGCAACTTGAAGCGGTAGAAGCCGTCCTCCAGCGTGTCGAGTTTGGCATCGGAAGTACCTGTCTCACTGACTATTTTCACCTCGTCCTTGGCCTCGCCATAGAGCACGGCAGGGCTCTTGGAACGCACATTGAGGCGATACTCGAGCGTGTCAATCATCACACCCACCTCGTCCATCTGGTCGCCAATCACACGGGCCTGATAGCCAATCTGGTTGAGCATGGCGGCCAACAGCACAGCCTTGTCGGTGGCGGTGCCGCAGCCCGTCAGCCACACCTCGGCGGCGGTGGAGTGAAGGTAGCCCAGCATGGCGGGGTCGAGGTCGTTGAGGTGGATATTGTCAACCACGAAGTTGCGCACGGCGGCGACGTCCTTCAACGGGCTCTCACCCGTGGTCTGCTGATAGGCAGCCACCTCGGCTTCCTTGAGGCCGTTGCTATTGAAGGCGGGCAGGAACTCGGGCGTGCCGTTGAAGAAGTGCAGCATAGGATAGAGTCTCTCGCAGGCAGGCAGGTAGCTGTCAATATAGGTCTGCGGCACATTGATGGCCTTGAGGCTATAGGTGGTAGCGGTCTGCTCGACCGTGGGCTTGAAAACGAACACCTCGGGGTCGCTGAGCTTCACGTTCAGTTCCTGTCCTTCGGGCACCTTGACGCTGACCTCCAGCCGCTCGACGGGACACTCGCGCACGAGGCAGAGCGTCTGGTTCAACAGGCTGTATTGGCGATGGATGGTGTAGTCCACAACAATGGTGCAGCCCAGCTCCATGCCGGTGTGTATCATGGCCAGCTCACGCAGGTGGTTGAAACGGCCACAATCGGCACACTGCGAGGGCAGCTGGTAGACGAAGGCGTTCTGCGGCATATTGACGCGGGTGCCGTCCTTCTGAATGGTATACACCTCATTGACGGTCAGCTCCTCCAGGTCGGGATTGTAGACCACAAAGGTCTCGCCCTTGTCGGCGTAGGCCGTAAGGGCGCGGTTGCGCAGTATCTGCACCTCATGGCGGTAGTGGTAGTCGCTGGTGCCGTCGGCGTTGACGGTCCACTCCTGGCGCAGCAGTTTGAACACTGCGTCGGGCTGCTGGGCGAACATGGGGGTGCAAAGAAGTGTTGCTATGGCAACGAGAAATATCTTTTTCATAACAGTCAATCTTTATTTGGTCAATATCACGGGAGTTTCAGCCACTTTCAGCTGGTTCATGGCGGCGGCACGGAAAGGCATCCAATCCTGGGCCTCGTAGAGGCGCTTGCTGAAGACAACCTGCTCACCGAAGGTCAGCTTGTTGCCTTCCATCTGGAAGCCACAACCAAACGCGGCGGCGGGGTCGGCAATGCCGTCCACCATCGGATAGTGGAACTTCGACGGTGTAAACGGCAGGGTGACGGTCTCACGGATGTCCACCAGGCGCGAGCAGCGGTCGCTGAAGGGTTGCGTGCGCTGTTCCTGATTGAAGTTGAAGAAGAGGTGGCCCATGGCGCGCTGGTAGAAGTTGCGGGCCGTGAGGGGGATGAACTCAATCACATCCTTGCTGACAACGGCATAGTCGGGTATGCGGTATTTGTAGGTAATCTTCACCGGCTGCTCAAGGTAACGGTCGGGGTCGGTGTATTGGATGTCAAGTATTTCGGCACTGGGAGCAATGCGCAGTAACTCCAGCTCAAGGTTGCGGCGCCACTCGCTCTGGCGGGCACTGAAGACGCCACGCACCGAGGCATCGCTCTGGCCCTCGGCAGTGATACTAATGGTGCCTGTAAGGGTTCCTTCTTTGTCGATGGCGCTCTCGCCGCTGATACGTATGTAGTGGTTCTCGGCAGGCGAGATGGGAGTCTCCATCAGGTCGCAGCCTTCGGCGGTGCCGATGAGGTAGCCCTGCTGTTGCTCGGCGCTGCTCCACAACTCACGCACATTGGGCACCCATGTGGGGTCGAGCATGCGGAACGAGCCGTCGCGCAGCTGCACGGCGCAAACCGAGTGGTTGAATTGGTCGGCCGGAATGCGGTCAATGCGCTCACCGGCCATCGTCATGGCGGCATAGGCCTTGAAGCCTGCGGCACGCAGGAAGCCGATGAGCGTGGAAGCCTTGTCCTTGCACACACCGCAGCGGTCGGTGAAGTTCATCTCGGCATTGTGGAGCGTAAAACCTTCGCCCTCGCCCATCGAGATACCGGCATAGCGGATATTGTCGGCCACCCAATGGGTCAAGCGGCCGATACTGTCCATCTCGTCCTTGGCACCACGCAACAGCTCGTTGACCTTCTTTTGCACAGCAGGCGTAGCCTTGAACGAGCCATAGTCTTCGTTTACGCCATAGAACCAGCGGCTCTTGGCCTGCCAATCGGGGCTGGTGCTGAGCAAGAGTTTGCACTGCATATCGTTGTTGGCCAAGGCACGAGGCTCACGCTTGAGGGGCATAATATCCTCCTTGTTCTGGAAGGTGTAGAGGCTGCGGCCCTCCTCGTCGGCGGCCTCGCGGCGCACTTCAAGATTGCCATTGTAAACCTTGTACTGCAGAGTCTTGTTATCGAGGATATTCAACTGATAGACCTTCTTCTGTACGGGCTCATCGCTCCAGAAAGGCACGATATCATAGTAATGGCCTTTCATTGGGGGCACATAGCGTGCGTCGTCCTCTGGCAGGGCGGCGAAGGTGCCGTTGAGCGAGGGCAGCTCATCAGCCAACAAAGCATAGGTATAGCCCTTCTTATAGGTCCACACCTCCAGGCGGTCGTTGAGGTCCAAGTGGCCCACCTCGACCATCTTCTGGCTGGCACCCCAATAAATCATGCGGGCCGGTGCCACATAGTCATACACGGGCACATTGCCTTCGCGACCAGGCCACACCAGCGTATCGGTCTTGCCCGTAGCGGCACGGTGCACCAGCACGTGGGTAATCTCACAATAAGCCGACAGGGGGTCGTAATCAATCTTGTAGGTGCTCCATCGTGCACAGCCCGCATAGCTGAACATGCGGATGCACTTGTGTGTCAGTACATGGCTGAGACCCGACCCTTCCATATAGACACCTGTCGAATCAAACAGTGTGACGGTGTTGCTGCCTGCATACTTGCCTGGCAGGGCGTTGTCCTGGGCCTTGCCATTCACCACGCAGACCGCCAACAACGAGAGGATAAGGATTGTCCTTTTCATTTATTTATGTATTTGGAAATGCAAAATTACGAAAAAAAACCGACACAGCAAGTAAAAAACGTACGGCTTGGGCAAAAAAAGAAAGGCGCCCTTGTTGGGTGCCTTCAAGTTGTCCTACCTGGATTCGAACCAAGACAAGCTGATCCAGAGTCAGATGTGCTACCGTTACACCATAGGACAATCGGTATTTCTTGTGTGCTTTCCTCTCGAAAAGCGGGTGCAAAAGTACTAACTTTTCCGAAACTGACCAAATATTTTTTTCTCGAAAAGCGAAAAGCGAAAAGCGAAAAGTGAAAATCAGATAGTTGCAACGAACAAATTTTCACTTTTCGCTTTCTCTTTTTCACCTATTACAAGCTGTCTCCGGTCTCGTTTTCGCCTTCTTTGGCGTTCCTTTCGAGTTCCATCTTACCGAAGCGCAACGTGATGCCAGCCGATACATAGGTGCTGTTGACCATCTTGTTAGTGCTGTTGCTGATGTAGTACGGGTTGGTATTCTCCGAGCCCGAGCCATAGCGTCCGCCCCAATTGAAGATATCCTGCACATTGACAAAGACCGACAATTTGCGCTTGAAGAAGTCGCTGCGCACACCCATATTGAGTGAATAGCGGGCCTTGCGCACATTCATCAGGCTAAGTGTGGGCGAGTTGTAGTTGGCCGAAACATGAATCTGGTATTGGTTGAATATCTTGGTCCATGCATTGACACGCACACTGTATGACCACATATCGTTGTCATAAGGCTTTCCCTTATAATCGTCGAGGTGGCAACCATAGTTATAGGCATTGGCATAGAGGCGCACATTGAAGAAGCCCGTCGGGCGGTAAGTCATATTGAGACTCGCACCATAGCGCCACGAGTAGCCCATATTATAGGGTATGGAATACTCCACAATGCGGTCATACAGGTACTCATCCTCACCCACTTCTTTGCGGTCCTCAAGCGAACTGATTTCAGACTCGCTCCAACGACCGTAGGCCTCCACTCCGATGTTGCCAAAACGCTCGAAGAACTTCTGCCAACCAGCCTCGACACTATGGGTATAGCTGGGAGTGAGGCCGTTGATGTTGCCGGTACTGTAACTGTCACGGTCAGCGCTATAGCGACGGAATTTGCTGAGGTCCTCCTCGCCAGGGGTACGCATGCGCATCGAGTAGTTGAGCTTGAAGTTGTGCATATCCTCAGTGCGGTAGGTGAGATGCACCGACGGACGGAATACAGGATAGGTAATCTCGCCGGTGTCGGCAAAGTCCATCTGGCTATCATATTGGTAGTAGCTGTTCTCCAAGCCCACACCAAGGCCACTGCTCAATGTGAAACCACCCCAGCGGTGGGTCCAATTGACATCGGCATTGACCGTAGCATCGCGACCGGTAAAGTGGTAGGTGCGCAGCAAATCCTTGACAACGCGTAGCGTGTCGTTATAGCGCAGGTAGTCATTATTCATCATTCCCACATCGGCACGCAAGCCATAGCTCATCTCGCCGTCTTTGGAATAAGGGCGGTTGTATCGGGCATCGAAGCTGGCACCATAGTTGTAATTGTTGGTCAACAACAGGCGGTGCTCGTTGCGGTCGGTATAGGTGTCGTACATACGGTTGTACCACTGCTCACTGGCGTTGTGCGAGAAACGGGCATTGGCCCCGACACGCAAGTTATGCCCCTCCTGGTCGTACTTCTTGGTATAATCGACACCCACGTGGGCGTTGTAGGAGTCGGAACCGCTACGGCTGAGAGTGGTATCGTTGGTCAGGCTGTCGCCGGTGGCCAAGTAGAAGGTCTGTCCGCGCCAACTATCCGACGAACTGCCGTTGTTGTTGTAGAAACCACCGGCATCGAACGAGAGTTCAGTCATGGAGTCAACCTCATAGTTGATGCCCAAGAAGAAGTTGCCGCTGTAGCTATTGTTGAGCGAGTGCAGGAAGGTGGTGTCTTTCATCGTCGTATCGCCAGGGCCCGTCGGGGTGGCCTCGCGCATGAGCGACCAGCTCTCTGTGGTGTTCTCACGGTAACTGTAGCGGCCGCTGGCAAAAAAGTTAATGCTCAACTTCTCCTTGGCCCACATATAGCTCACCCACGGGCTGACGAAAGGCTGGGTGGCGCCGTTGACGCCAAAGGAAATGAATTGGTTGCTTTTGATATGGGCTGAGGTAACGATGTTGATAACAGCCTCTGCATCGGTGGCATACTTGGCCGAGGGGTTGGTGATGGCCTCGATGCGCGCCAAGGCGTTGGCCGGCAGGGTCTGCAGGTAGGTCTTCAGGTTCTCTTCGGTCAGTTTCGAGGGCTTGTCGTTGATCCAGATTTCCACACTCGACACTCCGCGCAGCGTGATATTGCCCTCCACATCCACCTCCACACCGGGAGCGTTCTGCAGGGCATCCTCGGTAGTACCTGTCTGTATGCTGGGGTCCTCACTGACGTTGTAGATCATCTTCTCGCCGTCCATGGCATAGAGGGGCTTCTCGGCTGTGATGCTCACCTCCTTGAGGGTGGTGGCGCCAGGCTTGAGACGCAGGGTGCCCAGGGCGGTATTGTTGGTCACATTGAAGGGGATGAGAACGTTCTGGTAACCAATGGCGCTTACACGCAGCAGATAGGCTCCTGCGGGTATCTCGGTCACCTCAAAGAGGCCGTCGAAGTTGGTAGAAGCTCCTTTAATGAAACTCGTGTCGGCCGAGTCAAGCACCGCCACATTGACAAAGGCAAGGAACTCGCCACTCACGGAATCGCGCAACGAACCCACCACTTTGAAGGTATCGCCCTCTTTCACTTTCTTCTTCTGCTTCACCTGCTGGGCCTTCTGGTCATCACCCATGCGATTCCAGTCACCCATCGGGGGGCGCTTGCCCATTGGAGGACGCCCACCAGGGAACCCGCCACCCGGAGGAGGGCCGCCCGGACCGCCAGGTTGCGCATCAACCATCGCCGACATTCCAATCAGCATCACTCCCAATAGCAATGCTCTCAACAAGATACCACTGTTATATTTCATGGTTCGCATATATAGTAATAATATTTAGTGCGCCTTATTGCATAATTATTGCAAGCCTAATAAAAAAAATCCAACCCCGTCCCTTCATGCTGTTTAACTACAGATTGTAGTTAAACAGCAGTTAAACACCGACCTTTCCTTTGTAGAACAGTGGGTGTTCTTTGGTCGTTCTTTGGAAAAAAGCAAAGAACGACCAAAGAACGGTAAAAGAAAGGCAAAAGAAATGTCGGATCCATGACGGTTTACCTAAGCAGTGTAACAGTGCCGGTGAGGGTATGAAGTTGGTCGGGGTTGTCATTGCGTCGGTAGCGAAGGTACCACACATAGGTTCCCTGCGGGCATGGAACACCCTGATGGGTGCCGTCCCATTCAGGTGTGGTCCCTGCGAGTTGTGCCACCAACACTCCGCTACGGTTGTAGACATAAAAGTCCTCTGCCACCCCTTCGTTGATGACAACGACGAAGCGGTTGTTGTTTTCGGCACCGGGAGAAAAGACACTTGGAGCCCACACTGCCGAGTGGCTGAAAGGTAGGGTCTGTCGAAGGGTGTCTGTGCAGGTGCTTTTCTCAACGACAAGCATGAGTTGGACACTATCAACATTGTGAAGGGCAGTATATCGGAGGTGAGCCTGGGTGGTGGCAAGAGGATGCCCGTCGACAATCCATTGCCGGCTGTCTACATCCTTGCTTAGGTCGTTGGCATCGAACCAAGGCTGCTCATTGGTGAGTATTGTTGGGTGTATCTCCCAATCGGCCTTGGGCCACTCCACAGGAGTAAGGGCGATGATCTCGGTAAACGGGCAGCGATAGTCGACTTCGAGTTGATAGACCGTCAGGCTGCCCCGGGGCATGACGGTAACAGAGAGGTCTTCCTCATGACCCTGAAGAAGCGTGTCAGTAGGCGAAGAGCTCCAATGGACGGAACTCCCGGCGGCTTCAGCAAGGTCCAGCTCGAGAAGGCAAGTGCCGTTATGGCAGTCTACGTGCTGGTTGACAACCACCTGCGGACGCGGAATGACATAAAGATCAAGCCACTGTGTGGAATCACAGCCATGAACACTCTGATACGTCCGACTATAGAGTCCCGTACTATCAATGGTAAGCCCTTGCCACTGATAGATGCTATTGAAGCAAATTGTATCAACGTCAAGGATATCATAGGCAGGGTGGACAAAGACTCGTGCAAAAAGAGTATCACAGACACCATAGATTGATGATATGATGTGCATTCCGGGAGTATCAAACACATAACTAAACCTACCGGTGTCATAAGCCACAAGTTGCGAATCAACCATCCAATCACCCCTCACCTGCATCTCGAAAGGAGTAAGAGCGAAGTGTCCGGTATCGCCTTGGCAATAAATATGCTGCACCGCAAATCCACTGGTATGGTCGTCTTCACAATACAAACGATAGGACAAATCAATGGTTGCCATGCCTGCAATGTAGGCGTAACTTTCAGCAATACCAAGGCCGTAGAAATAAGCCACAAAAGGACCGTTGGCATTTGAGAGCGTGTGCAAGCCCGGCGACACCTCCAACTGCGCATAACTATAGTTGCCGGAGGTTGCCGTAAAAGCAGAGGCTATGGAGTTGCCATCCAATTCCATAAAAGAGACATCGGCGTTGTTAACAGCTATATTGGTGTAGTGCTGGGTGGTTGTTTCGGTATTGGTGGCGGCAAACGTAACACGCTGCAGTCCTTGCTCCACAGGAGGAATGATAACAGAAGAGGGGTCGCTGATGCTGTCAATGGAGCAATTGCCCCCTTTGAGATAGAGGCAAGCCAGCACAGCCTCTGATGCGCGGAGCATTTTGACATTCGTGCTGGGAAGTGTGAATTCGAAACTCTCTCCGGCCGAAAGGGTGGCAAGCCCCTCTCCGTCCAATGTAAGCGTGCAGGAGTCTTCCAATGCAGTAACTTTAACAATGTCACCGTCGGTGCGACCAATGGTGGGGATGAGCATAAACTGCTTTCCCCATATCTTTTCCGGAAGCACCTGCTCATAGAGATGGTCACAAGCATCGCATGCCCCCACCGTGGTGCACCTATGCCCCTGAAACACAGCAAATGGCTTGCCATTGGATATTATGGTAGTTCCTGAAAGGGACCCCCTTCTAATCTGGTGACTTTGGCCCCGCTGCAGAGTGACCTGTGTTGTCTCTGTGGATTGTCGAAAACTGACAGTAATCTCGGTGCTGTCCTCCGTGGCCACAAAACCAATCTCTTCCTCAGGAAACCCTTCTTCCGCATATGTCTGCACCATGTAGCTGGTTCCCAGGGCGGCTGTGGGCAAGATAGTGGTTATGTCGTAGGATGACATCCTGAAATTGGAAGCATAAAGCGAGATAGGCTGGGTCGAGGTGATATGGAGTCCGCCCGTATTGGTTGTGCCTTGGTTGTTTGAATGACCATTGGCATGCGAGATGGGTATCCTCTTGACGCCGCCGTCAGGCAGTCCAACCACCGTGTCCCACTGTGTATTATGGTTGTATATATGAATGAGCGTGTTGGCATATTCACCGGCAACAATAAGTGAAAGACTGTTTTGTGGATCAGTATTTGACAAAAACATCACCCAGAAATCAGCACCTTGTGTCGTCCTGGCCGGGCATTGGGCAGGCGATGCAAAAGAGGTGACCAGCATCAAGCACAGAAACATCCATTGCCACCATTGATGGAAATGTAGACGGCACAATATGAAAGTCCTGGCCATTGAGATACCCTTTTACGGTAGAAACGACGATGCAAAAATACAAAATATTCCTGAATGAGTAGCTTTTTTTTCGCAAGCAAGTAAAAAAGAAAGCACCCACCGAGGAGTGGATGCTTTCTTTATCATGTCTTTAGAAAGGATTATTCGGCGACAACCTCGAGGTTGAGTTCAGCCTTGATCTCCTTGTAAACGTTGACCTTGGCGGTATAGTTGCCAACGGCCTTGATGGTCTCGACAACGATGTCCTTACGGTCCACATCGTAGTTGTGCTGCTCCTTGAGTGCCTCGGCAACCATGATGTTGTTGACACCACCGAAGAGCTGACCATTCTCACCAACCTTAACGATGATCTTCACAGTCTTGCCGTTGAGGGCAGCCTGCTGGGTCTCAGCGTTCTTACGGAGAGCTTCCTCCTTGTGGGCGCGCTGGCGCAGGTTCTCGGCGTGGATCTTCTTGTTCACGGGAGTGGCGATGATGGCCATTCCTTTAGGAAGAAGATAGTTGTTGGCATAGCCGTTCTTCACTTTGACGATTTCGTCCTTGTAGCCCAAGTTGGCCACATCTTGTTTCAGTATGATTTCCATCTATCTATCCTCCTATTATTATTTGAGACAATCGGCGACGTAGGGCATCAGGGCGATATGACGGGCGCGCTTGATGGCCTGCGAGACCTTCTTCTGGTACTTGTTCGAGGTGCCGGTGATGCGACGGGGCAGAATCTTGCCCTGCTCGTTGACAAACTTCAGCAGGAAGTCGGCATCCTTGTAGTCAATATATTTAATACCGAGCTTTTTGAAGCGGCAGTATTTCTTACGCTGAGTCTCCACGGCGATGGGAGTCAGATATTTGATTTCGCTTTCGTTAGCCATTGTAATCTTCTTTTTTAACGGTTAAACATTTAAGCCTCGGCAGGAGCTTCGACGGTTGCGGCGGCCTCGGCCTTTTTGGCGCGCTTCTTCTCGTTGTAGGCCACGGCGTGCTTGTCCAGACTGACGGTCAGGAAGCGGAGCAGACGCTCGTCACGCTTGTAGGCGACCTCGAGGTCGTTGATGACGTTACCCTCGGCCTTGAACTCTATCAGATAATAGAAGCCGGTGGTTTTCTTGCGGATGGGATAGGCCAGCTTACGCATGCCCCAATTGTTCTCGTACACGATCTCTGCTCCTTTGCTCTTGAGCAGGTCGGTGTACTTCTTTACCGTTTCCTTCATCTGTTCTTCAGACAAAACGGGAGTTGCAATGAAAACGGTTTCGTACTGTCTTACCATTTTTTGTTGTTTTGTTGTTTGATAATAAATAAAAAAAGCAGAACACCATGTTCTGCTTTCTGTTCGTTTTGAGCCACTTCGCGGACTCGAACCGCGGACCTACGCATTACGAATGCGTTGCTCTACCAACTGAGCTAAAGTGGCGTAGGCGGCGGTGCTTTGTCGGGGTGAGAAGACTCGAACTTCCGGCCTCCACGTCCCGAACGTGGCGCGCTAGCCAACTGCGCTACACCCCGCGATTTGGTGTCCTGGCAGGGATTCGAACCCTGGACCCATTGATTAAGAGTCAATTGCTCTACCAGCTGAGCTACCAAGACATTTACCTTTTTCTCTCGCTTGTGTTTCCCGGCAACCTCATCGGCCTTCACTGTCACTGATTAGCATGAAGGCGTTGAACATGGACTTTGATATTGCCGTGCATCATGTCAATCTACTCTCTTTTTGGAGCGGAAAACGAGACTCGAACTCGCGACCCCGACCTTGGCAAGGTCGTGCTCTACC
>JAGCOF010000016.1 GCA_017645585.1 Bacteroidales bacterium
CCGATGTGCAACGTCAGCGGCCTCTACGCTGCCACGACCTACACTATCAGTGTGGCTTCCGTCTGCGGCGGCATCGACACCGTGTGGTGCGACACGACCGCTACGCTGACCACCACCGCCTGTCTGCCTCCCACCAATGTGGAAGCTGTGGCCAACGGCCACACCGCCATTGTGACTTGGGAAGGCTCCGGCGCCAACGAATACCACGTGCTGTGGTACCTCGAAGACTTCACCACCGGTGCTGACTCGGTTGTCGTGGAGAACGGCACGACCAATGCCACCATCACCGGCCTTGCGCAAGGCGAGACATACGACATCTATGTCTTTGCCTACTGCGACGGTCAGCGTTCGGCCCAGGCTGGTCAGACCCAGGTTACCATCACCGGCATTGACGACGTCAACAGCAGCCTCATCAACCTCTACCCGAACCCCGCCAACACGACGGTGACCGTCGACGGCATCCAGGGTGAGGCCATCGTGACCATCGTGGACATGAACGGTCGCACGGTGTTCAGCGAGAAGGCTGTCGACAAACTCACCATCGACTTGGGCGGTATGGCCCAGGGTGCCTACTTCGTCCGCATCACGGGCGAGAACACCACCGCCATCCGCAAGCTGATTGTGAAGTAACGCTACTTTAATCCAACAGCAGACGGGGCGACCTATTCAGGCCGCCCCGTCGCTGTTTTGATAGGGAGAGGGGAGTGAAAGGGGAGTGAAAATAGAGTGAAAGGAGGAGTGAAAGGGGGAGTGAAGGGGGAGTGAAAATGAGGAGTGAGAGGTGGAGTGAAAGGGAAGTGAAAGGAGGAGTGAAGGGGGAGTGAAAATGGAGTGAGTGAGGAGTGAAAGAGAATTGATTAGGAGAGAGCTGTACTATTTAGCTCCTCCCCTAAGTTAGGAAGAGACATGCCTGTGGCATGTCGGGCGGAGCATGTGGGGTGGCTGGG
The DNA here is from genome assembly GCA_017645585.1 of Bacteroidales bacterium. Taxonomy (GTDB): domain Bacteria; phylum Bacteroidota; class Bacteroidia; order Bacteroidales; family P3; genus Colimorpha. Next base: position 948 of record JAGCOF010000016.1, read on the forward strand.
GACCGCCGCTTGCGGCGGTGGAGGAGTGTGTTGAATTAGAAAGGAGTGAGCGAGGAATGAGTGGGACAAATGTATTATAGACATTATTGTCAACATAAAGGTATCGTCCCATTCACTCCCCATTCACTCCCCATTCACTCCCCATTCACTCCCCATTCACTCCCCATTCACTCCCCATTCACTCCCTCCTCACTCCCATTTCACTCCCCTTCCCTCCCCGCTCACTCCTCACACCCTTCTCCTCCTCTAAAAAAAATTTCCTCCATTCCGCCTTTTTTGCGTATCTTTGCAGATATATTTTCCATCGGCATCAAGACAAAACAGTGTTATTGTGAGCGAGTTATTGGCACAACTGAATGAACCGCAACGCGAAGCGGCCGAATGCACCGAAGGGCCTGTGATGATAATCGCCGGCGCCGGCAGCGGCAAAACACGCACGCTGACCTACCGCATTGCGCACCTCGTGGAGCAGGGCGTGGACCCCTTCCATATCCTGGCACTGACCTTCACCAACAAGGCCGCCGGCGAGATGAAGGAGCGTATTATCAAATTGGTGGGTCCGGAAGCACGCAACCTGTGGATGGGCACCTTCCACTCGGTCTTCGCACGCCTGCTGCGCAGCGACGGCAACAAGCTGGGCTATACCAACAGCTTCACCATCTATGACACCGACGACAGCAAGGCCGCCATCAAGCAGATTGTCAAACAACTGAACCTCGACCCCAAGGCCTACAAGCCCAGCTATGTGATGGGCCGCATCTCGATGGCCAAGAGCAACCTGCTGGGGCCGAAGGAATACATGGAGAACCCCGAAATCTACCAAACCGACATAGACGCCAAGCGACCCGCCATAGGCACCATCTACCAGATGTATGACCAGCGCCTGCACAACAGCAACGCGATGGACTTCGACGACCTGCTGTTCAACATGAATATCCTGCTGCGCGACTTTCCCGACGTGCTGCTGAAATACCAACAGCGCTTCCAATACATCATGGTGGACGAGTATCAGGACACCAACTTCGCACAGTATCTCATCGTCAAGAAGCTGGCAGCACGCCACCAGAACATCTGCGTGGTGGGCGACGATGCACAGAGCATCTATGCCTTCCGTGGCGCCAATATACAAAACATCTTCAACTTCAAGCGCGATTACCCACAGATGCAGCTCTTCAAGCTGGAGCAGAACTACCGCTCGACCAAGACCATCGTGGCGGCAGCCAACAGCATCATCGGCCACAACCGCGACCAGATAGAGAAAGAGCTGTGGAGCGACAACGCCGACGGGCGTTGCCTACGCCTACTGCGCTGCGACGACGAGAAGGACGAAGGCATGCGGGTGGCCGACTCGATACAGGACACACGGCTGGGCGAGGAGGCCGAATACCGCGACTTCGCAGTGCTTTACCGACAGAACTCACTCTCGCGTTCGGTGGAGGACGCGCTGCGCAAGATGAACATCCCCTACCGCGTCTACCAGGGCATCAGCTTCTACGGTCGCCGCGAGGTGAAAGACGTGCTGGCCTATATGCGCCTCGCCGTCAACCCGCACGACGACGAGAGCCTGGTGCGCATCATCAACTACCCTGCCCGCGGCATCGGACAGACGACGATGGACAAGATACGTGTGGCGGCAGCCGACAACGACGTAAGCATCTGGACGGTGCTGGAGAATATTGCCGATTTCGGCCTGGGCCTCACCAGCGGCACGGTACAGAAGATTACCGACTTCGTCTATCTGGTGAAGCGCTTCGGGGCCCAGGTACCCACCACCGACGCCTTCACGCTGGCCAAGCAGATTGTCTACGGTAGCGGCATCCTCAAAGCGCTGCGCGAGGAAGACGATGCCGAAAGTGCCGAGCGCATCGAGAACATCGAAGAGTTGCTCAACGGCGTGCAGGAATTCTGCGAGGATAGTTCGGAGTTACCTAACGACAATGAACTCCGAACTTCGAACTCCGAATTCCGGACTCTGGATGAGTTCCTGCAGCAGGTGCTGCTCTACACCAGCGAGGACAAAGACAAGGACAAGGATGCCAACAAAGTGAGCCTGATGACCATCCACGCCGCCAAAGGCTTGGAGTTCCCCTATGTCTATGTAGTCGGCATGGAGGAGCAGTTGTTTCCCTCGTTCCTGGCCGCCACGCGCGCCGAGCTGGAGGAGGAGCGAAGGCTGTTCTATGTGGCCGTGACACGCGCCGAAAAGCAGGTAACCCTCAGCTATGCACAGACGCGCTTCAACAACGGGCAGCGACTGGGGGGCGAGGTGAGCCGCTTTGTGGAGGAGATTGACCCGAAGTATATCGAGATGCCACGGAGGCAGTCATACCCACAGGCTGGCACCCTGCCGAGCGCCTTCTTCAATGTTGGCAAGCAGCCTGTCGTGCCGAAGAAGAAGCTGGAGCAAAAGACACACGTAATCCATGGGCCGGCGGTGGCCAACTCGCCAGCGGAAATCAACGCCATTATGCCTGGCATGAAGGTGCAGCACGAGAAGTTCGGCGTCGGCCAGGTGTTAAACATTGAGGGTGTTGCCGACTCGCGCAAGGCCACGGTCTTCTTCGAGGGCGTCGGCCAGAAGCAGCTGATGCTCAAGTTCGCCAAACTGACCATTATTGAGCCATGAAGATTGTTATTCAACGGGTACACGAGGCATCGGTCACCATCGCTGGCCAGGTGCATAGTGAGATAGGCCAGGGTATGCTGATACTCGTGGGCATTTGCGACGAGGACACCGACGAGGATATCGAATACCTCTGCCGAAAAGTCATCAATATGCGTATCTTCGACGACAACGAGGGGGTGATGAATGTACCGATAACGGAGGTGGCCGGCAGCGGTATCCTGGTGGTCAGTCAGTTCACCCTTATGGCCTCCACCAAGAAAGGCAACCGACCCAGTTATATCCACGCCTCCAAGCCCGACTTTGCGGTGCCGATGTATGAGAAATTCGTGGCCAAACTACAGGAACTCTTTGGCAAGAAGATAGAGACCGGCGTCTTCGGCGCCGACATGCAGGTGGCGCTGGTCAACGACGGGCCCGTCACCATTCTCATGGATTCCAAACAGCGCTAATCCAGCGCGGCTTGCCCCGGAAGTCCTCATGGACCTCAGGGCTGAAGCCCTGTTCTTTCAGCAAAACGCAAGTCTCCTCAGCAAGGGCTTCGTTTATCTCCACCGCCAGCAGGCCCTCCTTTCTCAGACTTTTTCTTGCTATCTGGGCAATTGCCCTATAAAACCGTAGCGGGTCGTCATCGGGCACGAAGAGGGCCAGCGCAGGGTCATAGTCCAGCACGTTGGGCTGCATGGCTGCGCGCTCGCTATCGCGGACATACGGAGGATTGGAGATGATAAGTTGGCAGTTGGCAGTTGGTAATTGGTAGTTGGTGGCGAGGAGGTCGGTCTGAAGGAAGTTTATCTCGGTGCCGTTACTTTTGGCGTTCTTCCTGGCCATCTCCAATGCCTTGTCCGACACATCCACCGCCGTCACCTCGGCCTGCGGGAAGGCCTTCTTCAGCGCAATGGCAATACATCCACTGCCGGTGCAGAGGTCGAGAAAGGTGAATGGTGAATGGTCAATGGTGTAATTATTGAGTGCCCAATTTACCATTTCCTCGGTTTCGGGACGGGGAATAAGCACGTCTGGGCTGACGGCGATACAGCAGCCGCAGAAGTCGGTGTAGCCGATGATATGTTGGATAGGGCGATGCTGTTTGAGGTCCTCCAACGCCCAATGGAAACGCAGCAGGTCGCTCTGGTCGATGGTCTGCTCTTTGGAGGTCAGCAGCCGCACCTTATCCCAACCGAGGAACGCCTCGAAAAGCATCTCACAGAAGACAGAGACCTCGCCGCTGCCATACAGGGCATCCAACTCCTCATGGTAGAGGCTGACAATGTCCCTGATACAATTGGACTTAAAGCGAAGGTTCCGGGTATTCATTTGCGTCCAAAGTCTGCGGGGATTTCGCCCCAATGGTCGGTGTCCCACTTACGTATCTCGGTGGTGTAGGTGTTGTTGTGCAGCCAGGCCTCGGCGCGGTGGATATAGTCCCACAGCTCGGCAGTGCTGGCATCCTCCACCAGCTTGCTCTTGCACTGCTTCTGGCGCACCCAGCTGATGGCGTTGACGCTGTCACTATAGATAATCTGGTTGAGGTGGTGTTTTTTGAGGTAGCTGAGTCCATGCACGATGGCGAGGAACTCGCCGATATTGTTGGTGCCCTTCTCGGCGCGGTAGTGGAAGACACGGGTGCGCGTGGGGATATAGATGCCCTGGTACTCCATCACGCCCGGGTTACCGCTGCAGGCAGCGTCGACGGCCAACGCGTCGAGCACGGGCGGGTTGGTGGTGCCGGGCTTCACGGCGGTCATGCCGTTCTCGTCGATGACGAGTGCCGAGTGACTCCCACTTTCCACTTTCCACTTTCCGCTTTCCACTTTCACCACACTGCTATACGGCAGCTTTATCGCCGCCTCAGCCTCGGCCATACTGTCGAAGCCCTTGTACTGCGCCCCCTGCACGCCCACGACTTGCTCCTTGCACTCGTCCCAGTCGGTGTAGATGCCCGGCTTCTTGCCCTGCCACACAACGTAGTATTTCTGTTTCTTCGCCATAGTTTTCAGCGTGCAAAGATACAAAAATTTTGTCACATGGAGAAAATGTCGTATCTTTGCAGTCAAAATCAGGCAATGTCACACGGGAAGAACATCTGCAACCAGCTGAAGGAAGTCCGCAAGCGCATCGCGGAGGAGAATAATATTCCTCTGGAGGTGGAGGAGTGTACCTACAAGGGCGAGTGCCGCGGCACGTGTCCGCGCTGCGAAGCCGAGGTGCGCTATCTGGAGAACGCCCTCGCCGACCGCCTGCGCATTGGCAAAGTAGCTACCGTCGCTGGCCTCGCACTAGGTCTCGCCGCCAACGCTCAGGCTAAAGAGAGTATTCCGGTTTTGCCACAAGGGACACCATCTGTTGTCAGTGAGTCGGCACGTGTATCGGATAGCATTATCACTATTCAAGGTAAAGTGATAGAAGCCAAATCTGGAGAACCGTGGCCATATGTATATGTTAGAGTTATGGAAAAAAGAAAACATCTTGTCGGGCATAAAACCGTTGCAACAGGTGTGACTGACTTTGATGGTGTGTTCCAGATTAAAGTACCGCAAGGCAATTACTCGTTAGAGATTACTTATAATACCATTCGAATAGATACTATAGCCGAAACACATTATTCTGCCGACACAATACTCGCACCTATCAGATTTGTTTATGACCCAACCGAATCGGAAGCCATTGAGATAAATCATCAGATGATAGGGATTTTGGATGAAGAACTATTTGAGGCTAACCCATCGTGGCAGAAATTTGAGAAAGACGGTGTGAAAGTCATTGTCCGATAAAAAAAGAAGCGCGTCTGGCATTGCCGGACGCGCTTTCTTTTTTTATTGTGTTTAGGCTTAGGCGCCAAGTTCGAGGCGCTTGAAGCCGGTGCACTTCAGGTCCTTGTCGGCCTTGGCGATGAAGTCTTTGACCTTCACCTTGGCTTCCATGATGTACTCCTGCTCCATGAGGGTGTTCTCCTGGAAGTACTTGTTCAGACGGCCGTTGGCAATCTGGTTGATCTGCTGCTCGCTGAGCTGGGCGGCCTTCTCGGCAGCGACCTGCTCTTTGATCTGGCGGGCCTGGTTGACCTGCTCCTCAGTGATCCAGCCTTTGCCCATGTTGGAGGCCATGTGCTCCTCGCTGTCGACGTGGGCGGGGTTGATGCCGGCCTTGCGGAGGGCAGCCTCAACGGCCTTGCCGACGAGCTCTTCCTTGGTCTTCTCGATGGCCACGCGGAGCTCGGCGTCTTTAATCTCCTGGGGCACGCTGGCAGCATCGAGGGCCACAGGACGCATGGCGACGACCTGCATGGCGATGTCGTGACCGACCTGGTCGAAACCGGCCTTGTTCAGTCCAACGATGGAAGCCATACGGTTGCCCGGGTGGACATAGGCGTAGACCTTCTCGGCCTCGATGGTCTCGAAGTGAGCCAGCTCGATCTTCTCGCCAATCTTGGCAATCTGGTCGGTGATGGCATCGCTGACCTTGGCACCGTTGAGGTCCATGTCGAGCACCTGCTCCTTGGAGGTGAGGTGCTTGGCCATGGCGGCATCGATGATGCTGTTGGTGAAGTCGACGAAGCCGGCGTTGGTGGCGACGAAGTCGGTCTCGCAGCTCACCATGATGAGGGCACCGTAGTTGCCGGTGGTCTTGGCGAGGACGCAGCCTTCGTTGGCGTCGCGGTCGGCGCGCTTGGCGGCCATCTTCTGGCCTTTCTGGCGGAGGAGTTCGATAGCTTTCTGCATATCACCATCGGTCTCGACGAGGGCCTTCTTGCAGTCCATCATGCCGACACCGGTGAGTTTGCGGAGCTCGTTAACCTGTGAAGCGGTAATTGCCATATTGTTGTTCCTTTCTTTATCGTTAATAATTATTCAGCCTTGGGCTCCTCGGGTTTGGCCTCGGCGACCTTCTCGGCCTTGGGGGCGTCGTCGCTCTTGCGGGGACGGCGGGCGCGAGTCTTCTTCTCGACGGGCTTCTCCTCGGCGTTCTCAACGGGGGCCTCTGCCTCCTCGGCCTGGGCGTCCTTGTCGAGCATACGCTCGTTCAGACCTTCCTGGATGGCCTCGCACATGTGCTTGAGGATGGCGGCAATCGACTTCGAAGCATCATCGTTAGCGGGAATCGGGAAGTCGATAAGCTCGGGGTTGGTGTTGGTGTCCACGAGGGCGAAGGTGGGGATGTTCAGGCGGCGGGCCTCGGCGACGGCAATGTGCTCCTTGTTGATGTCGATGACAAACAGGGCGCTGGGCAGACGGGTGAGGTCGGCGATAGAACCGAGGTTCTTGTCGAGCTTGGCGCGCTCGCGCTGCACCTGGAGGCGCTCACGCTTGCTGATATTGTTGAA
>JAGCOF010000017.1 GCA_017645585.1 Bacteroidales bacterium
AAAATATTCTCTCCACAAACACCCTTGCTTTTTTTCAAAAAAAACGCACTTGTTTTAGAACAATAAAAATAATTTGTACTTTTGCGCAAGTGAAAAATCAACTTTTTATTGCAGACAAAATTAATCAGATATTATGAACAATATCATTATTACAATTAATCGCGAATGCGGCACGGGCGGCGGCGAAATCGCCCGTTTATTAGGAGAAAAACTTGGAATTAAAGTCTATGGTCGCACCATGCTTGAGGCCGTGGCGCAGCAGTTTGGCATCACCCTCGAGGAATTGGACCGCGTCAAGGCCCAAAAAGCCAACTGGTGGAGCGATTTCTGCCGTTTCTACCAGCAGTTTGGCGCAGTCAGCCATCAAACCGGCACCATTGCCGACCCCACGCCAAAGAGCGTCTATTATGCTGAAGAGCGTTTTCTGCGCGACTTGGCCGAAAAGGAGAGTTGCATCATCGTGGGCCGTGCGGGATTCCATATCTTCCGCAACAACCCCAATGCCATCCACCTGCTCCTCCTCGCCGACCGCGATGCCCGCATTGCACGCATCGCACGGAAGCAAAACCTTACACCCGAAGAGGCTGCCAAGGTGGTTGACAACGTGGACAAAGCGCGCGACAACTTTGTGGAAAGCGTTGCCGAAACTTCGCGCCACGATGCCCGCAACTACCACGCCTGCCTCAACATCACAGGCCTCCAGCCCGAAGTCGTGGCTAACTTCCTCGCCGAGCAAATCCACCACAAGATAGCAACTCTCTGACTATTATGATTACTTTTATCATTAGCCTCGCCGTCCTGATTCTGGGCTACTTGTTCTATGGGCGTTTCGTGGAGCGGATATTTGGCCCCGACGACCGCGTGACGCCGGCCGAGGCACCGTGTTTGTTTACTCTCCGGCAGCGATACTGCATCTGATTGGCGGAGACACCATGATGTGGGTTTTCATTATTTTTGCCTACTATGTCGTGGCCACGATGCTGCCCATCGACAAGATTATCGGCAGGGTTTATCCAGTGTTTGCCGTGGCGCTGGTTTTCATGGCTGTGGCACTGGCGGCGGTGCTATTCGTCAAGATGCCGCATCTGCCCGAGTTATGGACGCACTTCTACAACATGGGCGCAAAGGCAGATCCCGCCCATTGGACCGACCATATCTTCCCCGCCCTCTTCATCACCGTGGCCTGCGGTGCCGTATCGGGCTTCCATGCCACGCAGAGTCCCTTGATGGGTCGCTGCATGAAGACGGAGCGCTTGGGTCGCCGTGTCTTTTACGGGGCTATGGTGACTGAAGGTCTGGTGGCCTTGATCTGGGCCACGATAGGTATGTGGTTCTTCTATGCCTCCCCCACTCCCGGCTACGAGCTGGTGGAAGGTTCTGACGGCTTCTACACGGCGGCTCCAGCGGTGGTGGCAACGGTGTGGTTCGCAGTTTGGCACAGGAAAATGAGATAATTTATAACACGGCTGGAAGAGAATGATAGATAAGAATTGAAAATAAAACAACAACAATCAACAATGAAGAAACTTTTCATACAGCTCGCCGCAACCGTAATCTGCGGTTCTATGCTAATGACGTCGTGCAAAAACAACCACCAGAAGGAGCAGCAGAATGAATACACGGGCGTGCCGCTCGTTATCCTTGATGCCGACATCGGCTCGTCAACCGACGATCTCTTTGCCCTCGAGATGCTCTACCGCTACGAGGAACAGGGACAATGCCGCCTGCTGGGCGTTGTGGTGGACCGCGAAGGGGAAGCAAACGCCCGCTTTGCCGATGTGATGGGCTCCTATTTCGGCCGTTCAGACGTTCCCATTGCACTTGTCCGCAACGGTGTCAAAAACCCTCCGATCTGGATCGACTACGCCCACGTGGCCGCCACGGTGGACAGCAACGGACAGCCGATGTTTGCCTATAGCATCAACGACTACTCGCAGCTGCCCGACGGATGGCAGCTCTATCGTCGCCTGTTGGCCGATCAGCCCGATCACTCGGTGAGCATCGTTTCCACCGGTTTTGTCACCTGTCTGGCGCAGCTGCTGCAATCGGCCCCCGACAGCTACTCGTCCCTCAACGGCGTGGAGCTTGTGCGACGCAAGGTGAAGTGCATTTACGTGATGGGCGGTGTATTCGGAGAGGCCGAGGAGCCCGACTTCAACTTCGCCCAAAGCATCGAATTCTCGAAGGTTTTCTTCCGCCTTTGGCCGCAGGAGGTCGATATGGTGTTCTCGCCTATGGAGGTGGGACAGAATGTGGAGTACACCCCCGAGCAGGTCATCGCCGATGTCTCGTGGACCGATGCGCATCCCATCAAGCAGGCCTATCTACAATGTAACTGCAACACCGGCCAGCGTATGTGGGACCCTATGGCAGCCATCCATGCCGTTGAGGGGGACAGTCTGTTTACCCTCTCGCCACGCGGCACCGTCCAGCTTACCGACAATGCTGCGACCCTCTTCACCCCCTCGGCCACCGGCAACTGCCGCTACCAACTGCCCGGCGACACCCCCTGGGCTGCCGCTATGCTGGAACGCATAAGGAAGTTTAATAAAATGAGAGTTGAAAAAAGAATATGAAGCGAATGGAAACACCTTCCACCCAAGTATTCGGAGTCGTTTAAATAAGCAAATAAAAAGACATTAAATAAAAAAGCTATTCTACAATGAAACAACATCCCATCACCGAAGGCTACATGCCTTATCTGGGCCATCAGACCTATTACCGTATCGTCGGTGAACCCTCAAGCAAGCCGGCGCTGCTTTGTCTGCACGGCGGTCCCGGCAGCACGCACAACTATTTCGAAGTGCTCGACCGCATTGCCGACACAGGCCGGCAGGTGATCACCTATGACCAAATCGGCTGCGGAAACTCCTACCTTGACGGGCATCCCGAACTCTGGACCAAGGAGACTTGGGTCAACGAGCTTATCGCCCTGCGCGAACACCTGCATCTCGACCAGGTTCACCTCATTGGACAGTCATGGGGCGTCATGTTAGCTATCGCCTACATCATTGACCATCAGCCGAAAGGCGTCAAGTCAGCGATACTCTCCTCAGGTCTCGCCTCCAGTTCGCTCTGGGCCAGCGAGCAGCACCGTCTCATCAAGTATATGTCGGAGGAAGACCAGGATGCCATCCGTCGCGCCGAAGCTGCCGGAAAGTGGGACGACCTCGACTATCTCCGCGCCAACGACCACTATTATGAGCGTTACGTCATCAGCGTTGACGAACACTCGCCCGAATGCCTGCGCCGACCCAAACGTGCCGGCAACGAGGCCTACCTCTACGGTTGGGGGCTTAACGAATACCAACCTCTAGGCAGCCTCTCCGATTTCGAATATACCGACCGTCTGGGCGAAATCAAGCAGCCCTGCCTGATATGCAGCGGCACCCGCGACATCTGCACCCCCGTGGTCGCCGCCTCGCTCTACGAGCACATTAACGACTGCCGCTGGGAGCTCTTCAAAGGCGCCCGCCACACCTGTTTTGTTGAGCAGACCGACAAGTACTGCGACATTTTGGCGAAATGGCTGGAAGAGAACGATTGAAATGAACGCAAAAGAATATATCCAAAAACTTGGCCTAACGCCTCATCCCGAAGGGGGTTGGTATCGTCAGGTCTATGGCAATGACGAAAACGGTGAAAAACAGATTTCAACCATCTATTACATGTTGTGCGATGAGGACTTCTCGGCCTTTCATCGGCTGCACAATATGGTAGAGATTTGGTATTACCACGCCGGGGACCCGCTCGACATCTATGTCATTTCCCCCGATGGCGAATTGACCGTGCATCATCTCTCTGCCAATAGCGAAATGCAGGTGGTCATTGAGCCCGAGCAATGGTTCGCGGCAGCGTTGCTGGGCAAAAAGGGATTTTCTCTCGTTGGCTGCGCCGTGGTCCCTGCCTTCACCTTTGGAAACTTCGAACTAGCGAAAAAGGAGGAATTGCTGTCCGCCTATCCGCAACATAAAGCGCTGATTGAAAGAATGTGCAGATAAAAAACACGCGGAATTATTTTGTATTTTTGCAGTCTGAAACTAAACCCTATGGCTATATGAACGAAACCATAATCAATCTGAACGACTACGAGTCATCCGGCGCTGGCGCCCTCGGCGAGAGCTATATCAGCAAAAGCAATCCCAACATCCTGCTCAAACTCTATTCCCGCGAGCGGGAGCAGATGGGGCTTGACGAGTATGAGCGGGCCCGCAAGGTGTACCAAATCGGGGT
>JAGCOF010000018.1 GCA_017645585.1 Bacteroidales bacterium
AGTCTGCCTTGACCACGGGTTTTGTCAATGGCTACTTGCTCGGCAGCTACCACAAGGGCAAAAGCGAGTTCGCGCTGGAATATACCCTTGGCTACCGCAACTACGACAGCGTACCCTACGAGCTGGAGGACAGCTACCTCAATTCCGCACGCACCGTCACCCGCAGCCAGCGCACCAACATGCCTTTCTGGTATATCCAGCACACGCTCAATGCCGAGTACACCTACCAGCACGACGACAGCACGATGTTCGTGGCTTCCGTACAGGACGACTTCTTCACCAAGACGCTCGATGCCACAGGGACAATGACCGAAACAGACAACGGCGCTACCACCAATCAGTCGATGCAACAACACAACTATTCAACGGAGAATCTTCCCAAACTCGACCTCTTCTATACACACAAGATGCCACACGGCCAGAAGGTGGAGCTGAACGTGGTGGGCGAATATGCTACCGACCGTTATGACAACACGCTGTCCTATACCAGCGGTACCTATGCCACCTCCATCGATGGCCACGGGTACGCCCTCAGCGGCGAGGGCGTATATAGTGTGCAGATCGGTTCGGCCGAGCTGAGAACCGGCCTCCAATACCAGCACAACTTCGCCGAAAACGAATACACCCTCTATGGTGTCAAAACCACAATGACCAAAGACAATGCCTATCTCTACGCCGAGGTGCAAGGTATGCTTGGTCAGAAGGTCGGCTACTCTATCGGTACGGGAGCCAAGTTGCTCAACGTCACCGACGGCACCAGCGACCAGCATTACATAAGGAACCTTAGCACCGCACGACTGCAATGGCGAATCAGCCCCCAGTGGTCGCTCACAGCCTCGTCGCAGTTCACGCCAACCTTATCGTCGCTTTCTGCACTCTCGCCTGTATTCCAGCAGACCGACGACGTGGAGGGCCGGCAGGGCAATCCCGACCTCAAGCCCAGCGAGCTTCTCTCCAACCAGCTGATGTTACGCTATGTCCACCCCAGAGGTTGGTATGCCGTTGCAACTGCAGGAGCAATGCACCGCTTCCACCCCATCGTTTCCACCTACGCCTACGACCCCTATCGCAACCTCTTCGTTCTTACCTCGCAGAACGCCGACCTATGGCAATGCCTCTATGCCAACGGTCTGGTAGGAGTGCAGGGGCTATGGAAGTGCCTCAACCTATCACTCAATGGGATGTATCTCCACTACAATTCCGAGGGAGCTGTTTTCTCTCACACAAAGGATAACTTTACCGCCTCGGCCAATGCCCAGTTCTATTGGAAGAGCCTTGTGGCCGGGGCAAACTTCACGCTTCTGCCACAGTGGACGCTCTACGGCGAGGATTACACGGTGGCCGAGATGGCGCAGAGCATCTATGTCCAGTACCGCTGGAAGAGTCTCACGGCCATGCTGATGTGGCACTGTCCCTTCAATCCCAACGGCTACCGCTACGAGACAGAAGGCCTCAGCACCGTGCATCCCTACAGCCACACCCACTGGACTGCCAACAACGGCAACATGGTCGTCCTCGGCCTCACCTGGCAGTTGGACTTCGGCCGCCAGTATCGCAAGAGTGAGAAGACCCTCCAGAACGGTGGCTACGACAACGGCATGGTGCGTTGAGTAAGGACCAAAGAGCCACCACCGCCGAAACATCGCCGACGGATTGTCGAGAGGTTGTTGTAATTTGGAGGTGGTAAATATATGGTTGTTGCAATAAGAATCGGAGATTTTTCTCGGAAGATTTGAAGATTTTCTGACGGAGATTTGAAGATTTTTCTTGGGAGATTTGAAGATTTTCTGACGGAGATTTGAAGATTTTTCTTGGGAGATTTGAAGATTTTTAGATGAAGAATCGGAGATTTTTCTCGGAAGATTTGAAGATTTTCTGAGAATAAGATAATTCAGTTTTTTGCAGTATAATTAAAAATTCTTATAATAATTTTTCATTACAATTAAAAAAGTTTGTATCTTTGCAGTCGGTAAAAGTATGGATAATTATGGTTTACAGACTGATTAAAGAACAGATTGACAAACGATTGTATCGTGGAAAGGTTATTATTGTTGTCGGTCCAAGACAGGTGGGAAAGACTACGCTGCTACGGATGCTGACGGCAGACTACGACCGGAAGGTGGTGGTATGGAACTGTGACGAGCCTGATGTTAGACGCAAACTCGCAGAACCCACCTCCACACAATTAGGAGCTGAGACTGCAAATGCAGACTTGATACTGATTGACGAAGCACAGCGTGTACAGAATATCGGTATAACGCTGAAGTTGCTTGTAGACAACTATCCAGAAAAGCAAGTTGTTGTAACTGGTTCGTCAGCGATAGAACTGTCCAATTCGATTAACGAACCGCTTACAGGTCGCAAATACGAGTATGTGATGTATCCGTTTTCTGCCGAGGAGCTGATCAGGGAATTTGGAGCAACAGAAGAGCGGCGTAGGCTTGAGCGTAGGCTTATCTACGGTTCATACCCAGAGGTGGTAAATCTTGAAGGAGAGGAGCGCGAGACGTTGACTAATCTTGTGAGTAGCTACCTTTACAAAGATATTTTCTCATTTCAGGATGTGCGTAAGCCTGAAATAATAGAGCAGCTGTTGCAGGCCTTGGCATTGCAGGTGGGTAGTGAGGTTTCGTTTAACGAATTGGGGCGGTTGTTGGGATTGACATCCATTACAATACAAAGATATATCGACTTGTTGGAGAAGTCGTATGTGGTGTTCCATTTGCGTTCGTTCAGTCGTAACGTGCGTAACGAGTTGAAGAAAAGCCGCAAGATTTATTTCTACGACAATGGTGTGCGTAATGCATTGATTGGCGACTACAAACCATTGGCTTTGCGGAATGACACGGGTGCGTTGTGGGAGAATTACGTTATCAGTGAGCGGATGAAGCATAATGCCTATAGTGGTTTCTATGGTAAGAGCTATTTCTGGCGTACGCAACAGCAACAGGAGGTGGATTATCTTGAGGATTACGATGGGGTGCTGCATGCCTATGAGTTTAAGTGGAATCCAGTGAGACAGCCTCGTCTGACAGATACATTTGCCAAAGGCTATCCTGACCATACTTTTTTTGTGGTTACTCCGGAGAACTATCAGGACTTTGTTTGTGGGCGATAAAAAACTCTTTGCTGTTTTCGGAATAATTAGTATCTTTGCAGTTTGAATATAAATAGTATATTTTATTGATAATAAACTGATACATATATGAATATTTCGTTTGATTGGCTTAAACAGTATGTGGATATTGAGGGGATGACTCCTCAGGAACTTGACGATTTGCTGACCTTTTCCGGTTTGGAGGTGGACAGCAAGGAGAAGGTGGAGACCATCAAGGGCGGTCTGGAGCATGTGGTGATAGCGCAGGTGCTTACCTGCGAGCCGCACCCCGACAGCGACCACCTGCACCTGACCACCGTCGACGTGGGCGGCGAGCGTCCGCTGAATATCGTCTGCGGCGCCCCCAACGTGGCCGCCGGCCAGAAGGTGGTGTGCGCCCAGATAGGCACCAAGATCTACACCTCGGATACCGAATACTACGAGATTAAGAAAGGCAAGCTGCGCGGCGCCGTCAGCGAGGGTATGCTCTGCGCTGCCGACGAGCTGCAGCTCGGCACCGACCACGCCGGCATCATGGTGCTGCCCGACGACGCCCCCGTGGGAATGCCCGCCAAGGAGTACTTCCACGTGCAGGACGACTGTCTGCTCGAGGTGGCCATCACCGCCAACCGCATGGACGCCATCTCACATATCGGCGTGGCCCGCGACGTGGTGGCAGTGAGAAATACCCGCGAGGGAAAGAATCTGGCCATCAAATGGCCAGAAGTGGAAAGTGGAGAGTGGAAAGAGGAAAGCGATAAGCAGATAAAGGTGACCGTTGAGGAGCCCGACCTCTGCCCTCGCTATACCGGTATCACGCTGCGCAATGTGAAGGTAGGGGAGAGCCCCGAGTGGCTGCAGAACCGCCTGCGCACCGTGGGCTTGCGTCCCATCAACAACGTGGTAGATGTGACCAACTTCGTCATGATGGAGGTGGGTCAGCCGCTACATGCCTTCGATGCCGACCAGATTGCCGGCGGCCACGTCATCGTGAAGCGCCTGCCGCAGGGCACCAAGTTCGTTACCCTCGACGGCGTAGAGCGCACCCTCGACGCCCGCGACTTGATGATCTGCAATGAGCAGGAAGGCATGTGCATCGCCGGTGTCTTCGGCGGCTTGAAGAGCGGCACCACGATGGAAACCAAGAACGTCTTCCTTGAGAGCGCCTTCTTCAACCCCGTGAGCATCCGCAAGACCAGCCAGCGCCACACCTTGAAGACCGACGCCAGCTACCGCTACGAGCGCACCTGCGACCCCAATATCACCGAGTGGGCCCTGCGCCGCGCCGTGAAGCTCATCCAGGAGCTCGCCGGCGGCGAGATATGCGGCAGCATGGTGGACCTCTACCCGAAGCCCATCGAGCGTCCGACGGTGGAGGTGAACTTCCGCCGCATGTTCGACCTTATCGGTCAGGACATCCCGCTGGAGGCCGTCCGCACCGCCCTCACCTCGCTGGATATCGAGATTGTCAGCGAGACCGCCGAAGGCATGACGCTGAAGGTGCCCACCTGCAAGGCCGACGTCACCCGCGAGTGCGACATCGTGGAGGAAATCATGCGCATCTACGGCTACAACAACATCCATTTCGACGAACGCCTCAGCAGCTGCCTGTCGTATGGCAAGAAGCCCGACCCGCGCAAGCTGAAGAATGCCGTCAGCGACTACCTTACCGACAACGGCTTCAGCGAGATTATGAACAACTCGCTGACCAAGAGCGAATACTACGACAACAATGCCGACTTCGACCCGAAGCGCAATGTCGTTATCCTCAACCCCCTCAGCAAGGAGCTCAACGTGATGCGCCAGACGCTGCTCTACAGCGGCCTCGAGTGCATCGCTCGCAACCTCAATTACAAAATCAAGGACCAGAAACTCTATGAGTTCGGCCGCAGCTATGTGAAGAACGAGGTGGAAGACGAGGCGCTGCCCGTTACCAAGAAATACACCGAGACACAACATGTCAGCCTCTTCCTCACCGGCGACCTGATGCCTGAAAGTTGGAAGCAGAAGAGCCCCGAAGCCGATTTCTACTACCTTAAGGCCTATGTGGGCAACATCCTCGGCCGTATGCGCGTCAATATGAGCCGTGTGGAGGTCAAGCCCACCGCCTTGCACTACTATGCCGAAGGCCTCGACTTTGTCATGCGCGACAGCAAGAAGCTGCTCGGTAGCATTGGCCGCCTGAGCCGTGAGGTGCTCCGCAAGATGGACATCAAGCAGGATGTCTACCACGCCGACCTCAATTGGGATTTGCTCCTCAAACTCTACCCCTCGAAAGAGGTGCAGTACGAAGAGGTGGCCAAGTTCCCCGAGGTGCGTCGCGATCTGGCTTTGGTGCTCGACAAGAAGGTGACCTTCGCCGAAATCGAACAGGCCGCCCGCAGCGCCGAGAAGCGTCTGCTCAAAGCGGTGTCGCTCTTCGACGTCTACGAAGGCAAGGGTATCGCCGCTGGCTTCAAGTCGTATGCAGTCAGCTTCATCCTGCAAGACAAGGAGAAGACCCTCAACGACAAACTCATCGAGGCCACTATGTCCAAAATCCAGAAGACCCTCGAGACGCAGCTCGGTGCCAAGATACGTGGATAGCGTAGAGCCCGGTAAGGGCGATAGTTATTAGCCGTGGGCGTGAGCCCACGGGACAGGTAATACCCAACAATTAGAGCCCCGTAGGGGCGGCACAAACCATCATCGGAAGGTGTCGCCCCTACGGGGCTCAAAATATTCTCTCGTTTTTATTCCGTGGGCTCATGCCCACGGCTAACCACTACTGCCCCTGCGGGGCTGTTTTTGCGATACCTTGTTTCAATTTTAAAACAGACTTGCGACACTCTTTTTGGCCATTTTCAAAATCAATTGGGCTTTGCGACACTCTTTTTGGCCGTTAAAAAAACTTCTTTTGCTATATAAAGCCAATTGTGTAGGATGTTGTTTTATTTTTTGCGTGTGTTGTATTCGATCTTCGATAATAGAATAATGATAACCCATGGGAATATACCGATTATACACCCAATAGAATATGGTAGCAGTTCTTTTTCATCACCGACTAGTGCGACAAGCAGTAATAATACACTGGCTGCAAGTTGTAGTATAATCATAACCACGGCAAAGATGTACCACCCACCAGTTTCGGATACTTCTTTGTCTATGTGCTTTGTGGGAGTGCTTTTTTCTTCTGGGTTCTGTATTGGTATTTCAATCTCTTCTACCTTTGAGCCACAGAAAGCACATTTTTCCATTGGCTCAGAATAAACCATACAACAATTTTTGTTTGAACACACATACTGTTTCATGGTATTGTTGGGTTTAAATCCACAATGAGGGCATTTGTCGAACGCTTGGTCATTGTACTGTTTTCCACAAGAAGAACAATTAATAAAATGTGCCATCTGTTACTTTGTTTTATTCCGCCCTCCCGCGCCCCGTTGAGCAATAGTATAAAAGAAGCGTGGCGCCGTATGCCGCTTCCTGCAAAGAGGTCCTAGGAATAACCTTGTAATGAGAAGATGCAATAAGCCCACGCTAAAACGCGAAAGCCATTACACTGATTCTGCATTACTGTGGAATTTCCTAGGTTCCTTTGCACAGAACGCGTATAACGCTTCACGATTTCCTTTGAAATCGACTGCAAAGATACGACATTTCTGTCACGTGGCCAAATTTATTTTCTCTGGAGGGCAGAAGTGGGGCAATAACCCAAGGGTATTTACGTTAATTAACGAGAACAATTTACGAGAATTAACGGAGATTATCGGTAATTGACGTTTAGGTAGAACATGAAAGGCTTGGAGCAATATGATGTGAAGCTGCTGCTGGCGCTGGTGAAGAGTGTCGGGGGAAGGACCGACTTCTTCAAGGTGCTGGTGGAGGGGCCGCACCCCGAGCTGGCGGCTTTCAGCAACGCCATACGCGGCGACGACGACGCCATGGTGTGGCTCTTCAAGCACGACTTTGCCTGGCTGGCCATCCTCAGCAACGCCTGCGACGGCGACAAACGTGCCATCGAGTGGGTGGGGCAGGCGCTGCCGAAAGTGAACCTGATGTATGCCCTCGCCGTGAAGCGCAATGCGGAGGCTATCAAGTGGCTATATGCCAACAAGCAAGATATATTCCTTATGTTGGCCCGCGAGACGGAGAAGTTCCTCGACTACCAGGAGAAAGAGTATGCCTGGCCTTACGTGATGCACTTCGGCGGCCACCACCGCGCCATCACGCAATTGGAAGAGTGGAAACAAAAAGATAACAACAATGATACAGAAGAAAGACAACAGCAAGACGCCGCGGAGTGCTAAATCTCCCGTCTCCGGCGAAATCCATAAATCCAGGAAGCCATCAACAGTGGATTCCCGCGAAACAGGCAGAAGGAAATCTACCGCCTCTGGCGAGACCCATAAATCCAAGAAGTCAGGATCTATGGATTTCCGCGCAGCGGGGAGAAAAAGGACTGCCACACCGAAGAAGACCGCTCCGCAAAAACCCAAGGAGCCCCATGCCGAGGGTGCCATGCGCCTCAACAAGTACATCGCCCATGCCGGCATCTGCTCGCGCCGCGAGGCCGACGAGCTCATCGCCGCCGGCAGTGTGAAGGTCAACGGCAAGGTGGTCACCGAGATGGGCTACCAGGTGATGCCGGGCGACGAGGTGCAGTACGGCGGCGAGAAGCTCCGCAGCGAGCGCCTGCGCTACTTCCTCCTTAACAAGCCCAAAGGCTTCATCACCACCACCGACGACCCGCAGGAGCGCCGCACGGTGATGATGCTCATGGACGGCTGCTGCGCCGAGCGCATCTATCCCGTCGGCCGCCTCGACCGCGCCACCACCGGCCTGCTGCTCTTCACCAACGACGGCGAGCTGGCCAAGAAGCTGACGCACCCCTCCACGCAGGTCTATAAGATATATCAGGTGGAGCTCAACAAGCCCGTCACCAAGGAGGATATGAAGAAGCTCCTCGAAGGCATCGAGCTGGAGGACGGCCCCATGCATGTCGATGACATACAGTATGCCGCCGTCGGCAAGACCATCGACAAGCGCATCGTGGGCGTCGAGCTGCACAGCGGCCGCAACCGCATCGTGCGCCGCCTCTTCGAAGCCCTTGGCTACGAGGTTCACAAGCTCGACCGCACCACCTTCGCCGGCCTCACCAAGAAGGACCTCCCCCGCGGCCGCTGGCGTGAGCTGACAGAGAAAGAAGTCGGTTACCTCAAAATGATATAATCGCTCAAAACGATGAAAAAAATACTGCTCCTATGCGCCGCTATCCTTGCTCTCGCTGCCAGTGCCGAGGCGCAGAGGGACACTTTCTATGTCTATTCGGTCTATCATAATGGCGTGGAACTTTACGAAGAAGATTGGCGCGAAAATGCAGAGGTATGGCCGGCAAAGTTCGTCGTAGAGGACAGTTCCTCGTTCAGCTTCGCGCAGTTCGAGTACAAAAAGATAAGGATGAAAGAAAAACCGCAAGAATGGATAGTAACCCATGGATGTGATGATGTCGGGTATGACTATGTCTATGAGGTTGAGTGTGATGGAAAGAAATCGGAATTAATGATTAGTAAATATAGGAATGAGGAAAGGGGTTGCTGCCGTTCTTACGGTGTGGACGGGTATAGGTTTTCGGTGTGCCCCGATCCTCCGGAGGACAAACCCGTGTACGACGATAGTGTGATATTCACTGTGGTGCAAGATGACCCTGAGTTTCCCGGCGGCATGGAAGCACTATACAAATATCTTGAGGAGAATACTCAATATCCTGACGATGCCGGATGCGAGAATGGGAAGGTGTATGTGCAGTTTGTTGTCGAGAGAGATGGAACCCTCACTGACATTCATGTGCTGAAGGACAAATGTGGGGGCTGTGCAGAAGAGGCTCTTCGCGTGGTTAATTCCATGCCGAAATGGAATCCAGGGACACAAAGAGGGAAACCTGTAAGGGTTCGCTATAATTTACCGGTGAAATTTTCAAAGAAATAGCATGAACATCTCCGTTTTCTGCAGCTCCGCCCTCTCGGCCGCCAACCGTATCACTTATCGCCGAATTCAAAAGCCCAAACGATAACATTATTATTCCATGACACACCGATTTACATCTACAATCAAACGTATCGGCGACATGGACGCCGCCTATGTCGTGGTGCCCATTGACATCCGCAAGGAGTACGGCAAGGGGCGGCTGAAGGTAGATGCTACCTTCGACGGCGAGCCCTACAGCGGCAGCGTGGTCAATATGGGCGTCAAGGATGCCGATGGCAACGTCTGCTATATAATAGGAATAACAAAAGCCATCCGCCAGAAGATAGGCAAGACCTTCGGCGACAGCGTGGAGGTGGAGATTACTCCCCGATAAGGAACACTGTATTTCTTTTGTGCAAGTCTATTTTTGTGCGCTCTTTCTGCCACTTGGCGGCGGTGAGCGAGCGGATATATTGCGTCGGCATCGTCAGGTCGCAGGCGACGCAAATCATCGTGTTGGGTTGTAGTGTGGCGCTCAAGGCCTCGAGCATCTGGTTGTTTCGGTAGGGGGCTTCGATGAAGAGCTGCGTCTGGTGCTCGCGGTGCAGGCGCTCCTCGAGGTGGCGGATGGCGGCAGAGCGTTTTGTCTTGTCGACAGGCAGATAACCCACGAAGGCGAACGACTGACCGTTGAAGCCCGAGGCCATCAGGGCCAGCATCAGCGACGAGGGACCTACGAGCGGCACCACCTCGATGCCACGCCGTTGCGCCACCTTGGTTATCATTGCCCCGGGGTCGGCCACGCAGGGCAGGCCCGCCTCGCTCAGCAGCCCCACATTCTCGCCTTTCTCAATGGCATCCAGGTAGTTGCCAATCTCCTCATGCGTGGTGTGCTCGTTCAGGGTATAGAAGGTGGTGTCGTCGATGGCATAGGGATAGCCGGCCTTCTTGAGGAAGCGGCGCGCTGTGCGCAACTCCTCGACGATAAAGGTGTGGCAGGTGGCCAGCAACTCGGCGTTGGCGGCGGGTAGGGAAGAGGCAATATCCTCTGCGCCAATAGGTACGGGAAATAGTATCAGTCGTCCTTTCATGCCACAATAACGACAAGTCTTGATGATTATTGTATGACACCGTGCTAACTACCTGATAACTCCGACTGTTATCCGTTTGTTGTCCCATTGTTGTCCCATTTTTAATGGGACAACAATGGGACAACAATCGAATAAAAATTGGACAATAATCGGTGTTGGTCGGGTGTGAGAGGGTGGTTGGCACGGTTTTTGTATTATTTAACGGTGGACGATGGCAATAAAAACGGCCTTTCGTTGTTATTGAAACAAATTCTATAGATATGAGAAAGAGTCTTTTTGTCTTTATTGCGACTTTGGCAACGGTGATGCAGTCGTGCGCCCAAACGCCGGAACAACCAGCCACGACCACTGTGGTGCAGCAACCCACCATGCCGGCTGAACGCCTGACACTCACCGACTTCACCGATGTGGCTTCGGCCACCATCGACGGTGTGGTGCACATCAAAACCGAGATGACGCAGCTCACGCCGCTCTACCAATCGTTCTTTGGTTTTATTATCCAGCAAGGCGTTCAGCGCCAGACCTATAGTGCCTATGGCTCGGGTGTGATTATCACCAGCGACGGCTACATACTGACCAACAACCACGTGGTGCAGGATGCCGAGCGCATCACCGTGACGCTCAACGACCGGCGCGAGCTGCCGGCACGCCTTGTCGGCAACGACCCCGCCACCGACCTGGCGGTAATCAAGGTTGAGTCAGAGGGACTTACCTACATCCCCTTCGGCAATAGCGACCAGGTGCGCGTGGGTGAGCCGGTGCTGGCCATCGGCAACCCCTTCAACCTCACCTCGACGGTCACCAGCGGCATCATCAGCGCCAAGGCCCGCAACATGCACATTATTGAAAATCCCCGTACAACAGAGACACCGTTAGAGTCGTTCCTACAGACAGATGCGGCTGTCAATTCGGGTAACAGTGGAGGTGCTTTGGTCAACTCGCAGGCACAGCTGGTAGGCATCGTCACCGCCATTGCGTCGGGCAAGACGGGCAGCTATATCGGCTACTCCTTCGCCATCCCCTCCAACATCGCTGTCAAGGTGGCCGCTGACCTACAGCGCTACGGGTATGTGCAACGTGGCTATCTGGGCATCCAAGTGACTGAGGTTGATGCAAATGTGGCTCGTCAGACGGGTGCGCGCGCCATCAAGGGCCTCTATGTGGCCAAGGTGGTGAAGGACTGCGCCAGCGACCGCGCCGGCATCCGTCAGGGCGACATCATCCTGCGGGTGGCGGGCAAGGAGGTGAACACCTTCGCCGAGATGATGGAGGAGCTCGGCCTCTTCTCGCCGGGCGACGAAGTGGAGGTCGACTACGAGCGCGACGGCCACACCAATACCGTTAAAGCAACACTTCTTAACTCACAAGGCAACACGCAGATTATCCGCAAGTGACGCTTGAGGAAAAGCATAGGGAGATGACGGAGCGGCCGGTGAAGCTGCTTGTCTGTCAGATGGCGGTGCCGACTATCATCGCGATGGTGACGACGGCCTTCTATAATGTTGTCGATGCGGCCTTCATCGGGCGACTGTCGACCGAGGGCACCGCCGGCATCGGCATCTCGTTTGCCTACATGACGTTCATTCAGGCACTTGGCTTTTTCTTCGGTCACGGTAGCGGCAACTATATCAGCCGTGCTCTTGGCGCCAAAGACACCTCGTCGGCCGCCGTGGTGGCGTCGGTGGGGTTCATCACCCCCTTCATTATCGGCCTGCTTGCCGCAATCCTCTGTCTGCCCAACCTTTCGGCCCTCAGCCGGTTGCTCGGCGCCCCCGAGGCGGTGGTGCCCTATGCCAACGATTATCTGCGCTATATTGTTGGTGCTACGCCCTTTATGATGTCGGCGCTGACGCTCAACAACCAGCTGCGCCTGCAGGGCAATGCCCGTTTCGGCATGGTGGGCATCGTCAGCGGTGCGGTGCTCAATATCGCCCTCGACCCGCTGCTCATCTTCGCTTGCGGCATGGGTGTCAGCGGTGCCTCGCTGGCCACTGCCATCAGTCAGGTCTTCGCCTGGGGTCTCCTGTTGTATGGCACCTTCAGGCCTGAGAGTGTGCATCTAAGCATACGCAACTTCAAGCCCTCCTTTAGGGTGTATTATGAGATATTCCGCGGCGGGTTGCCCTCTCTGTTCCGTCAGGTATTCAACTGCGCCGCCGCCGTCTCGTTGAACTATTGCGCCGCCCTCTACGCCGCCCCGGGCGAGGAGGCCAGCGCGGTGGCCGCCTTTGCGGTGGTGACGCGCATCATGATGTTCGCTTTCAGCGTGGTGCTGGGCTTCTGCCAGGGGTTCCAGCCGGTGTGCGGCTTCAACTACGGAGCCAGGAAGTATGACCGTGTGCGCGAGTCGTGGCTCTTCGCCACGTGTGTGGGCACAGCCTTCCTGCTGGTTATCTCGGTGGCGGGCATACTCTTTGCGCCACAGATAGTTGCGCTCTTCCGCGCCGAAGACCCCGCGCTGGTGGCCATCGGAGCCACCACGCTGCGCTGGCAGTGTGTCGCCTTCCCCTTGGTGGGCCTCTTCACCGCCACCGGCATGCTCTTCCAGAACATCCGCATGACCTTCCCCGCCACGTTGCTGAGTATCTGTCGCAACGGGCTTTTCTTCCTGCCGGCCATCCTCTTGCTGCCCCTCTGGTTGGGGCTGCAGGGGGTGCAGATAGCACAGGCGGTGGCCGACGCGCTAACCTTTGTCCTGGCGGTGCCCTATGCCATCTGGATCAACCGCAAATTGCTGCGTGGCATGAAATAAATTTGGCCAGGTCGAAAAAAATTCGTATCTTTGCACCAAATTTATTATCAAAAACTTAACTTTATGACAGCGCAAGAATACCGTCAAGAAGCCATCCTGCTGCTGGAAGGCATCGACTGCGAACCCAATCGTGAAAAAGCCTTGGAATACTTCCACAAGGGAGCCGAGGGTAAAGACCTCATTAGTGCCGTCAATCTGGGAGCTGTGGCTTTCGACGACGAGGATTACGAGCAGGCCCTGAAATGGATGAACAAGGCCATTGAATGGCACAGGAACAACTCGCAAGAGGATGAGGAAGAGGTGCCTTATGTCGCCTTTGCATACGCAAGAATTGGTGACATCTA
The DNA here is from genome assembly GCA_017645585.1 of Bacteroidales bacterium. Classification (GTDB taxonomy): domain Bacteria; phylum Bacteroidota; class Bacteroidia; order Bacteroidales; family P3; genus Colimorpha. The sequence continues at coordinate 13,231 of JAGCOF010000018.1, forward strand.
TTTCTATAACTACCTCGATAGGGACCCCGTGCCCGATTTCTTCAGGCAGTTCGCCTATATCAACTATTTTGAAGCCCATAAGTTGGGTAGTACGGACGTGTACAATGAATTAGGACAATGCCTCTACGAGGAAGGCTGGATGCCCAATTGCCCGGCTGAACCCGAAGCTGCCCTCAAGGTGTGGAAAGAGGGCATGGAGGCCGGTAGTCACATGTGTGCTCTGCGCTATTGTGCCCACTTCATCGACACCGATAGTGTCGATCAAGATATTATCGACATCCTCGAAGGGCTGGTGCGCGACGAGGAAGACCCCTGTGCCGATGCCTGCGCATTGCTCTATCAATACTATAGTAGAGAGGGTAACGATGAGCTTGCCGCCGAGTGGATGGAATGTGGTTTGGATATGGGCAGCGGCTTGATGCAGAGTATGGTGGAAGAGGAGCGCGAAGAGGAAGAGGGTAGTGGCAATGTTGGTGACAAGTGTGTTATTGTGGTGGATACTGATGGCAACTTCCGCATTGTCAAGGCCGATGCCTCCGATTGGGAAAGTCTGCCGGCGCTGATTGATGCCGACCGTACCGACAATATGCGCTGCACGAAATTGCGCGAGGTTTCCCAGGCATTGAAGTTGAAAGGTACGCTGCTGGCGCTGCTCGACCGCGACGCTTTCCGCAAGCCCGACTTGGATTTGAATTGGCATGCCTCGCATTGGTATGACGGCATGGCCGACCTTGCCGGCGATATGATTGTCTGCATGGAAGACGGCAGCTACAATCCTTTTAGTTTCGCCAATGAGGCTGAGGCTCAGCGTGTCATCGATGCATTGCGTAGGTAACCGCTTTTTATTTTGGATAAATATAAAAAGTCCGGCACAATGTCGGACTTTTTTTGTATTTTTGCATTTGCATATAATGCTGTAATAAGAGAATGGAAAATAAAGAAAAAGATATTATTCAGGAAGTTACAAACAAAGAATATGAGTTTGGCTTCACTACTAATATTGACACCGAGACCATCCGCAAGGGTTTGGACGAGGAGGTTGTGCGTCTGATTTCGAAAAAGAAGAATGAGCCGGAGTGGCTCACGGAGTTCCGATTGGAGGCCTACCGCCGTTGGCAGAAGATGAAGGAGCCCGATTGGGCGCACCTGGAATACGAGACACCCAACTACCAGGACATCATCTACTTTGCCGCCCCCAAGCAGGAGAAGAAAAGCATGGACGAGGTGGACCCCGAGCTGCTGGCCACCTTTGACAAGCTGGGCATCCCGCTGCGGGAGCGCGAGGCGCTGGCCGGTGTAGCCTACGACGCCATCATGGATTCGGTGAGCGTCAAGACCACCAGCCAGAAGGCCCTCGAGGAGAAGGGCATCATTTTTATGCCTATCAGCGAGGCGGTGCAGAAGCACCCCGACTTGGTTCGCAAATATCTCGGCTCGGTGGTGCCGTCGGCAGACAACTTCTTTGCTGCCCTCAACAGCGCCGTCTTCAGCGATGGCTCCTTCTGCTACATTCCCAAGGGGGTACGCTGCCCGATGGAGCTGAGCAGCTATTTCCGCATCAACGCCAAAGGCACGGGTCAGTTCGAGCGCACGCTCATTGTGGCCGACGAAGGTGCCTACGTGAGCTACATGGAAGGTTGCACCGCCCCTCAGCGCGACGAGAACCAGCTGCATGCCGCCATTGTGGAGATTGTGGTGATGAAGGACGCCGAGGTGAAGTACAGCACCGTGCAGAATTGGTACCCGGGCGACAAGGAGGGCAAGGGCGGCATCTATAACTTCGTTACCAAGCGCGGCATCTGCAAGGGTAGCCACTCGAAGCTGAGCTGGACGCAGGTGGAGACCGGCAGCGCGGTGACGTGGAAGTACCCCAGCTGCATCCTGCAGGGCGACGACAGCACCGCTGAGTTCTACTCGGTGGCCGTCACCAACAACTACCAGCAAGCCGACACCGGCACCAAGATGATACATGTGGGCAAGAACACCCATTCGACCATTATGAGCAAGGGCATCAGTGCCGGTCATAGCCACAACAGCTATCGTGGCTTAGTACAGATTGGCAAGGGCGCGGAGAATGCCCGTAACTACTCGCAGTGCGACAGTTTGCTGCTCGGCGACCAATGCGGCGCCCATACCTGGCCCTACATAAAGGCCGATAACCACACCGCCATACTCGAACATGAGGCCACCACCAGCAAGATATCCGAGGACCAGCTCTTCTACTGCCAGCAGCGCGGCATCACCCCCGAGAGCGCCGTGGGCCTCATCGTCAACGGCTATGCCAAGGACGTACTGAAGAAACTGCCGATGGAGTTCGCCGTCGAGGCGCAGAAACTTTTATCGATATCTCTGGAAGGAAGTGTAGGTTGATATGAAAAGATGGATTTTTGTTATAGCAGTTCTTTTTGCAGTAGCATGCACATACGACACAAAGTCCCAAGAAGGAAATAGGGGACCTGCGGTATGTTTTGATAACTGGGATCGTTTTGAAGAGAAACTTGACTATTTCAAGGAGCTTATCGACCTACAGGATAGTGCTATGGCTGGTCAGGAAATATCTGTTCGGCACTTGCAGGCTTTGATGCCGCAGAACGAGGTGGACTTCCACGTCTTCATGGCAACAGAACCATATTCTGTCACTGTGGTAGATGGGCATGAAGTGGAGCTCACTCGAGCATTGTTTTTGATTGCTGGCGAGATGGCCGCAGCCGATACGCTGGACATGATGGAGCTATACCTCAAGTGGTTTGACTGGAGCGACGGCTGGGTATCCGAGATGTTGTGGGACAAGGCTGTCGAGATAGAGAAACGTCATCCCGAGAAGTTCCACCAGCTGATGCAGTCGTCGGAATGGTATGAGCCTTGGCAGGAGTATCGTGATGAGCTGCTTGAATACGAAAAAGAATCAAAGAAATGACGCACAAGCTGACGACCGAGGAGATGGGGCGCATGAGCGTCGAGGAGTTCCGCAAGAGCGAGAAGCTGCCGCTGACGGTGGTGCTCGACAATGTGCGGAGCCTGAACAACATAGGCTCAGTGTTCCGCACGAGTGATGCCTTCCGTGTGGAGCATATAGCCCTCTGCGGCATCACGGCTACGCCGCCGCACCGCGAGATACACAAGACCGCCCTCGGCGCCGAGGAGAGTGTGGAGTGGAGCTACCATGAGGACACCGCCGAATGTGTGCGAGCCCTCAAGGAGAGAGGCTACCGTGTCTATGCCGTGGAGTTGGCGCACGATAGTGTTAAATTAGGAATGAGGAATGAGGAATTAGGAATAGAGGGACAGTCTGTCGCTATTGTTTTGGGGAATGAGTTGGAGGGTGTGCAGGAAGAGGTGATGGAGCTCTGCGACGGGTATTTGGAGATACCGCAGGGTGGCACCAAGCACTCGCTCAACGTCAGCTGTGCCGCCGCCATCGTGATATGGGAGATGTACAAGATGCTGAGCCCCGTAAGGGCGACAGAATTTAGTAACCCACGGTAAGCAGATAAATAATCATCAATGAGCCCCGTAGGGGCGACAAGAAATATATGGACAAAGAAGAACGACAGGATAAAGCCCGCGCCCTCCACAAGCAGGGCTGCAACTGCTGCCAGGCGGTGGTGATGGCCTATGCCGACCGGCTGCCCATCGACGGACAGCATGCCATGGATGTGGCCGCTCCCTTCGGTCGCGGCCTGTCGGGCTGCCGTGAGGTGTGCGGCTGTGTGAGCGGTATGGCGATGGTGTGCGGCCTCACAGGACATACCGACCAAGTGCGCCCCTTGATAGAGAAATTCCGTGAAGAGAACGGCGATATCGTCTGTGGTCGCCTGTTGCAGATGGGCAAGAAGCCTTGCCCCGAGATGGTGGCCTACTCCGCAGGCCTTTTATCCGAGATACTATGACAAAACGAAAGATAATCAACGACCCGGTGTATGACGGCTTCCTGAGTGTCGATGACCCCGTGATACTGCAGGTTATCGAGCACCCCTGGTTCCAGCGGCAGCGGCGTATCAAGCAGCTGGGCTTGACCTACTTGGTGTACCCCGGCGCCATGCACACGCGCTTCAGCCACATGCTGGGTGCCCTCAACCTCATAGGAAGGGCTTTGGAGGTGTTGCGACAGAAGGGTGCGGAGATTACCGATGAGGAGTGCCGCGGAGCCAAGCTGGCCATCCTGCTGCACGACATCGGCCACGGGCCTTTCTCGCATACCTCGGAGCGGGTGTTGGTGGATGTGCCGCACGAAGAGATTACGCTGCTGATGATGCAACGGATTAATGAGGAGATGGGTGGTGCACTTGACATAGCCATCGCCATTTTCTCCAATACCTATCATAAACACTTCCTGCATCAGCTGGTGAGCAGCCAGCTCGATATGGACCGCCTCGACTACCTGGGGCGCGACTCGTTCTTCACAGGCGTCAGCGAAGGCATTGTAGGCACCGACCGCATCATTTCGATGCTCAATGTGCATGATGACGAGCTTGTTGTGGACGAGAAGGGCATCTACAGCGTGGAGAAGTTCATCATCTCCAGGCGATTGATGTATTGGCAGGTGTATATGCACAAGACCGTCATTGCCGCCGACCAGCTGCTGCTCAGCATACTGCGGCGAGCAAAAGAGTTGAATCTTTCAACTTTCAACTTTCAACTTTCAACGTTCGACCTCGACCGCTTTGCCGAGGTCGACGACGACGACATCATGGTGGCCGTGAAGCATTGGCAACACTCGGGCGACGAGATACTCAGCACATTGTGCAAGAACCTCGTAAACCGCCGCCTGCCGGCGATACGCATCGCCAACGACCCCTTTGCAGATGTGCAGTCGTCGTACTTCGAGGGTACAGGAGAACTGCATAACCGCAGTTACGACTTTAACGACCAGGAGATTAAGGTGCTCTACAAGGATGGCCGTTGCCTGCCCATCAGCGAAGCCAGCGACCAGCTCGACCGCCACTTCTTGGAGAAACAAGTAATAAAATATTATCACTTTTACCCGAAAGAATTCTAATGATAAACCAACATGCACTATTTTAGCATCTTATACCATGTTACCATCCTCTTGTCTACTACCACCGTGGTAGAAGATGATAAGTCGTTGGTAAGTCGTTGGTAAGTCGTTGGTAGGAAGATGATATATAGTATACGTTGGTTGTACAGATAAAAAACCGAATTGGATCAGATATGAAAGTACACTTTATAGCCATAGGCGGAAGCGCCATGCATAACCTGGCCATCGCGCTGTGCCAGAAAGGGATTACCGTCACGGGGAGTGACGACGAGATATTCGACCCGGCGCGCGGCCGGCTGGAGAAATACGGGCTGCTTCCGGAGTCGTTTGGCTGGCACCCCGAGCGCATCACATCCGACCTCGACGCGGTGGTGCTCGGTATGCACGCCCGCGAGGACAACCCCGAGTTGCTGAAGGCGCAGGCGCTGGGCTTGAAGATATATAGCTATCCCGAGTACCTTTACGAGCAGTCGAAGGACAAGCTCCGTATCGTTATCGGCGGCTCGCACGGCAAGACGACCACCACTGCGATGATACTGCATGTGCTGGCGCACTGCGGCATCGAGGCCGACTATATGGTGGGCGCGCAACTGAAAGGTTTCGAGGTGATGGTGCGCCTGAGCCACACCGCCAAGGTGATGGTCATCGAGGGCGACGAATACCTGACTTCGCCCATCGACCGCCGCCCCAAGTTCCACCTCTACAAGCCCAACGTGGCCATCATCACCGGCATCGAGTGGGACCACATCAACGTCTTCCCGACGTTCGACATCTATCGCGAACAGTTCAGCAAGTTTATTGACCTCATTGAACCAAACGGTACGTTGGTGTACTGCGACGAGGACAAGGAGGTGCATCGCGTGGCGGTGGAGAACCAGCGCACCGACATACAGAAGCTGCCGTATATCTGCCCCGAGCATCGGGTGGAGAATGGCGTGACTTATTTGGCCAACAGAACCCCGTTGATGGTATTTGGGCATCATAATTTGCTCAATTTGACGGCTGCGAGGTTAGCATGCCGCCAGGTGGGGGTGACGGATGAACAGTTCGATGAGGCCATCAGCACCTTCGAAGGGGCTTCGAAACGCCTCGAGCTCGTGAAGAAGAGCGACAGCTGCGCCGTATATAAGGACTTCGCCCATGCTCCCTCGAAACTGCGCGCCACCATCCACGCCATGCGCGAGCAGTACCCCGCCCGCCGGCTGGTGGCTTGCATGGAGTTGCACACCTTCAGCTCGCTGACGCAGGAGTTTCTGCAGCAATACGCCCACTCGATGGACGAGGCCGACGTGCGCTACGTCTACTTCAGCCAGCACGCCCTGCAGCTCAAGAAACTGCCCGACCTGCATCCCGAGGAGGTGAAGGCGGCCTTCGGCGGCAATGTGGAGGTGTTTACCGACAGCAAAAAAATGCTTGATTGTGTGATTGCGTTAATGCGTAAATGTGTCAGTGCTGACGCGCCAGCCACTGACACAATAACGCAATCACACAATAACGCAATCAATCTCCTGATGATGTCCAGCGGCAACTTCGACGGCATCGACTTTGCGCAGCTGGCCGACGAGATTATTTAAACCTCAATCAGATTGTAAAAGATTTGAAAAGAATTTCGATTGCGTAGCTTTTCTTTTACAATCTTTTACAATCTGATTGAAACAACTAAATATGATAGAAATATGACGAATTTTGAGATAGGCGACAAAGTGAAGTTCCTCAACTCCGTGGGTGGGGGAATCGTAAAGAAGATACAGGGTGGACAGGTGTTCGTCGAGGACGAGACGGGCTTTGACATGCCGTTTGCGCCCAATGAGCTTATCCGCATGGCCGACCAGGGTAAGGTGGGGCAAGTCTTTAATGACGAGACCATCGGCCAGAGTGCCGAGCAGAAAGCCAAAGCAGAGCACCGCGAGCCCACGCAGCTGGAGCTGATAGAGGAGAACCGCCGTCTACGCAGCCAGAACGCCAACCTGCAGGACCAGATCAAGCAGCTCAAGAACCAGGTGCTGAGCCTGCAACGCACCATCGCCCGCATATCGTGACAGCGATGGCACGGACGGGAAACATAGCCATGCAGGGATGCGGGAGGGGCGTCGGGGCCGGTAAATGTGCCGCGCTCATGAGCGCGACCACGAACGGCGCCAGAAAATGTACCCCGCTCACGAGCGCGGTCGATTTTCAGAGAGAAAGTTCTCTCCGCTCACGAGCGCGGTTGATTTTCGCCCCGAAAGTTCCCTCCGCTCATGAGCGCGGTGAAATTGCACAAATGAAACAATGAATTGTACGACGACAACAAACAGATACATACGATGAAGAAGATATTGATGATATGTGTGGTATTGGCAGCCATCGTTGCTATGATAGCATGCAAGAGCAGTAAGCCCACGGCTGTGTGCGGTTTGCCATTCACTATCGCCGATCTCGAAAATGTTCCTCGCGAAATAAAAATATCATGGGAAACCCTGCAGTATAGTTACAAAGATAGCATCTTTGTAGGGGGATTCGAATTAGGTGTTATCCCCATTGGTTTATCCATTGCTGCAGAAATGACAACAAATGATAGTATCTTATTACATGGTGAGGTATTTGATTCTAAGACAAAGGAACTGTTGCCCTATGTTTCCTTCTTTACTGTTACCCCAAAAGATAGCCTGTATACTATAAACAATGAAAAAGCAATTACTGACTTCGATGGCAGATTCTCTTTTAGGGTTTCTGTTGATGAGGCGAGAAATGTTATTGCTTATTCGATTGGTTTTTTCCCGCTTTTAATTGAGACGAAAGTTTATTAAGGATTATACTATGAGCAGACAAATCAAGATAGGGAACCTGACGCTGGGCGGGGGAGCGCCTGTCCGGGTGCAGAGCATGACGAATACCGACACGATGGATACCCGCGCCACTGTGGAGCAGGCGCTCCGCATGGTGGAGGCAGGCTGCGAGCTGGTGCGCATCACGGCGCCCGACGTGAAGGCGGCGGAGAACCTCGGCCGCATCAAGGAGGAACTGCTGAAGCGCGGTTGCGAGGTGCCGCTGGTGGCCGACATCCACTTCAACCCCAAGGCCGCCGAAGTGGCCGCCACGCTGGTGGAGAAGGTGCGCGTCAACCCGGGCAACTACACCGACCGCAATACCGGCAAGCTGGAGTTCACCGAGCGGGAATACAACGACGAACTGAAGCGGATAGGGGAGAGGATGGCCTCGCTCATCGACATCTGCAAGCGGCACCACACCGCCATGCGCATCGGCACCAACCACGGCTCGCTCTCCGAGCGCATCATGAGCCGCTACGGCAACAGCCCCGAGGGTATGGCGCAGTCGGCCATCGAATTCGCCCGCGTCTGCGAGGAGCAGGACTACCACGACCTCGTCTTCTCCATGAAGGCCAGCAACGTGAAGGTGATGGTCGATAGCACACGCCTCTTCGTAAGCAAGATGCACGCCATGGGCATGGACTATCCCATCCATCTGGGCGTAACTGAAGCTGGCGACGGCATGCAGGGCCGCCTCAAGAGCGCCGCCGGCATCGGTGCTCTGTTGCTCGACGGTATCGGCGACACCATCCGCGTCAGCCTCACCGAAGACCCCGAGAAGGAGATGCCCATCGCCTACGACATCCTGCAGGCCGTCGGCGCCCGCATCACGCAGCCGGAATACATCGCCTGCCCCTCCTGCGGCCGCACACAATACGATATACAGAAAGCCCTCCAGGAAATCAAGGCCAAGACAGTGCACTTGGTGGGCGTGAAGATAGGCGTCATGGGTTGCATCGTCAACGGCCCCGGCGAGATGGCCGACGCCGACTACGGCTACGTGGGGTCGGGTCACGGAAAGATCACTCTCTACAAAGGCAAAGAGGTGGTGAAACGCGACATCGACCAGAAAGATGCCGTCGAGGAATTGGTTAAACTAATAGAAAACGATAGATTATGAATTGGAGTTACATTTTGTTCTTGCCGGCGTTTGTTTCGGCAGTGTGGGCGCTGGTTATCGTGATGAGGTATCGCCGCCCCACAAGGTCGCAGGTGATATTGAGTCTGATGCTTTTGATAGAATCTGTCGCTATGACAGTCTTCGGTATCTTTTTCCGAGGACAGGAAGAGCAGATTTTCATCTATACATTTACGTTTGAGGTGCTGGCAGTGGTTTGCGGTCCGATGTATTATCTTGGCATCTGTTCGCATACCGAGGCCCGTGGCGCCACCCTCGAGCAGAGGCAGGTCTTTGGGCTTCCGCTGCTGTTTATCGTTGGCCTCACCGTTGCAGCGTTCTTGCTCGGTCCCCGTCGCTATGGGGAGATGTGTGTCGATTACCGGGAATATGGCCTCGTATGGGATCAAGAAGATCCTGCATGGACCAACATGCTTATATGGAAATACGGGGTTTTCCCGACGGTGCTCATAGCTTATTCATTTATACTTGTGGTTATTGCCACGGTGAAGATACGCCGCTTCCAAAAGCGTTACAATAGCTATTATGCCAAGGATATGAACTTGCCGTATTTCAACATGCGTGACTACAATATTATCGTTTGGATTTTCATTCCGCTGGCCGGATTTATATACTATGCAGCCTACATGAGGCCGCCTTACTATAAATATTGGCTCATCGTTGGCGTGGTACTGCTGTCGGTGGTGCAGTTTATAACCGGCCGTTTGGCCTACGGCATGAAATACGATGCCCGTTATCTTGCTGAATTTATACGTACTAAAAACCTCGAATCATGACACCGATATCATTGATATATTTCGTTTTGGGCCTCTCGTCATTATATTGGCCTATTGTGACGCTCTTTTTCAAGCGCCGTGTGCTTGGGGCACAGTGGCTCATTATGGCGGCATTGATGTCGATGTCGCTGGCCGTCATCATCTACAGTACATTCTTCAACTCATTCCTCAAAGGCGAATATCTGCTTGTTATCATTTTCATGATACTTTCCATGTTCACTCCGCCGCTCATTCAGGCAGCAGTTACCAATTTGACCGACAGTGATGATGAACGTCCGATGCTGTCGCGAGTCAATCTGCTCGCCATACCGTCTGTGGTGGTGGTAATTCTCATGTTTGTATCGGTAGTCATCGGCGGCCCCGACATGTACCGCCTGTGGATACAGCGCGGTTCCGAGGGTATAGCCTATCATTTCTTTGCCAACAGTTGGCGCTATAACCTTATCGTCGCCGTGCACTTCTACCTTTATTGGTTTCTTATTGTTGCCGAGACGACCTTCGTCGGTGTCTACAGTATCATCCGCATCAACCGTTTCAGCCGTTTGCTGGACGAGTACTATACCATCAACCGCATCCACCGCGCCGACCTTCAGGGCACCTACCTCTTTGTGGCTCTAAACTGCTTCTTTGTGGTGTTCAGCTATATCATGTATCCTTTCAACTCCCCGCGACCGGTTTTGGGTACAGCCATTGGAGCGGCCATGCAGGCTGTGGTGATGTTCATGATTGGTTACTATGCTTTCCGTACCCCCATCGGTGCCGAGGTGCTTAATGAGAGAAAACAAAGGGTGACGTTGCTTCCGCGCAATGATCTGCAGCATTTGGGACAGCGCTTGGCCGACTATGTGGAGAAAGAAAAGGAATTCTTGAGCCCCGACTTGTCGGTGTTCATGTTGGCAGAGCATTTCAATGTGTCGCAGGACGATATAGTCGATGCCATTCACCAGTATCATGGTTCCAACTTCGCCGACTATATCGACTCGCTACGTGTCGAGTATGCGATGAGGCTTCTGGATGAGCACGAAAACCTCTACAACATCGATGAACCCGAGGATATAGAGCGTCTGGCGCATCAATGCGGATACCTCAACAAGGCAAAGTTTGAAAGCTCTTTCCAGAAAGTAACGCAGTCTTCGCTGAAGAACTACTGTCAGTAACCATACTTCTCGCCCCAACGTTCTTTGAGTGACCGACGTGTCTCCTGTTCGCGGGGTGTTGTGCCGGGCTCGTAGAACTTCGTGCCTTCCAGCCCTTGCGGCAGATACTCCTGTTCGGTGAAATTGCCCTCGAAGTCGTGGGCGTATTTGTAGCCCTTGTGGTAACCCATCTCCTTCATCAGCTTGGTGGGGGCATTGCGTATGTGCAGCGGCACCGGCAGGTCGCCCCATCGGCGCACCGCTGCCTGTGCGTTCTCCAGCGCCATATATGTGGCGTTGCTCTTCACTGAGCAGGCCAGGTAGCAGGCACACTGCGACAGGTTGATGCGGCACTCGGGGTAGCCTATTTTGCTCACAGCCTCGAAGGTGGCGTTGGCCAGCAGCAGCGCGTTGGGGTTGGCGTTGCCGATGTCTTCGCTGGCGAATATCAGCATGCGACGGGCGATGAACAGCGGGTCCTCGCCGCCCTCTATCATGCGGGCCAGCCAATAGACAGCCCCGTTGGGGTCGCTGCCGCGCATGCTCTTGATGAAGGCCGAGATGATGTCGTAGTGCATCTCGCCACCTTTATCATAGAAGGCCAGGTTCTGCTGTATCACCTCCGTGGTGTTCTTGTTGTTCACCACCACCTCCGGTGTCGTCGCCTTGTTTACCACCAGCTCCAGCGCGTTGAGCAGTTTGCGGGCGTCGCCACCGCTGATACGCATCAGGGCGTCGCTTTCGCTGACGGTGACCTTGCGGCCGATGGAGGCATAGTAGTGCATCGCCGAGTCAATCAGTTGCTGCATGTCGGTCTCGTCAAACTCCTTGAGCACATACACCTGACAGCGCGAGAGTAGGGCAGAGATGACCTCAAACGAGGGGTTCTCGGTGGTGGCGCCTATCAGCGTGATAGTACCGCGCTCGACGGCTCCCAACAGCGAGTCCTGCTGGGCTTTGTTGAAGCGGTGTATCTCGTCAATGAACAGGATGCTGCCTTCTTCCTGCTGGGCCTGGTTGATTACCTCGCGCACCTCCTTCACGCCGCTGCTGATGGCGCTGAGCGTGTGGAAGGGGCGTTGGAGGGTGTTGCTGATAATCATGGCCAGCGTCGTCTTGCCGATGCCCGGAGGGCCCCAAAAAATCATCGACGGGATGCTGCCACTCTCTATCAACGTGCGAAGAACAGCACCCTGTCCCACAAGGTGCTGTTGTCCGATGTAATCATCGAGAGTCTTGGGCCTCAGTATTTCCGCTAATGGGGTCATACTATCAGCATCGCGTCGCCGTAGGTCGAGAAGCGGTATTTCTCCTTGATGGCCGTCTGGTAGGTCTGCATCAGCAACTCGGGGCCTGCAAAGGCGCTCACCATGATGAATTGGCTGCTCATGGGGTGATGGAAGTTGGTGATCATCATGTCGGCAATGGAGAAGTCGTAGGGCGGGAAGATGAACTTGTTGGTCCATCCGTCGTAGGGTCGCACCGTACCGGGAATGGTCACAGCGCTCTCCACCGCACGCATGGAGGTGGTGCCCACCACGCAGATGTGGCGTCCTTTGGCTTTGGCGTCATGGATGGCGTCGCACACCTTCTGGTCGAGGTGCATCTCTTCGGCGTCCATGCGGTGCTTCGAGAGGTCCTCCACCTCGATGGGCTTGAACTCGCCCATGCCTGTGTGCAGCGTCAGCTCCACCCACTTCACGTCTTTTATCTCCAGGCGCTTCAGCAACTCGCGGCTAAAGTGCAGGCCTGCTATCGGCGCCGCCACGCTGCCCTCCACCTTGGCGTAGAGGGTTTGGTAGTCCTTGGCGTCGTCCTTCGTAATGTCGCGCAGACGGCGCAACTCATCGGGGATGGGGGTGCGGCCCATGCCCTTGACAATCGACATGAACTCCGCATGGGTGCCGTCGAACAGGAAACGTATCGTGCGTCCGCGGCTGGTGGTGTTGTCAACCACTTCGGCCACCAGTGCGTCGTTGGTACCGAAATATAGTTTGTTGCCAATTCTAATCTTCCTGGCGGGGTCCACAATGACGTCCCACAGGCGCATTTCCTCGTTCAACTCGCGCAGCAGCAGCACCTCGATGCGGGCGCCCGTCTTCTCCTTCTCGCCCTCGAGCAGCGACGGGAACACACGGGTGTTGTTGGCCACCACCACGTCGTCCTTGTCCACATACTCGATGAAATCCTTAAACTGACGGTGTTCCACTTTGCCGCTGTCGCGGTGCAGCACCAGCAAACGTGCCTCGTCGCGGTTGCGCACAGGCTTCTCAGCGATTAACTCCTTCGGAAGATTAAATCTGAATTGCGATAACTTCATTATTTTCTGTCTTCAAAAAATATACCCTATAACGTATAATTTTTTGATATGGTATATTTAGAATAAAATATTTTTTCTACATCCCAGATATTTGTTCGAAAAACATGTCGTGCACGATATAAATGGGTGGTTGATGGTCGTTGTAGACGTGAGAGTTGAGTCATGTGACGTGAGAAAAAGGCTTCTCAACACTCATGCCCCAACTTTTACATCTCATTATGCGAGTAAAAATCACAGTTTCAGCGTATATGATATCGGGGTTCCGCCGCACCCCCTCCGACTCTGGTCCGACTCAAGTCCGAGTCAACTCCGAGTGATGTCCGACTACAGTCGGAGAAAAGGTGGTGCACATACGATGTCGATACGGATATGTCGTGCACGACATAAATTGGTGGTTGGTGGGTTGTGGTTGGTAGGGGGACATATTATTTTTAGGGTGCCGCATTCGGTTCGGCACCTTCACTATCGGGAGCAAAATCATTTGCTCCCTTCACGCTTGAGCAGGAAGGGAAGGATGATTTGGTGGAAGCCCTGGGCGATGTCAACGGGGATGTAGTCGATGCGGTATTGCAGGGCGCGCTGCTGCAGGTTGGCCTGTTGCTGGAGCATCTCGCGGCTGTAGGCTTCGGCGACTTCGGAGGGCTGCAGGCGCACCTGGCGGCCGGTCTCAAGGTCGATGAATTGGTGCGGCCGTGCGTCGTAGTCGAGCAGCAGTTCGTGGCGCCGGTCGAAGGTGTGGAAGAGAATGACCTCGTGCTTGTTGTGGCGCAGATGGCGCAGGGCGTCGAAGAGGGCCTCTTGATTGCTTGAGTCGCTGGAAAAGGCGTCGGTGAAGATGACGACGAGTGAGCGGCGGTGCATCTGCTCGGCGGCCAGGTGGATGGCGTCGGCGAGGGCGGTGGTGCGCATCGGGCGCTCGTCGGCCTTGACAGGTTGCAACAGCTCGTCGAGCAGGCTCAGAAGGTAGCGCTGGTGGATGGCGTTGCTGCGGCAGGGAGTCTGACGGTCGATGCCGTTGCTGAGGAGGGTGAGGCCGAAGGCGTCGCGCTGGCGGTGCAGCAGCTCGATGAGCACAGCGGAGGCGTAGACGGCAAAGGTGAGCTTGTTGGGGTGCTCGGCGTCGCCCTGACGCTCGAGCGGGAAGAGCATGGAGGTGCTCTGGTCAATCAGCAGCTGGCAGCGCAGATTGGTCTCTTCCTCAAATTGCTTGACAAAGAGTTTGTCGGTGCGGGCGTAGAGGCGCCAATCGATGTTGCGTGTGCTCTCGCCGGTGTTGTACTGCCGATAGTCGGAGAATTCGGCCGAGAAACCGTGGAAGGGGCTACGGTGGCGGCCTGTGATAAATCCCTCGACCACTTGGCGTGCAAAGAAGTCGAGGGATTTGTAGCGTGAAATCTGACTTTGGTCCATTCTTTATATAGTAGTGCAGGGGAGTGCCGGAAGTGCAAGGAGTGCAAGACAATAGTATATCAGAGACATTTGTCCTGCACTCCCTTGTACTACTCAGTACTTCTTTGCACTCCAAAAATTACAGCAGTGCGTTCAGCTTCTCGGTAAGCGTCTCTTTGGCCACGAGGCCTACACTCTTGTCCACCAGCTCGCCGCCCTTGAAGAAGAGGACGGTGGGGACGTTGCGGATGCGGAAGCGGGCGGCGAGGTCACTGCACTCGTCCACGTCGGCGGTGCCCACGATGGCGCGGCCTTCATATTCGGCAGCTACTTCCTCGACGCGGGGGGCCAGCGCTTTGCAGGGGCCGCACCAGGTGGCGCCGAAATCAACCATCACCGGCATGCCGGAGTTCATCAGTTCGTCGAAATTCTGTTCTGTGACTTTCATGTTATAAATGTTTTATTGTTTGATTGCTTGATTGTTTATTTGGCCCTGAAGTAAATGGTCATGGGGACACCGTGGAAGTCCCACAATTCGCGCATGCGGTTCTCTACGAAGCGTTTGTAGGGGTCGCGCACATACTGCGGCAGGTTGCAGAAGAAGACAAACTGCGGGTAGGGGGTGGGCAGCTGGGTGACATACTTGATCTTGACCCATTTGCCTTTGACCGAGGGTGGCGGGTTCTGCTCCTTGACGATGGGCAGCAGGGTGTCGTTGAGCTCGGCGGTGCTGATGCGGCGGCTGCGTGCCTCGTAGACGGCACGGGCGGTCTCGAGCACCTTGAAGATGCGCTGCTTGTTGATGACCGAGGTGAAGACGATGGGCACGTCGTCGAAAGGAGCGATGCGTTCGCGGATGAGGAGCTCGAAGTCGCGGTGGGTGTTTGTTTCTTTCTCCACCAGGTCCCACTTGTTGACCACGATGACCACGCCCTTGTGGTTGCGCTGGATGAGCGAGAAGATGTTGAGGTCTTGCTGCTCCAATCCTTGGCTGGCGTCGAGCATGAGGATGCACACGTCGGCAGCCTCGATGGCACGCACGGAGCGCATGACGGAGTAGAACTCGAGGTCCTCGCTGACTTTGCTCTTGCGGCGCAAGCCGGCGGTGTCGACAAAGTTGAAGTCGAAGCCGAAGAGGTTGTAGCGCGAGTAGACGCTGTCGCGAGTGGTGCCTGCAATGGGGGTAACCACCGAGCGCTGCTGGCCGGTAATCATGTTGATGAAGGAGCTCTTGCCCACGTTGGGGCGGCCCACCACAGCGATGCGGGGCAGGCCGTCGGTGACGTCGTCCTCGCCGTCGGTGAAGTCGCGCACCAGCTCGTCGAGCAGATCGCCGGTGCCGCTGCCGGTGATACCGGCAATGGGGTAGGGGTCGCCGAGTCCGAGGCCGTAGAACTCCGCCAAGCCGTCCATCTGCGCCGAGTTGTCCACCTTGTTGGCAGCCAGCACTACGGGCTTGGGGCATTTGCGGAGCATTTCGGCCACGTCTTCGTCCATCGGCGTGAGGCCCTCGCGGGCGTCAACCACGAAGAGTATCTTGTCGGCCTCGTCGATGGCCAGCGCCACCTGCTTGCGGATTTCCACCTCGAACTCGTCGTCGCCACCCATGACGTAGCCACCGGTGTCGATGATGGAGAATCGTTTGCCGTTCCAATCGGAGTGGCCGTACTGTCGGTCGCGGGTGACGCCACTGGTTTCGTCAACGATGGCGTCGCGGCTCTCGGTGAGGCGGTTGAAGAGGGTGGACTTGCCGACGTTCGGGCGTCCTACTATGGCTACAATGTTCATTTATTAGCGTTTGCCGATAAGCACGTTGAGACCGAACTTGAGATTGAAGGCTTTCACATCGGTCAGGTAGAAGTTGCTCATGTAGTCAACCATCACATAGGACTGAGCGACGGTGCCAACAGAGAAGATGAGGCCGGCGCCCGGGTTGACCATATTGTCCATGAAGTTGAATTTGCCGCTGCCGTCGAATACCATCGAGGAGCCCACGATGACCTCTGCCCAATTGAAGAGGTTGGCGCTGAACGAGACGGTGGTGTTGTGACGGAAGGTGTTCTTTACATTGCCGCTGAGGTCAAGCTCGCTATAGTTCTTCTTGCTCAACAGGCCACGGTCGAACTGTCCGTGGAAGAGAATACCGGCGCGGAGTCTCTTGAGGAAGGTGTAGCTGACGCCCACATTAATCTTGGTGGGCACGTTGAACCAATAGTCGCCCTCGTTGAGTTGGGCAACAGGTGTCATGTTGAGCACCTGCTGTGAGAACATGGCCTTCAGAGTGTCGGCGTTGAATTGGCCGCCATTGATGAGTGAGCTGACATTTAGATTGTCGGTGCTGAAGGTGAATGTACCACCTTGGCCGCCACGAGGCACCAAGGTGTTGACGTTGTTTTGCCAATGGATGCCGGAGGTAAGGTCGATGACGGAGGCCGAAATGGAGATAGGACCGAAGTCATATTTGAGGCCGAAATCAAAGGCCATGCCGGTGTTGCCGCTGAAGGGGTCGAACATGGTGTTGATAATCTCGCCCAGGTGGCTGCGGAGGCCGCTGAAGGACGACATGATGTCGCCACCCGTGGTGTCGAGGGGGACGGGCAGGGTGGCCTGCAGCTTGTAGTAGACGTTGGCTGTCACCTCGTCGAAGTTCTCGCCTGTCTCGAAGGTGACGCGCGTCTCGTCGGTCTGGATGTTCATGATACCCGACAGCAACTTGGCGTGCACACCGAAGGTCAGCGGAATGACCGACAGACGGTAGCCGGCGCCCACGCTGGTCTCCATGTAGGCCTGCATGTTGAACAGGTCACCGTCGAGCAGCGTTATCTCGGGGATGGGGTTGCCGTTGGCGTCCACGTTACCATCCAGCAGGGCGTTGATTACCGACACGGGGATGCCCAGGTTGGTGTTGACGACCAGGCGGGTGTTGAAGTCCATGAAGAAGTTCTTCACCTTGAAGCCCATGCCGATGATGTTAAAGTCCATGGTGTTGCGGAACACGCTGTTTTCACCCAGCTTGTGCAGCACGTCGTTCACGTCAATGATGCTGCGCTGCTCTTCGGGGTGATAGACCACAATCTCGTTCAGGGCCAACGGAAGTCCCATCTGGAAACTCGTGCCAGGCATCTGCAGGTAGAAGCCACACTTGGGGAAGAGGGCCGGGTTGAGCATATTGTTCTGCGGTGCACGCTGTGCGTGGTAGAAGAGATTGTTGGTCTCGTTGTATTGGGCGCTGGCGCTGCCGACGGCGAGCGCAAAGATGGCGGCGAAAATAACTAAACTCTTTTTCATTGCTGTGTCCTCCATTGTTTAGTTATTATTTTTGTTACCACCCATCAAATCCCAATTGAAGTTGATTTTGGGATGCAGTTGGATATACATCTTCATGCTCAGACCGTCGCTCTTCTTGATTTGCACCGGAGCGTTGCCGTTGGTGCTCACCAGCAGGTCAATCCTGATCTTCTCGGTGTCGAGGAATTTCTCGAGGCTCTCCATGTTGAGCGGTATGGAGATGGGCGGGTTGGTGATGCCCGGGTTCAGCGAGTCGGCCTCGCCGTTCAGCACTGCGCACGACGGAATGCCCTGATAGGGGAAGAGCACGCCCGTCGAGTCGCCGTTGGCGTTCAGGAAGGTGCCGTTGAGGTCGATGTTCAGCGGGATGCCGTTCTCCACCACCAGCTTGAGGATGACCAGCGAGTCGAGGTCGGCGTCGATGATGCTGTCCAGACGGCCCTCCAGCAGGTCCTTCATCTTGTTGAAGGTCTCGCGCAGGGCGTTGTCGTTAGCACTCTCGCCCGAGCCGCGGTTGATGTCGATGGGGTAGCTGTATTTCAGGTGGCCGATGTGCACATCGAAGGGGAAGGTCACCGTCACGTCGGCACCGTAGTACATCGTGGCGTTCTCCACCGAGTCCTGCACCTCCTGGGCACGCGCGGGGTTGGTCAGCGTCAGCGTCACCATCTCGGGGTCGGCCAGGAAGCCGTTGTCGATGTTCACGTCAATCTTGAAGCGGTAGGTGATGCTCTTGGGGCGCTTGTTGAAGATCTCGGCCAGGTTTACCGATGCTTGCCAGGTGCTCACATCGGTCAGGTTGTTGATGATCAGCGGCGGCACATTCTGCGTGCCCAGCGTACCCTCCACATTGTTGATGCCCACATAGGAAATCTGCAGGCTGTCGATGCTGGCGCTGCCGTAGTCGTGCAGCAGGCGCGCGGCTGTCGTGTCGTGCGACACCGTCTGCAGATGTGCCTCCAAGTCGAGCAGCAGCTCCTCAATCGTGATGTCGGCATCCTCCACCAGGCTCATGTCCGACTTCTCGAACAGGTCGATGTCCACCGTCTTCTCCACCCATTTATGCGTGATGATCTTGGGCGAGTGACCACCCTTCGACGACGACATCTGCGACAGCGGTGCATGGTCGCGGAAGCTCGTGTCGTAGGTGAAGATAATCAAGTCCGTACCCGGAACCATCACATTCGAGAATGTGCCGTCGAACATGCCCAGAATGTCGCCGAAATTCATCCGCGAACTGCTGGCCAGCGGCAGCTGTAGGTTGGGTGCAATCTCGCCCTGCACATGGATGGGGCTTCTCAGCATGTCGAGGTCCTCCTTGCGGCAGGAACTCATCAATGCGGCGGCGATGAAAATACACGCCAAGAGTAATTGTTTTCTCATATTATATTATGTTTTTAATTGTTTCTCAAAATATTATAGTTATCCATTATACTATATTGCATTTGCAAAGTTACAAAAAAGATTTCATACTTGCAAAAAAAAGGTTTGCGCGATACATAAAAAAGGCCACCCCACGCATGGGGCGGCCACCAAAAAATCATGAAAACAAAATTTTCTTTTACTTGATTCTCATCTTGTAGAACGAGCGGTAGACGAAGATGAGAGCGATGACCAGGAAGCCCACACCGAACCACGGGGCCATGTTGCGGAAACCTTCGCTGATGGCGATTTCCATGGCCAGCACACCGAAGAGGGTGGTGAACTTGATGATGGGGTTCAGGGCCACGCTGGAGGTGTCCTTGAAGGGGTCGCCCACGGTGTCGCCGACAACCGAAGCGTCGTGCAGCGGGGTGCCCTTGGCCTGCATGTCGACCTCAACCACCTTCTTGGCATTGTCCCATGCGCCACCGGCGTTGGCCATAAAGACAGCTTGGAACAGGCCGAAGACAGCAATCGAGATGAGGTAGCTGATGAAGAGGCACACGGCATTCTGACCACCGATGCTCTCGGGACTCGACAGGCAAGCGAAAGCAAGGGCGAAGCAGAAGATGGCGATGAAGATGTTGATCATACCACGCTGGGCGTAGTTGGTGCAAATCTTGACCACTTCCTGGCTCTTCTCGATGTCGGCCTTCTTTGGGGCGTTGGGGTCGAGCTTGATGTTGTCCTTGATGTACTCCACAGCACGGTTGGCGCCGGTGGTCACGGCTTGCATCGAAGCGCCGGTGAACCAATAGATGACGCAGCCGCCCAGGATGAAGCCGAGGATGCTGTAGGGATTGAGCAGGTTGAGGATGCTCTCGGGGGCGATGCCGAGGGTCTTCTGTATCATCAGGATGAGGCTGAAGATCATCGTGGTGGCACCCACCACAGCGGTACCGATAAGCACGGGCTTGGCGGTAGCCTTGAAGGTGTTGCCGGCGCCGTCGTTGGCCTCCAGGTAGTACTTGGCCTTCTCGAAGTCGGGCTTGAAGCCGAACTCGCTCTCGACCTCCTTGGTGGTCTTCTCGATGTCGTCCTCGATGAGGCTCAACTCATAGACGCTCTGAGCATTGTCGGTCACAGGACCATAGCTGTCGACGGCAATGGTCACGGGGCCCATGCCGAGCATGCCGAAGGCCACGAGGCCGAAGGCAAAGATGGTGTAGTAGGGGCCGAAAACAGGCTCGATGTTGAAGGCTGTGGAGGCGAAGTAGGCGATGACCATCAGCACGAAGAAGACGATGCCGGTCCAGAAGCCGCCCATGTTGCCAGCCACCAGGCCGCTGAGGATATTCAGCGAGGCGCCGCCTTGCTCAGAGGCTTTCACCACCTCTTTGACATGCTTCGAGGTGGGGGAGGTGAAGAGCTTGGTGAACTCGGGGATGAGGGCTGCACCGAGGGTGCCGCAGGAGATGATGACGCTGAGGGCGAGCCACAGGTAGGGCATACCGTCCACGCTGCCCAAGATGAACCAGCTGGCGCAGAAGGTGCCGATGATGCTCATGATGGAGGTAATCCACACCAGCGAGGTCAGCGGCTGCTCAAAGTTGATGTCGTCGGCCTTGTTGTACTTGGCCTTGGCGATGGCACCATTAATATAATAGGAGAGGACCGAGGCGATGATACCCAGAATACGCATGACGAAAATCCATACCAACAGCTTGACCTGCATGTCCATGCTGGGCACGGCCAGGAGGATGAAGCTCACGAGGGCCACGCCGGTGACGCCGTAGGTCTCGAAGCCGTCGGCGGTGGGTCCGATGCTGTCGCCGGCATTGTCACCGGTGCAGTCGGCAATGACGCCCGGGTTGCGGGGGTCGTCCTCGCCAATCTTGAAGACCACCTTCATCAGGTCGCTTCCGATGTCGGCAATCTTGGTGAAGATACCGCCGGCGATACGCAGGGCCGAGGCGCCGAGGCTCTCACCGATGGCGAAGCCGATGAAGCACGAGCCCGCCAGATTCTCGGGCATAAAGAGCAGGATGGTGAGCATGAGGACCAGCTCGACGCAGATCAGCACGATGCCGATGCTCATACCGGCACGCAGCGGGATGTTGAGCAGATCGAGGGGTTTGCGACGCAAGCTGGCGAAGGCCATGCGGGCGTTGGCGAAGGTGTTCATGCGCACACCGAACCAAGCCACGCCGTAGCTGCCCAGGATGCCGATGACGGTCCAGGCGAGGATGAGCAGCACAGCGCCACCGTTCATCTTGCTCAGCACGCCGAAATACAGCGCGATGGCGGCACCGATGAAGAGGAACAGGAGCAACAGGAACTTGCCCTGCTGCTTGAGGTAGGTCGAACAGGTCTTGAAGATGACGTTGCCGATTTCGAGCATCGACTTGTGGGCCTTCAGTTTACGTACTTTGCTGAACTGCCAGAAACCGAACAGCAGTCCGAGCACCACCACGGCGAAGCCCCAATAGAGGATGGAGGCGTCGGCCGAGGCGGCAAATCCTTTCGGCATTTCGAGGTCTGCTTCGCTGGCGAAAGTCAAAATAGGAGCGGCCAGCGCGAGCAATGTAGTGACTAACTTCTTCATATAGTATAAGTTTTATTATTTTAATAATAGAAATTCGGGACACAAATATAAACAATTTTTAACAAATGGAACATTTTTTTTCAATTTTAACTTTTCAATTCCCCGATTCATTCTCCCGCCTGTCGGCGTAATCCAAAAAATCTTTTTTGATCTCCCCGCCTACGGCGGAAATCCTGTAAATCTTATAACACACTCCTCAGTCACTGTGTGACAGCTCCCCTAAGTTAGAGGAGGGGGACCGCCGCAAAGCGGTGGTGGAAGAGTGTGTCTTGGAGTGTTTTAGCGGGTCACCACGAGGCGCTTAGAGGTGGTGCCGTCGGAGGTGGTAATCATCAGGTGATAAAACCCTGCCGACAGGCCGTTGAGGTCAATCTCTGTGCGGCGGCCATGTACGGGAATGTTCCATACATGCTGTCCAACAGCATCATACACGTCCACTGCCATAATCACATAGTCGCTCTCCACCATCACGCTCTCCGTTGCAGGGTTGGGAGCCACTGAGGTGAGTTTCGATAGTTCCGAGGGTTCGAGGGCGGCACCCACCGTAGGTCGGAAATACACCACCTCGCTCCATTCGCCCTCGCTCTTGTCTTCATCGCAGTAGGGACGCACACGAAGACCATACAGAAAGGTGGGATCAAGGTCGCAGATATGGGCGAAGTTGAGGTTTGGAAATACCGACTGCCAATTACCCATCGGCATGGAGCGCGGGCCGTACTGCACCTCATAGCCAAATTGATGGTTGATAAATGCGTCCCAGGTAACGTCGATGCAGCTGTCGCCTGCCGTCAGCACTTGCAGGTTCTCCACCGGTGGGCAGTAGTCGGGCGGCGGCACAGTGGTATCCACGCGGATAATGGGGAATACCATCGGGACTATCCAATAATTTGTATACCAAGGGCCCGGATGTTCATTGTAAATAGACGTACCAGGTAAATTATAAACGATAGAGGGCCAATACATACCACATATCTCGTTGGAGTAACCATGTTCCGTGCTGGCCTGACCTTCGCAGTTGACCCATCCGCCCGCGGAACGGGGATAATAGTAATTAAAGGGTGCAAAACCCGATATATGGCGATTGACAGAAGGATGTAGATAACTATAATACGTCTGTCCTATATAGAACGAGTCGTGCACAATGATTGCACTATCAAAATAATACTCCACAATGGGCAATGTTTGAGACCAACGCACTCCATTGTTGCAACATAGGCTGTCGGAATCAAATGACGACCCTGGAGTACCGACTGTTGAGCCGTTGCCGCGAATGATGATATGTCGACTTAAATCGTTTGGGTGCCAGGGAATTTCCGCAACCTTATGGATAGAATCGGGGGTGGCTTCGTAGATTAAAAAGTACTCTTGTATGGGTAGGCTGTCCAATAATTCCCCGGTTTGTAGGTCTCTGAACATCTCTGGCTGCAAAGAGGCAATGCCAATCACCTCAAGAGGGGTGGATGTAAAACCGTAGGAGAGAATTTTATAAGGAGTTCCCATGGGGAATAAAATATATCTGCGATCCTGCGTATGATATGAATTCTCAAAATCCCACCAATTGTGGTAATAAATCGGTGAATCATACATGATTGTATCGCCTGTGCAGTGATAATACAAGTCCGAGTACTGCGCCTGCAAGCCGCCGACGCAAAGCAACAAAACCGCAAAAATCAGTATGTTTTTCTTCATATTATTGTTTTTGTCATTTCCCTTATTTGCACTATAGGCGTACAAGGTGCCAAAATCTGCTCATTTTTAACAAACATTTAACTTTGTTTAACAATTAGGCCCGATTTTGGTGCAAAAATACAACTTTTTTTCGAACTGACAAAATAAATATCGGATAACTTCGGGATAACCTCGGGACAACTACCGGATAACTCTTGGGTAACTCTTGGATGAGTATTGGCGGAGCGAGATGTTGTCCCATTTTTTGCAATTTATATCGTGCACGACCTATCTGGAGCGACACCGTAGATGCACCGTGTTTTGTCCGACTGTGGTCGGACTTCAGTCGGAGTTGAGTCGGACATGAGTCGGAGGTGAGTCGGAGGGGGTGCGACGACAATACGATATCGTATGCTCTGGAACAGTGGTTTTTAGGTGATTGGTGGTTGGTAACCGGTAGCCGGTGGCCGGTAAAACGGCGGTTGGAGGGGCGGTTTGGAGGTCGAACTGACAACTGACAACCAACAACTGACAACTATTTATGTCGTGCACGACCTATTTTCGGAGGAGTGATTGATGCAAAAAAAAAATGTGGCGGACACAATAAAAAATGAAATAATGTGTTACTTGCTTATACTTATTAATTGTAAATAAATAAAAAACAGATATTATCATGAAGAGAACCATTCTTTTGGCCGCAGCACTGCTCTTTGCGTCGAGCGGCCTGATGGCCCAGAACTCGTTCAAGGGCATTGTGAAGTACAAAGTGGAGTCGACCGGCGAGGTGCCTGTGGAGCTTCGCGAGGAGACGCGCAGCGCCGAAATCAAGGTGTCGGGCGACGACATGTTCACCAAGAGTGTCATTTTCACACAGGGCTCCGACGCCATTCTGGTGCAGGGCCTGAAGACGACGCAGTGCGTGAATTACAGCATGTATCTCAATGCTTTGCGCGGCGAGGGTTTCGATTTCACCTATCAGGGCGACGGCAAGTTGCTGGTGAAGGCCGAGGCCAAGGCGAGCGACTTCGACAGCGTGGATATTCCCGACACCGAACCGGGCCATTTCTACTATGAGTACATTCCGAGCGAAACCAAGCAGGTGGCCGGCATGACGGCCAAGAAGATGATCCGCCACACCTATGACGAGGATGGCGTGGACCATCCGATGACGATGTGGTACAGCGACGAGATTGGTCCGAAGATCAATGTCCTCTTCGGTGGCATCAAGGGCATGCCGCTGGAGTGCACGATGGATGCCGGCGAAGGCCGCGCCATCACCTACACCGCCACCGAGATTGTGAAGGGCAAGGTGAAGGAGACCGACTTCCTGCTGCCCGACGGCTACGAGACGTTGAGCGAGGAGGAGCTGGAGACCCTCGGCACCGAAATCCATGATGCCATCGAACTCCTGCAGGGCGAGTGATGAAAGTTTGAAGTTGAAGGTTTAAAGTTTAAATTTTCAAGGTGGCCGCCTCCAAGAGTAAAAAAACTACTAAGACTAAGAAGGGCAAGACCGCACCGCGCAAGCGCGGCGACGGTTTTGTCGCTTTCTTGCGCAGCAAGCGCTTTGCGCACATCCGCGGGGCGCTGTATGTGCTGTTCTCCATTTTCCTGGTGATAGCGATGGTGGGCTACTACGCCACCACAGGGCGCGGCGGCTGGCTGGGCGCCGCGGGTCACGGCGTGGCCGAGTTCTTCACCACCAACCTCTTCGGCCTCGGCTCGCTGGGCTTCGCGCTGCTGTTCTTCGTCTACGGCATGCGGCTGTGGGACGTGGTGGTGATGCCGTGGTGGAAGACCTTCGGCAGCACCCTGTTCTGGATGCTGTGGCTGAGCCTGACGTTGGGCTATATCGGCGGCGCGTGGGTGCATCGGGCGGGCTTTGAGAGCTATGCCGGCATCGGCGTGCAGCTGGCCGAGCCGCTGCACCGCTGGCTGAGCTGGTGGACGCTGGTGATACTGCTTTTCCTCGCCGTGCTCTTCCTGGTGCTGGTGCACAAGATGGAGCTGCCCGAGGTGAAGCTGCCCAAGGTGGACATGAAGAAGGCCGTGAAGGCCGTGGAACGCGAGCTGGTGGATGTGGCCACCGACCATACGGGAACCGGTGACCGGAAAACGGAGAGCGTGGAACCGGAAACGGAGAAGGACGGGAGTGCCTTCGACGAGGAGGCTATGAAGCTCTTCCAGCAGCCTGCCGAAATAGACCTGCCGGTCGACGAGGATCCTGCCTTCAGCATCGACGACGAGTTTGCCCGCATCAACGCCAAGGCGCAGGGCCAAAGCCCCGAGGAGATTACCTTCACCATCGACGAGAACGCCGAGCCCTCCGGTAATTCGGAGTATTCCGAGGAATCGGAAGAGTCTGAAGTGTCAGAGGAACTCGACCCCGACGACTACCGTCAGCACTACGGCCTCGACGAGCCCTACGACCCGCACCTCGACCTGCGCGACTACCAGATGCCGCAGACCGACCTGCTCGAGGACTCGGAGGTGAAGAACGTGAAGGTCAGCAAGGAAGAACTGATTGCCAACAAGGACCGCATTGTGCAGACCTTGAACGACTATGGCATCGAGATTACGGAGATTACCGCCACTCCAGGCCCGACGGTGACGCTCTACAAGATAAAGCCCGCCCCCGGCGTGCGCATCAGCAAAATCAAGGGCCTGGAGAACGACATCGCCCTGAGCCTGGCGGCCCTCGGCATCCGCATTATCGCCCCCATCCCGGGCGAGAGCAACATCGGCATCGAGGTGCCCAACGCCAAGCCGCAGATTGTGAGCATGAAGACCATGCTCGAGAGCCCCGCCTTCACCGACGCCAAGATGGAGCTGCCGGTGGCGTTCGGCAAGACCATCAGCAACGAGCCTTTCGTCACCGACCTGGCCAAGATGCCCCACCTGCTGATGGCCGGTGCCACGGGTACGGGTAAGAGTGTGGGCCTCAATGCGGTGCTGGCAAGCCTGCTGTACAAGAAGCATCCGTCGGAGTTGAAGCTGGTGCTGGTGGACCCGAAGAAGGTGGAGTTCAGCCTCTACTCGGCCCTCGACCGGCACTACCTGGCCAAGATGCCCGACGAGGAGGAGGCCGTCATCACCGACGTGAAGAAGGTGGTGCGCACCCTCAACTCGCTGTGCATCGAGATGGACAGCCGCTACGACCTGCTGAAGCAGGCCAAGGTGAGAAAGATTACGGAATACAACGAGAAGTTCTGCAAGCGCATGCTCAACCCCGAGCACGGCCACCGCTACCTGCCCTATATCGTGGTGGTGATCGACGAGTTCGGCGACCTGATTATGACGGCCGGCAAGGAGGTGGAGCTGCCGATTGCACGTCTGGCACAGCTGGCACGTGCGGTGGGTATCCATCTGATTATCGCCACCCAGCGCCCCACGACGAATATCATCACGGGCACCATCAAGGCCAACTTCCCTGCGCGTGTGGCTTTCCGCGTCACCAGCGGCATCGACAGCAAGACCATCCTCGACACCGGCGGCGCCCAGCAGCTGATTGGGCGCGGCGACATGCTCATCTCGCTGGCCGGCAAGGATATGGTGCGCCTGCAGTGCGCCTTGATTGACACGCCGGAGATCGAGCGCCTGGTGAAGTTCATCGGCGAGCAGCGCGGCTACCCCGAGGGCTTCGAGCTGCCCGAGTATCTGGACGAGAACGAGGAGCCGAACAAGGAGTTCGACGCCAAGCATATCGACGAGTACTTCAAGGATGCGGCGCGGCTGGTGGTGAGTTCGCAGTTTGGCAGCACATCGCTGCTGCAGCGCAAGTTGCAGTTGGGCTACAACCGTGCAGGCCGTATCATCGACCAGCTGGAGGCTGCCGGCATTGTGGGTCCCAGCAACGGCAGCAAGCCGCGCGACGTGCTCATCCACGATGAGGTCAGTCTTGAAGAGTTATTGAAAACATTATAGTTATGAAACGTAAAATACTATGTCTTTCGGCCGCATTGCTGCTGATTTCGGTGGCGGGGTGCGACAAGCAGAAGACCTGCCGCTGTTCGGTGCGCGGCACACAGGATGTGCGTATTATCAAGATTGAAAAAGGCGAGTGCGAGCAGATTTCGCTCTATCAGTACCATACCGCCCTCGACAGCCTGGAGGTCGACTCGCTGGTGTGTACGGGTTACGAGTTTGGCATCGACAGCATCTTTAAAGATTGAACGCTATGAAAAAGAAGATACTCCCCCTGATGATTGTGGCGCTGTCGTTGGCCGGATGTGCCAAAGACAAGCAGTGCAAGTGCGTCACTACGGATGTACCCGACGACGGCCTGCTGAAGGTGCTGGTGGTCGATGGCGGCATGAATTGCAGCGACATTGTGGAGATGGCCATTGAGGTGAAAGACCGCGACGAGAATGGCAACTACACGCTGCGCCGTACCGAAGTGCACAAGGTAAAGTGCCGCGACTATGCCGAGTAAGAGGCCGGTAGTCGTCCTTGTGCTGCGCCTCCTTCTGGCAGCGGTGTTCATGGTGTCGGCTGTGGCGAAGCTGTTCGCCATCGACGACTTCGAATTGTATGTCTTTTCTTATGGTTTCTTCTCGCTGAACGCCAGCTACCTGGTGGCGCGGGTCTGTATTGCTGTCGAGTTTCTTGTGGGTTTGTTTCTCGCCCTCGGTTGGTGGGCGCGGTGGGTGCAGCTGCTGGCGTTGGCCATGCTGCTTTTCTTCTCGCTGTTCCTCTGCTATGCGGCGCTTGTGGGCCGCACCGATTCCTGTCAGTGCTTCGGCCGCCTGGCGGACTTCAACCCCGCACAGTCGCTGTTGAAAAACGCGCTGCTGATCGTGCTGGTGTTGCTGCTTGTCAGGTTTTATAGGCCTCTTGGGTTTCCCAAGCCGTCTAAGATTAGGGTTGTTTTGTCTATTGTTTTTGTTCTGGCTTCGTTTGTGGCGGTCTTCTGTATCTCGGTGCCCGACAATTGGCTGTATGGTGGCGAGGAGAGTCGCTACGACAAGGTGCTGCTTGAGGAGGCAGTGTCTCCCGGCGGAGCGCTGGCGGAGGAGGGTCTTGCGGAAGGGCATCAGCTGGTGGCTTTTGTGACGCCGGGATGTCCCTATTGCCGTATGACACGGGAAAAGCTTTCGTCCATTGCCTCGCGCCACCATCTGGATACTGCCAGCATCCATTACTATGAGCCGCAGGAGTTGCCCGACGGGCTGTTTTTGCAGATTACTTATGGTCAGCGCCCCTTGATCCTGCTGCTCGACAACGGGGTGCCTGTGGTTACGTACCACTACCGCAATATCAACGAGAAAGAGATTGAGGGCTTCCTGCGCTGATTGTTTACTACGCTGTTAGTAAGTTTTTGTATTCGTTTCTTGATTATTTTGTATCTTTGCACTTTAACAGTATGATGATAAGTGCTGGCAAACGATACAAATTCAATATATTATAATATCATTTAAAGAATAAAAGCATGAGTGGTTTCTTTGGCGTCGTCAGTGAGCGCCCTTGTATCTCCGATTTGTTCTATGGAACAGATTATCATTCGCATCTTGGCACCAAGCGAGCCGGCCTGGCTACCTTCGACGGCATGCAGGCTCACCAGAACATCCACAATATCCAGAACTCGCACTTCCGTCCCAAGTTCTCCAAGGATCTGGCGGAGATGAAGGGCAATGTGGGCATCGGCGTCATCAGCGACACTGAGGCGCAGCCGGTGATGGTCAATTCACACCTGGGCCGCTTCGCTATCGCCACGGTGTCGAAAATCAACAACATTGCCGACTTGGAGAAGGATTGTCTGGACAAGCATCAGCAGTTCACCGACCTCAGCATCGGCCGCACCAATCCCACCGAGCTGGTGGCCTTGCTTATCTCGCAGGGCGACGATTTCGTCAGCGGCATTGAGAATGTGTACAACAGCGTCAAGGGTTCCTGCAGCATGATTATCCTTACGCCCGAAGGCATCATTGCAGCTCGTGACCGTTACGGCCGCACGCCTATTGTCATCGGCCGTCGCGGCAACGACTATGCTGTTGCCTCCGAAAGCCACTCCTATGTCAATCTTGGCTATGAGACTTGCCGCTTCGTGGGACCCGGCGAGGTGGTGAAAGTGACGACCGAGGGCGGCATCAAAGTGATGCGCCAGGCCGAGCAGAAGAACCAGATATGCTCCTTCCTGTGGATTTACTATGGCTACCCCTGCACCGAATATGAAGGCATCAACGCCGAGGAGGTGCGCTACAACCTGGGCCGCCTGATGGGCGAGCGCGACGATATCAACCCCGACTTTGTCAGCCCCATCCCCGACAGCGGCATCGGTATGGCCCTTGGCTACAGCAACGGCCGTAAGATACCCTACAAGCGCGGCTTGCTGAAATACACCCCCACATGGAGCCGCAGCTTCATGCCTGTCAGCCAGGAGGACCGTTTCCTGGTGGCCAAGATGAAGCTCATCCCCTCGCGTGCTGTGCTGCAAGGCAAGGAAGTGGTCTTCTGCGACGACTCCATCGTGCGCGGCACCCAGTTGCGCGACAACGTGAAGATGCTCTACGACTACGGTGCCAAGAAGGTACACGTCCGTATCAGCTGCCCGCCGTTGGTGCATGGCTGCACCTTCCTCAATTTCAGTGAGAGCAAGACCGACCGCGAACTCATCACCCGCCGCGTTATCGAGGAACTCGAGGGCGGCACCGTACGCAACCTGGAGGCCTACCACGACCATACCACCCCCGAATACGCCCGTATGGTCGAGGTGATACGCCAGCATGTGGGAGTGGATACCCTCAAGTTCAATACCGTTGACGACGTATGCGCCGCCATCGGCCTGCCCAAGGAAGGCATCTGCACCCATTGCTTCGACGCCAGCTCCTACGGCGACAAATGACAATTCCAAACCAAAATACATGAAACGGATCCTTATAGCTATCATGCTGCTACTGCCTGTCGTGGCGATGGCACAGAAGCCGAAGACAGCAGCCTCGGTCCCGCCGACGCCGCCGGCACCGACGGTGCTGAGCGTGGGTGATATCGTGGGCAACTACGGTCTTGACACCCTGTGGGTGAACGACACCGCCGAGGCGATGCGCTACCTTGACGACCAGCCTCAGGAGTATGTGGCGCTGACCAACCTCTGCGTCTCCCTGCGCACCAAGGCTCAGAAAGTGCTCGCTTCCATTGAGAACGATTACACCTTCCGTGACAGCCTCATCTGGCTCGACTCCAACACCGTGCTGGCCGACTATGCCATCTATGAGTATCGTCTGCGCCGCTTCGCCGAGCTGATGGGCCGCATGAGCATCAAGTACAGCCGTCTGGAGCAGCAGCGCATCGAGGCTGAGAAGGAGGCCGCCCGCCAGCGCGCCATCGAGGAAGCCCGCCGCCAGCAGGAGGAACGCAACCGCATAGCCTCCGACCTGCGTGCCAGCATCGAACTGCACCACCGCGCCATCATTACCGGCTGTGACGGTGCCGGCATCACCGACAAGAACAAGCTCAAGCAGCTGAAGGACCTCTACTACAGCTACCTGATGGTCTACAACAAGTATGACCTTTCGGTGGGCAACGCCACCGACGAGAGCATCGACCGCCTTGACCAACTCAACGCCTTCCAGAACGACCTGCTGGAGAATGTGCTCGGCAACAACTCGCTTCCTTACCAGATTGAGAACTTCAAGAATGTCCTCAAAGTGCGCTGCGACAAGGAACACTCTGACATCTACCGCAGCTACTCCAAGGTCTTCAAGCACACCAACGTGCCCGTCTCTTTCGCCGACGTCAAGGAGTATGAGGAATACACCGGCCGCATGCGCGTCATCATCAATGTGCAACAGCGCTATCTGCAGACCATAGACCTGCGCCACAACATTGCCGCCGGCAGCGAGGCCATCGCCACCCTCTATGGCAAGAAATACCGCGACTTCAACGCCGCCTATCGCGATGTTCTGAAGACGGTCGACCAGCTGCCCGCGTTCACCACCAATGCCGAGAGCCTCCTCTTCATTCAGAACCTGGAGGACTTCATCGCCGCCCAGCAGCGCTACCAGGACCTCTATCCTCTTCTGGAGGACCTCAGCCGTCGCACCGACACCATCATGGCGCAGAAGGACTTCTCCGACGTGGTGTCGGCCTACCGCGACGCCAAGGTCCACCTGCGTCCGATGCCCTCCTTCAAGGAGCCGACAGGTGCCGACCTCTACGACACACAGCTCGAGGAGGTGCGCAATGTGCAGCAGTGCTACCTTGATGGCCTCGACACGCGCCGCGCTATCATCCGCAACGACGATAGTCTTACATTAGGCAAGAAGACCGACAATATCCTCTCCAACGGCTACCGCCTCCTGCGCAAGCAGGCCGACCTCAAGCCTTCGTTCTACACCGTCGAGCGTGGCCGTAGTTGGCTCGACGTGCTGCGTGCCCATACCGAGATGCAGCAGCTCTGCCTGACCATCCTCCACAAGCAGGAACTAATCAAGGAGAACGAGAAGATTATTCTCGACCGTGAGCTGCCCTACAGCAACATTCGCAAAGCCTACAAGCGCATGATGAAAGCCTACAGCGGTCTCTCCGAGATTACCAACATCGAGGACCTGCGACGCTACGGACGCCAGAGCGACTACATCATCGAGATGCAGGAGGCATTCATCCGCCTGGTGCGCTCCAGCCACGACGCCGACAGCGCCGAGAGCCTCCTCAAGCGCGAGAGCAACATTGAGAAAATCAAGCTCGTCATTGGGCTGTAAGAAAACAAAAAGGCGGTGCCCATCGGGCACCGCCTTTTCTTTTTATCCATAAAGTTTATTTCTTCACGGGGATGGCTTCCAGCACAGCCAGGAGGTAGTCGTAGAACTTCTTGGCGCTGGGGATGTTGCAGCGCTCGTCGGGGCTGTGGGGGCTCTGCAGCGTAGGACCGAAGGAAATCATCTCCATGTCGGGGTACTTGCCGCCGAGCAGGCCGCACTCAAGGCCGGCGTGGATAGCCATGACGGCGGGCTCTTTCTTGTAGAGCTTCTTGTAGGTGGCCTTCATAGTCTTGAGCAGCTGGCTCTGCATATTGGGCTTCCAGCCGGGATAGGCGCCGCTGAGTTGGCACTTGCCACCGGCCAGCTCGGCCAGGCAGACGAGACGCTCGGCGAGGGCTTCCTTGGCGGTGTCGACGCTGGAGCGCAGCAGGGCGTAGACGACGAACTTCTTGGCAGCAGTGGTCTTGGCGATGGCCAGGTTGAGCGAGGTCTCCACCAGGCCTTCCATGTCCTTGCTCATGCGGATGACACCGTTGGGGGCCACCATCATGAGGTTGATAATCTTCTGGGTGCCCTCGTTGTCGATGACGGTGGGGTTCATGCGCACCTTCTCGTATTTCATGAAGAAGTCGGGCTCGACGGAAGCGAGTTCTTTCTTCACCCAGCCGGCCACTTTGTCAAACTCCTTGAGGATGCAGGCTTCGTGCTCCTTGGGCATGGCTATGACGGCCTCGGCGTCGCGCGGGATGGCGTTGCGCATGTTGCCGCCCTCGATGCTGATGAGGCGGATGCCACATTCGGCCACCCAGCGCAGGTGACGGAACAGCAGCTTGTTGGCGTTGGCGCGGCCGGTGTTGATTTCCATGCCGCTGTGGCCGCCCTTGAGGCCTCCGATGGTGAGCTTGTAGGCCACCATGCCCTTGGGGGCTTTCTCGGTCTTGTAGGGGATGTTGATGGCAGCGTCGATACCACCGGCGCAGCCCACATAGAGCTCGCCCTCGGTCTCGGAGTCGAGGTTCAGCAGGTAGTCGCCGTGCAGCTCGCCTTTCTTCAGGCCGAAGGCGCCGGTCATGCCGGTCTCCTCGTCGGTGGTGATGAGGGCCTCCAGCGGACCGTGTTTGACGGTCTTGCTGGCGAAGACAGCCATGATGGCGGCCACGCCCATGCCGTCGTCGGCGCCGAGGGTGGTGTCGCAGGCATAGACCCAGTCACCCACAATCTTGGTCTCGATGGGGTCTTTCTCAAAGTCGTGCTTCTTGCCGGCACGTGCCTGGGGCACCATGTCCATGTGGGCCTGCAGCACCACGGGGTGCACCTTTTCCATGCCCTTGGTGGCGGGCTTGCTCAGGATGACGTTGCCCACGCCGTCCACGCGGCAGGCGATTTTGTTCTTTTTGGCCCAGTCAACTAAGAAATTACGCACTTTCTCCTCATGTTTCGAGGGGCGCGGCTGGCGGGTGAGGGAGTAGAAATTGCTCCACAACTCTTTGGGTTCAAGGTCTTTAATTGTCATAAGCGTTGTTATTATTAATTAATACATTTCTAATTGTAAAGTGGGTGCAAATTTACGAAGAAATATTTGATTTTGCAAAAAAGAATTTTCGTCCCGCCCGAAAACACCCCCTGACGACACCTTTTTTTCTCCGACTCACCTCCGACTCATCTCCGTGTTTTGTCCGACTGATGTCCGACAAAAGTCGGAGTTCAGTCGGACTTGAGTCGGACATCAGTCGGACATGGTGCGGGCTTCGGGTAGCAGCCGGCGCTCGTCTTCAGTGAGGTCAAGATGGTGGGTGTCAATGTATTCCAGCATATCGGAGCAGAATTGCGACACCAACAGGCGCTGTTTGGCCGCCGCGGAGCGTTTCGGAGGTTCGGAGTCGAGGTTGAGGAGGCTGACCATGGTGAAGCCGGCGAGCAATTCGTCGATGAGGTCGGCATGTTGGCGGGCCAGCAGGTCGGCGGGGTCGACGTTGGCGGGCTCGGTAAAGTCGGCGTAGATGTCCTCGGCCACATAGGCGGCGCTTTCGCCCTTGATGGCCAGCAGTTTGTCGCCGGGCTCCCAGGGGGCGGCGACGGCCGAGGCGGGGCGCTCGGCGAGGAAGTATTTGAGGTGGCGCACGGGGTCGTCGTGCTGGAAGAAAGGCCACTCGGCATCGGCGACGACCAGGTTATCGATGCGCGTCAAACGACAGTCGTAGAGCTGGTTGAGGCTGTCGGCGAAAAGGTGGACGGGGGCGGAGGTGTGGAAAAGAAGGAAGGCCCAATCCTCGAAATCGTCCAGGCTTTCCTCCATGTCGAGCTTGTATTTCATTCAAATGGGTTTTGTCGTGAGAAGTCGGGACGGTAATTGTTCTGGGCCTCAAATTCTTGTATCCACCCGTCGGTGAGGCCGAGCGATTCGGCGCGTGTCACCACGGCGGCATACTCCTCGGGGCTGACGGTGCGGTCGAGCGGCACCGGAAGTCCTTCGAGCGGAGGGAAATACTGCGCCATGAGTGCCAGATGGAGCCCGAAGGGGAACTCGTCGGCCAGCCATTCAAGGCAAGCGAGCGAGTTGTCGACCGCCCCCGGGAGGACGAGGTGGCGGACGATGAGGCCTCGGTAGGCATGTCCTTGGGCGTCAATCTTCAAGCCGCCACCCACCTGGCGACGCATCTCCTTGATGGCGAGGGTAGCCACCTGCGGATAGTCGGCGGCTTGGCTGTAGGCATAGGCCAACTGCGGGTCCATATATTTGAGGTCGGGCAGGTAGATGTCGATGAGCCCCTCGAGGGTGCGGAGCGAGTCGACCGACTCGTAGCCGCTGCTGTTGTAGACGGTGACGGGGCGCAGACCGCGCTGATGCACAGCGTTGAGGATGTGTGGAATATATGGGGTGTAGTGGGCGGCGGTGACGAAGCCCAGAAGTCCGCTGCTCTGCGGTAATAGGTCGCAAATCTGGTCGGCGAGGGCGTCAACGGTATACTTCTCGCCTTTCACCTCCGACTGTTTGCCTTGGCTGATCTGGTAGTTCTGGCAGTAGATGCATTGTAGGTTGCAGTGGGTGAAGAAGACGTTGACAATGGGATTGAGCGGGGGCTCCTCGCCACGGTGGATGCACACGGCGCTGACTTGCAGGGCGTCGGGGGCTCCGCAGAAGCCGCGCGTGGCGGTGCGGTCCACGCCGCACGTCCGCGGACAGAGGGTGCAGGGGCTCATTCCCAATTGCATACGGAGTAGTGGTTGGGGACGGGGTGGTTGCGCATGTTGCTGCAGTTGCCGTCGATGGCGTCGACCTGCTCCTCGCTGAACTCATGCTCCAGCTGGTCGTAGCCGAGGCACACGCAGGTTTTGTGGCAGGCTGCAAGCGAGAGGGCCGTTATGGCGAGAAGGAGTATCAGGGCTTTCTTTTTCATTTCCGGTGCAGTATTTTGTTGAGGATGGGTCGGACGAGGGCACGCTCGTTGTAGAGCACGACGGCGACATAGACGAGCAGCAGCAGCGTGTTGATGGCCAGGCGGAGCACGAGGCTGTCGGGACGGATGAGTTGGGTGGCGGCATAGAGGAGCAGGGCCAGGGCGAAGTAGCCGAGGAGGGTGCCTACGGGGTAGGGGACGGGATACTTCTTCTGGCCGATGAAGTAGCTCAGCAGCACACAGACGCCGTAGCCCGCCAGGCCACCCCAGGCGCAGGCCATGTAGCCTATGCGCGGCACGAAGATGATGTTGATGGCCACCAGCACCACGCATCCGATGGTGCTCATGACGGCGCCCCACCAGGTCTGTCCTGTCAGTTTGTACCAGAACGAGAGGTTGAAGTAGATGCCCATCAGTATCTCGGCCATCATCACAATGGGTATTGCCGGCAGCGCTTCGCGGTAGTCGGGCCCGACAAAGTGTTGGAACAGTTCAATGTAGCACATCACGGCCAGGAAGGCCAGCAGGGTGAAGATGATAAAATATTTTGTAGCCTGAGCCTGTGTTTCCTTGCTCTGTTTGTCGCGCTGCCCGCCAAAGACGAAGGGCTCGTAGGCGTAGCGAAATGCTTGGGTGATGAGGGCCATCAGCATGGCTATCTTCACGCAGGCACCGTAGATGCCGAGTTGCACGCGTCCTTCTTCGCCGGGCAGCAGCCACGGCAACAGTATCTTGTCGGCTGTCTGGTTGAAGTTGCCCACGATGCCGAGCAGGAGCAACGGCCACGTGTATTTGAGCATCTGCTTCAGGAGCGGCACACTGAAATCAGAAAGTCTGAAATCCTTGAGCTCCTTGAAGAATCCAAGGGTAACAATGGCGGTACAGAAGAGGTTGATATAGAAGATGTACTTCACATTGTTGGCTTCGTCGTACCAGCCCATCCACGGCAGGTGGCTCCAATGGGGAGCCACAAGGAAGATGAAGAGGTTGAGCCCCATGCTGAGGATGATGAACGCCATCTTCAGGGCGAAGAACTTCCACGGACGGCCATCGCGACGCAGACGGGCGAAGAGTATAGCCTGGAAAGCGTCAATAGCCACAACGATTGTCATGGCACGGATGTATTCGGGATGGTCGCTATAGCCCATGAAAGCGCTGACAGGGCCAATGAAGAGCATCACCAGCAACAGGAAGACTGCTGCCACCGAGCCCACGGCGCTCAGCGCTGTGCAGAACACCTTGCGGCGGTCCACGCCTTCGCGGTTGGCGTAGTAGAAGAAGGTCGTCTCCATGCCGAAAGTGAGGATGACTGCGAGCAGCGCCGTGTAGGCGTAGACGTTGGTCACTACGCCGTAGCCGCCCGAAGCGGCACTGATGTGGTAAGTGTAGACGGGGACAAGCAGGTAGTTGAGGAACCTGCCCACAATGCTGCTCAGTCCGTAGATGACCGAGTCAGAGAGTAATTTCTTCAATGAAGCCATGCCTTGGTAACGGAAAGCCCCTTTTTTTATTGTATTTGATATAATAATTTAGCCGTTTTGGCGTTAGGGAGGGTAAAGAAAAGTAAAGCAATGAAACGGAAAGTCTTGATAGTGCTGTTGGCGTTGCTGGTCGCGGGTTGTGGCCAGCAGGTGGTGGTGCAGCAGGTGGATATCATCCCCGAGCCTGTGTTTATGGTGCAGAAAGAAGGCACCTTCACGCTCCACACCAACCCCAAGGTGAGTGTGCTGAATGTGGGGCAGAACTCGGCGACGGTAAAGTACATCATGAAATCGCTCCGTCAGCAGCACCTGCGCCCCAAGTTGGTGGCGCCGTCGGAGAACTACGACATTGAGTTGGTTCTGTATGACACCCTGAATATGGAACTTGGCGACGAGGGCTATCTACTTGAAGTGCGCCAGAACGGCATACGCCTCTCTGCCAACACGGAGACAGGCCTGCTGTATGCCTACCAGACGCTGGCACAGATACTGCCTCAGAGTTCGTCGGATATTATTTACGCCTCCATCACGCTGCCGGAGTGCACTATCCTTGACTATCCGCGCTACGATTGGCGTGGACTGATGTTGAATGTCAGTGGCCGCGCATTGAGGCCTAAGGAGATGCGTCGTGTGGTGGAGGCAATGGCGGCCTACAAGATGAACCGCTTGAGTGTTGATGGTGGCAGGTGGACGGAAGACAGCCTGCTGTGGGTGGTGGATTCGCTGACAAGCTACAGCAAAGGCGAGATGGATGAATTCATGGTGTGGGCCGGTGAAATGGGGGTGAAGATTGTGTTGAGAGACGACACCGTGGTGCAGAACGACAGTGCTGGCGTGGTGCTTATGCCCGACGACTGCTGGGCTCTGGACTGCTACCAGGCCGATATGCGCTACCAGCCCGAAGCCAACGAGGGTGTGCAAACCCTGGGCAAGGCCTATCAGGGTGAGACCTTCAAGAGGATGACTGCCGAAGCCACAGGCCATGGGCAGGCTGTTGCTGGAGGCGAGGCCCGACTGTTGACCGACTGCATCGGCAACCAAAGCGAGACGGAATACATGATTCTGCCGCGTTTGCTGGCGGTGAGCGAAGTGCTGTGGAGCCCGGAAGAGAAGCAGGATTGGAGCCGTTTCCGCCGCAAGGTGGAGGAACACAAGCTGCGCCTCGGCCAGCGAGGATACAACTACTGTGAGGGTTCCTTCACGCCGCAGTTCGAGGCCCGCAGGGTGGATAGCGGAACAATGAACATCGCCATCGGCACCGAAGTACCCAACACCTACATCTTTTACACCACCGACATGAGCTGTCCCACGCGCAGCAGCGCCATCTACATCGGTCCGATGAACCTCAAGCGCGGCACCCACATCAAGATATTGCCCGTCTACAAGGACAAGGAGCGCGACTCGGTCTACGAATTTGTGATTAAATGAAGCTGGACATTGACTATCTGCTCACGACGAGCGACCCTGTGGCCACCGAGGAACTCTTTGCCGAAGCACGGCGTGTGCGCGACGAAGTCTATGGTCGCAAGGTCTTCATGCGCGGCCTGATAGAGATAACCAACCACTGCAAGAACAACTGTCTTTATTGCGGCATCCGTCGTGATGCCTGTGTGCAGCGCTACCGCCTAACGAAAGAGCAGATTATTGCCTGTTGTAAGGAGGGCCATCGGCTGGGCTTCCGTACCTTCGTGTTGCAGGGTGGCGAGGATGGCTGGTATACCGACGACCTGCTTTGTGGCATCGTTGAGGAGATTAAACGCCGCTTCCCCGATTGTGCGATTACCCTCTCGATGGGGGAGCGTGGTCGCGACAGCTTCCGCCGCTTGCGCGAGGCTGGTGCCGATCGCTATCTGCTACGTCATGAGACCGCCGACCGTGAGCACTATGGTCTGCTACACCCCGCCGAAATGAGTTTTGACCACCGTATGCAGTGCCTGCAGGATTTGCGCGACCTGGGCTTCCAGGTGGGCGCGGGTTTTATGGTGGGCTCGCCGCATCAGACGCTGGAAACCTTGAAGAAAGACCTGCAGTTTATCGAGACTTTCCACCCTGAGATGGTAGGTATCGGCCCCTTCATTCCCGCCGCAGGCACGCCCTTTGAGCACATGCCTGCCGGCAGTGTGGAGGTAACCATCCGCCTGTTGGCCATCATCCGGCTGCTGCACCCCCATGTGTTGCTGCCCGCCACCAGCGCCCTCGGCACCATGCACCCCCAGGGGCGCGAGCGCGCCGTCAACGCCGGCGCCAACGTGGTGATGCCCAACCTCAGCCCACAGGACACCAGGGCTCTGTATGCCATCTACAACAACAAGCTGTCGACCGGAAGCGAAGCCGCCGAAAGCGCCGCCGACATCCGTGCCCGCATGAAGGCCATTGGCTACGAGGTGCCTACTGACCGTGGCGATTTTGTAAAATGAGAAATGAAAAAATGAGCAATATGATAGAGACGATAAAGGAAATGGCCCATGCACAGCGTGAGCAGATTATAGAGTGGCGCCGCTGGATGCACCGTCATCCGGAGCTGAGCCAGCAGGAATACGGCACGATGGCTTTTGTGGCCGAGCGGCTGACCGAGATGGGTCTCCAGCCCCGTACAGGCATCGGCAAGACAGGCGTGATGGCCATGCTGCGTGGCGGCATCGACCCTGACAGCTACTGCGTGGCCCTCCGTGCCGACTACGACGCGCTGCCCATCACCGAGTGCACAGGCCTGCCTTTTGCCAGCGAGAACCCGGGCGTTATGCATGCCTGCGGACACGACATGCACACCTGCTCGCTCCTCGGTGCGGCCAAGATACTCTGCCAACTCAAGGACCAGCTGCGTGGCAGCCTGATGTTTATCTTCGAGCCCAGCGAAGAGATGTATCCCGGCGGTGCCCGCATGATGATGGACGACGGTCTCTTCAGCGAGGTGACGCCCAACGAGATTTATTCCTTCCATTGCCTGCCCGAGATGGACTATGGCCGCATGGGCATGCGCAAGGGCAAGTATATGGCCTCGACCGACGAGCTCTATTGGACCATCAAGGGTAGGGGAGGCCACGGAGCCACACCGCACCTCAGTGTCGACCCCATTGTGGTGGCCAGCCACATCGTCATTGCCCTGCAGCAGGTGGTCAGCCGCAACGCCGCCCCCATGATGCCCACCGTGCTCACCATCGGCAAGATGGCCGAGGTGGGCGGCCGCACCAATATCATCCCCGACACCGTTAAAATGGAGGGCATCATCCGCACCTTCGACGAGCAGTGGCGTCTTGAGGCGCACGACAAGATACGTAAGATAAGCACAGGCGTGGCCGAAGCCATGGGCGCCGAGTGCGACCTCTTCATCGACTACGGCTATCCCTTCGTGGTCAACGACGACGCCTGCACCCAGCAGGTGCACGACAATGCCTGCGCCTTTGTCGGCCAGGAGAACGTCGAGTGGCTCGACCTGCGCATGACCAGCGAGGACTTCGCCTTCTTCGCACAGAAGATACCGGCCTGCTATTTCCGCATCGGCATCCATGAGCCCGGCACACCCTTCAGCAACCTGCACCGCGCCAACCTGATGGTTGACGAGCGCAGCCTCGAGCTGGCTAACGGTTTTATTGCCTACAATGCCCTCTGTGCACTCAACAACAGAATTAAACTATGACCGACAGAACCAAAGAGCTCGAAACCAAACCTGTGGGCTCCCTTCTCTGGCAGTATGCCCTGCCTGCCGTCATCACCCAGGTGGTGGCCTCCATCTACAACATCGTCGACCGTGTCTTCCTGGGGCAGTATGTGGGCGCGCTGGCCATCGCCGGCCTGGCCATCACCCTGCCGCTGATGAACATCATCCACGCCCTCGGTTCGCTGGTGGGTGTGGGTGCCTCCAGCCGCATGAGCATTGTGCTGGGCCGCAAGGATGTGCGATGGGCCGAGAAGATTTTGGGCAACAGTATGCTGCTCACCTTCTTTTTCGGCTTCCTTTTCGTTACCGGCGGCTACCTCTTCATGGACCGCATCCTGCAGCTCTTCGGTGCATCGAGCGACACCATCAACTATGCCCGCGAATACATGCAGATTGTGCTTCCGGGCATGTTCTTCACCACCATGACCTTCAACCTCACCGGCCTCATACGCGCCAGCGGCTATCCCACCAAGAGCATGTGGATCATGGCCGGAGGCGCGGTGCTCAACATCTTCCTCGACGCGCTGTTTATCATGGTGTTGGGTTGGGGCATCGCCGGTGCTGCCTGGGCTACCACCCTCTCCATGTTTTCCACCGGCGTGGTGGCGGTCCTGCATTTCCTTGACCCCAAGTCGTTCATCCGCTTCAAACGTCATATCTGGGCCCCCAAGCTCTACATCTTCCGCAATGTGCTGCTCATCGGCATGAGCCCCTTCCTGATGAATTTCGCCGCCAGCTTCGTGGTGGCCCTGCTCAACCGGCAGCTCATCCGCTACGGCGGCGACCTGGCTGTGGGTGCCTACGGCATCGTCAATACCTACGGCATGTTTCTGGTTATGCTCATCCTCGGCCTCTGCCAGGGCATGCAACCCATCGCGGGCTACAACTACGGCGCCGGCCACAACCACCGCCTGCGCCACGTCTTCACCCTCACCATGAAGGTCAGCGTCGCCGTGGGTGTGCTGGGTTCTTTCTTGGCTATGGTGCTGCCGCGCCTTATCTTGAGGGCCTTCACCGACAGCGACGCCCTGCTCGACATCGGCACCCCCGCCATGCGCTACCTCAACGTGATGATGCCACTCATCGCCTTCACCATCACCAACTCGCAGTTCTTCCAATCCATTGACAAACCGTGGATTGCCATCGTTACCAGCCTCTCGCGGCAGGTACTCTTCCTCATTCCGCTGATGTACATCATCCCCGCCATCCGTGTCTCGCTGGGTGGCGACGGACTGACCGGCGTTTGGATGACCTGCACCACGTGCGACGTGTTGGGTGCCATGCTTGCCGCCGTGCTCCTCTCCACCCAGCTCAAGGTCTTCCGCCCGGGCTACATCCCACCCCTCCGCGAGCCCCGCAAGGAGGCCGGCCCCAAGGAGTAATATTTCCTATTTATGTCGTGCACGACATATCCATGTCAACACCGTCCATGCACCGTGTTTTGTCCGACTTTTGTCGGACTTCAGTCGGACCATAGTCGGACTTGAGTCGGAGCAAAATCGGAGTTGGTGGGGTTTAGTATGGTGTTTTTCAGCTATTTGGGTGGTAAAAGTACCGTTTGGGGGCATTTTTACCCCTGGTTGCCGGTCACTGACACCCTCCTCACAACACCTTCAAATACCTAATTATGTCGTGCACGACCTAATTTTTGAGTCCCTCTCTCCGTTCCATTATTATCTTATTACATCAGAGAAGCAATAATTGGACGGGAAGTGCGTTATAAGGGTATGGAAATCTATGAGAACTATTCCTTGAAGGGTCTCAGCACCTTCGGCATCGACGTGAAGGCGCGCCGCATACTGTTTCTGCGGGGCAGCACGCTCGACGAGCCGTTCCGCTTCAGGTATGATGTGGACGAGCTGCTGAAGAGCGACTTCCGGCAGGGCCCCTACATGGTCATCGGCGAGGGCAGCAACATCGTCTTCACCAAGGACTATGAGGGCACCCTCATCAAGATTGGCGAGGCGGTGTTTCAGGGCGGCGGCGACGGGCAATACAAGTATCTCACCGTCGGCGCCCGTATGCTGACCGACGAGGTGGTGCGCATCAGCGTGGGCTACAAGTACTACGGCGCCGAGAACCTCAGCGCCATTCCGGGCAACATCGGGGCCGCGGTGGTGCAGAATGTGGGAGCCTACGGGGTGGAAATCAAAGATTTGGTGGAGAGTGTCGAGGCTGTCGACTTGCTCAGCGGCGAGCACCGCACCCTGAGCAACGAGGAGTGCGCTTTTGGCTACCGCACGTCGCTGTTCAAGCAGCAGCCGGGCCGCTGGCTCATCTGGCAGGTCAAGTTGCGTTTCGCCACCACATTCAAGCCCAACCTCAGCTACAAGGCTTTGGCCGACGAGCTGCAGCGTCGCGGCATCGCCGACCCCTCGCAGCAGCAGATGCGCGAGGTGGTCACCGAGTTGCGCTGGAGCAAGTTGCCACGCCCCGAGGACTATGGCTCGGCAGGCAGCTTCTTCAAGAACCCCGTGGTCGACGAGGCGCTGGCCGCGAGCCTGAAGCAGGAATATCCCGAGATGCCGGTGTATCCGGGCAATAAGCTGTCGGCCGGCTGGCTGATAGACCGTTGCGGCTGGAAGGGCAAGACCCTCGGCCGCGCCGGCGTGTGGCCCAAGCAGGCCCTGGTGCTCTACAACACGGGCGGCTGCACAGGGCAGGAGGTGGTCGACCTGGCTCGTGCCATACAGCACGACGTGCGGCAGCAGTTC
This sequence comes from Bacteroidales bacterium, assembly GCA_017645585.1. Taxonomy (GTDB): domain Bacteria; phylum Bacteroidota; class Bacteroidia; order Bacteroidales; family P3; genus Colimorpha. The sequence continues at coordinate 56,669 of JAGCOF010000018.1, forward strand.
GGCGTCGCCCTCGAACCCGAAGCGATTATTGTTTGAACGATATGAATAAATTAGAGACTTTTTGGCAGTGGTTTATGGACCACAACGAGCAGTTGGTGATGCTCAACGACCTTGACGAGAAAGAACACGGTGAGTTGATGAATGCTTTGCAGTACCAACTCACCAAGTACTGCAATGGCCTCACCTTCGACATGGGCGAGCCTACCGCCAACGGACGTATGCTGACCTTCACCGCCGAGGGCGACACCGACCTCTTCCGCTATGTGGTTGAGTTGGTTGACAATGCCCCCGACCTCGATTGGTGGCAGTTTACGGCCTTCAAGCAGCCGATGGGCACCGAGCTCAAAGTGCGTTTCGACAAGTATGTGTTCGACACCCGCAAGATGTATTTCCAGCAGCTGGAGTGCGAAGAAGAGCCCGAGATGCTGGGCCTCCGCATTGCCGTTGATAAAGGTGAAAGGTTAAAGGTGAAAGCTGAAACGAAAGATGGTTCTCACCTCTCACCTCTCACCTCTCACCTTGAAGAGGACGAGGACTTCCAGGTGGGTGTCTATGTGACACTCGAGGCACTGATAGGCGAGTTCGACTGCGCCACGCTTGTGGGCTATATGGAAACCGTTCCTGTGCCCGACGAGCCCTTCAAGGCAGGCTTCCAACCCCTCGACGACTTGCCTAAGTTCGTGGAGTGGTTCAAGGCCAAACGCGACGAATAAATGATGGCCATGAGAAAGCTATTATTCTTGATACTTGTGGCAATGCTGTTGCCGGGCTGCAAAAAGAACGACACCGAGTCTACCGGCAACCAACCGTCGGCCGCCGACCAACCACTCTGCGACAGCCTGTGCCTCTACGCTATGGGCGATTATGGCTCGCAGTTCTGGCGCATCCCGGCGTTGCTCTGTCTCGACGACGGCTCCCTGCTGGCGGTCAACGACAAGCGCAAATACAGCTACAAGGACCTGCCGGAGGATATTGACATCGTCTACCGCCGCAGCACCGACTTGGGCCGCACTTGGAGCGAGCCGCAGACCCTCATCGAGGGCACCGGTCGCAAGCAGGGCTACGGCGACCCCGCCCTTGTTCAGTGTGCCAATGGCGATGTGCTGTGCCTCTTTGCCGGCCACAATGGCTACTTCGCCTCTACGGCAGCCGACCCCATCTGTGTCTATCTCTGCCGCTCGACCGACCGAGGCCAGACTTGGAGCGACACCGTCAACCTCACCTCCCTCATCTGGGATGCCTCATCGGGCTACCATGGTGCTTTCGTGGCTTCGGGCAACGGCTTGCGCCTCCAGAAGGGTCCACATGCAGGACGCATCCTCTTTGCGGCCGCTGTGCTCCGTAACAGTCAGAACGTGAGCGATAACTTTGTGATATATAGCGACGACAACGGCCTCACCTGGCAACGCTCGCAGAAGGCCTATACGGCTGGCGACGAGGCCAAGCTGATGGAACTCGCCGACGGCACGGTGCTTATCAGTGTGCGGCGTAGTGGTGCCCGTGGGTATAATCACTCTTCCGACGGTGGACAGACCTGGGGCACGCAGGGCACATGGCCTGAAATGACCGTCAACGCCTGCAACGGCGACATGCTCCGCTTGGACGAGACTACTCTCCTGCACTCGGTGCCCAACAGCATGCAGCGCGAGCGAGTCAGCATCTTCACCTCCGGCGATGAAGGGCAGAGTTGGCACTCGCCGGTGCTCCTCTGTGCAGGCCCCTCGGTCTACTCGTCGCTGACACTGCTGCCCGACGGCACCATAGGCTGCTATGTGGAAAAAGGCCCCGACACGGGGTGCGAACTCTGGTTCTACCGCTTCAACACCGCATGGCTCCGCAGCCACCAAGATTAAATATTTTTTGTCAATATATAAAAAAGTTGTATCTTTGCATCGCGAATAGAATGGTCGGTGGCTTATGCTATCCGACGGCTAATGACTGATAACTAACGAGTAATGACAAAAATAGATGTTCTCTTAGGACTGCAGTGGGGCGACGAGGGCAAGGGCAAGATTGTTGATGTGCTGACGCCGCGCTACGATGTAATCGCCCGTTTTCAGGGTGGTCCCAATGCAGGCCACACGCTGGAGTTCAACGGCATGAAGCATGTGCTGCATATCATCCCCAGCGGTATCTTCCATCAAGACAAGATTAACCTCATAGGCAACGGAGTGCTCATCGAGCCCCGCATCTTCCGTCAGGAAATTGACGAGCTGACGGCCAAAGGTGTGGACGCCACACGTAACCTCGTTGTGTCGAAGAAGGCGCACCTCATCCTGCCGAGCCATCGCATGATGGACGCCGCCAACGAGCAGGCCAAGGGCAACGCCAAGATTGGTAGCACGCTGAAAGGCATCGGCCCCGCCTATACCGACAAGATTGCCCGCACGGGCCTTCGCGTGGGTGATATGCTGGCCGAGGACTTCATCGAGCGCTATGGTCAGTTGAAGCGTCAGCACCTGCTGATGGCGCGCGCGATGGGCTTCGATGTGGAACAGTTCCGCATCGACGGCATGACGCTCGGCGAGTATGAGCAGGTGTGGATGGAGAGCCTGGCCACGCTGAAGCGCTTCCGTTTTGTCAACAGCGAGTATTTCATCAACCGCTGCCTGCAGGAGGACAAGAAAGTGCTGGCCGAGGGCGCCCAGGCCATGATGCTCGACATCGACTTCGGCACCTATCCTTTCGTCACCAGCAGCAACACTATCACCGCCGGCGTATGCACCGGCCTCGGTGTGGCACCCAGCGCCATCGGCAAGGTGATGGGCATCACCAAGGCCTACTGCACCCGTGTGGGCGCAGGCCCCTTCCCGACGGAGCTGTTCGACGAGACGGGCAGCCGCCTGTGCGAGTTGGGACACGAATACGGTGCCACCACGGGCCGTCCGCGCCGCTGCGGCTGGATCGACCTGCCGGCCCTGCGCTATGCCTGCATGATCAACGGCGTCACCGAGCTCTACGTCACCAAGCCCGACGTGATGAACGACTTCGAGACGGTCAATATGTGCACCTCCTACGAGATTGAGGGCCAGCAGACCGACGAGATACCCTTCGAGTACAATACCGCCGAGATAACGCCGCTGCTCACCCCCTACAAGGGCTGGCAGCAAAGCTTGGCAGGCATTACCGAATACAACGCCCTGCCGGCCAATCTCAAGAACTATCTGGCCGCCATCGAGGAGCAGACGGGTGTGCGCATCGCTGCCGTCAGCATCAGCCCCGACCGTAAGGATGTGCTGTTTAAATGAAAGAAAACCCAAGTGAACGATACTAAACAAGAAACCCCGCAGATATGAAGAAGATATTTCTGATAATGCTTATGGTGCTTCCGCTGATGGCTGGAGCCCAGACGAAAATCAAGGAGACGGCTGTCCCGCGCAGCGTGCTGCTGGCCTTGGAGAAGACCTACGACAGCTACAAGGTGCGCACCTGGTACCAGGCTCCCGGACAGTACATCGCCGAGTTGGTCATCGACGGCCAGAACGGTCGCGCCTACTTCACCGCCGGTGGCGATTGGCAGTACAGCACCTTCCCCGTCAAGGTCGAGGAGTGCCCCACGCTGATGAACACCTACTTCGTCAACAACTATCCGGGCTACCGCATCAAGAGCGTTGACTATGTCGAGGAGATGAACGGCGACAGCTACTACCGCATGATGATTGTCAAGAAGGGCATCGCCGAGAACGACTGCGAGCTTATCTTCGACAGCCGTGGAAAGCTGATGAAGAGCAACGCCCCCGACCCCGACGCCGTCAAGCGCGACTACTACACGCGCAACAACCCCGATATGGACGAGAACAAGGTGAGCGAGCAGACCGGCACGCAGAACAGCCGCCAGCGTCAGCGTCCCGCCCCGCGCGTGGACCAGCCGCAGGTGGAGAAGTTCGCCCCCAGCGAGGCCATCGAGGCTCACTTCAAGAAGGCGATGGGCAAGCGCATCACCGCTGGTCCCGAGTGGGTGCTGCGCAACGACGAGTATGCTGTGGCCTACTTCAGCAACGCCCAGAGAGTCAAGATGGAAGCCGTCTATAAGATTAGCGACAATCAGCCGCTGATGACCGGCAAGACCTTGGTCAAGGAGCGCTACAATGGCACCATCCTCAAGTATCTGGCCGAGAAGTTCGCCGGCGAGCGTTACAAGATTGAGAAGATGGTGGTCTATGAATACAACTCCAAATATCGCGACCCCATCGACGGCAAGAAGCCCAAACCCTACACCTATGTCGTCGTCAGCCAGCGTGTCAAGGGCAGCCGCGACCTGAAGTATGTCCGCATGGAGTTCAACAGCAGCGGTCAATTCACCGGCCTGCTGGCCCAGCCCCTCGACGAGAAGGATGTGCAGTAAGCAACCCTCAGATAGAAAAAAGAAGACGGTCAAAACGGCCGTCTTCTTTTTTATGCTGTCAGCGACTGCAGCTGTTTCAGCGCTTCGCTGATGCTGGGGATGTTGTCTATCGACAGGCTGAGGCGGTCGGGCGTCTCCTTGAGGTGCACGCGGCGCGGGTTGTCTTGCGCGTAGCGTATCAGCTTGGCGAAGCCCTCGCTGCGGTAGAAGGGGTTCTCGGGGTTGCTCACCAGGTGGCATATCATGCGGCCCTGCTTGAGAATGAGCTTCTCGATGCCGAACTCCTTGGCCATGCGGCGCAGGGTGATGGTCTGTATCAGCTCGTCGACACAAGGGGGCACAGGTCCGAAGCGGTCCTGCAGGCGGCTGCGGTAGGCGGTCAGCTCCTCTTCGGTGGTTAATTCGTTCAGCTCCTTATAGAGCACCAGACGCTCGGTGCCCGAGGTGACGTAGTCGTCGGGCAGCAGCACCTCCAGGTCGGTCTCTATGGTGCACTCCTTCACATACTCCTTGTTCTCCTCGGCCTCGGCGGCAAACAGCTCCTTGAAGTCGGTCTCCTTCAGCTCCTCGATGGCCTCGTTGAGTATCTTGTGGTACATGTCGTATCCCACCTCGCTGATGAAGCCTGATTGCTCGGCGCCGAGGATATTGCCGGCACCGCGTATGTCGAGGTCGCGCATGGCGATGTTGAAGCCGCTGCCGATGGAGGAGAACTCCTCGATGGCGCGCAGGCGGCGCTGGGCGTCGTCGGTCAAGGTGAGGTAGGAGGGGATGAGCAGGTAGCAGAAGGCCTTGCGGTTCGAGCGTCCCACGCGGCCGCGCATCTGGTGCAGGTCGCTCAGGCCGAACTGCTGTGCGTTGTTGATGATCATCGTGTTGGCATTGGGGATATCCAGACCGTTCTCCACAATGCTGGTGGCCACCAGCACGTCGATGTCGCCCTCGAGGAAGCGCATCAGCGTCTCCTCGGCATCCTTGCCGTCCATTCGTCCGTGCGCCATCGCCACCCGTGCGTCGGGCACCAGGCGTTGCACCAGGCCCGCCATCTCGGGCAGGTTCTCCACGCGGTTGCTGATGAAGAAGGTCTGTCCACCGCGGCTCATCTCGAACATGATGGCGTCGCGTATCAGCTCTTCGCTGAAGTCGCTCAGCTCCGTCTCGATGGGCTGCCGGTTGGGCGGCGGCGTCTGTATGACGCTCAGGTCGCGGGCACCCATCAGCGAGAACTGCAGTGTGCGCGGGATGGGGGTGGCCGTCAATGTGAGGCAATCCACGCCCACCTTCATCTGCTTCAGCTTCTCCTTCACGCTGACGCCGAACTTCTGCTCCTCGTCGATAATCAACAGCCCCAGGTCCTTGAACTTCAACTCTTTGTTGGTGATGGCATGAGTGCCTATGAGGATGTCTATCTTGCCCTCGGCCACATCCTTGTATATCTGGTTCTTCTCCTTGGTGGAGCGGAAGCGGTTGAGGTAGTCGACCCTCACCGGCATGTCCTTCAAGCGTTCGCTGAAGGTGTTGTAGTGCTGGAAGGCCAGCACGGTGCTGGGCACCAGCACGGCCACCTGCTTCGAGTCGCAGCAGGCCTTGAAGGCGGCGCGGATGGCCACCTCGGTCTTGCCGAAGCCCACGTCGCCGCACACCAGACGGTCCATCGGCGCCTGCTCCTCCATGTCGTGCTTCACGGCCACCGTGGCCTTCAGCTGGTCGGGCGTGTCCTCGTAGAGGAAGCTGGCCTCCAGCTGCTCCTGCATCGAGCAGTCGGCGCTGAAGGCAAAGCCGCGGCTCGCCTTGCGCTTGGCGTAGAGGGCTATGAGGTCCTTGGCGATGTCCTTCACCTGCCGCTTGGTCTTCTGCTTGAGCACCTGCCACGTGTTCGAGCCCAGCCGGTTCAGCGTCGGCGCTTCGCCCTCCTTGCCCACATAGCGGCTAATCTTGTGCAGCCCGTGGATGCTGATGTAGAGGACGTCGTTGTTCTTGTATATCAGTCTTATCAGCTCCTGACTCTTGCCGTTCTGCGTCACCTTCTCCAAGCCGCTGAAGCGCCCCACGCCGTAGTCGATGTGGGTCACATAGTCGCCGGGCTTCAACTCGAACAACTCCTTCAATGTCAGCGCCTCGTGGGTCGCCCGCAGGTCTTTCACCGTGTACTTGTGGTAGCGCTCGAAAATCTCGTGGTCGGTGAAGCACAGCACACATTCGTCGTGGTCGATGAAGCCGTGAGAAAGCTGTGTGTTGAGGAGTGAGAGGGAGTGAAGGGGGAGTGAGGGGGGAGTGAGGGGGACGATAGTGCCGCCTTGTTCATTTGTCTTTTCATTCCCTTTCACTCCTCTCTCACTCCCTTTCTCACTCCCCTTCACTCCTAAAATATTCTGCAGTCGCTTCTCCTGCGACTCGTTGCTGACGGTGATAATCAGCTTGTAGTCCTTCTCGGCATATTGCGCGAGGGTGTCGGTCAGCAGGTCGAACTGCTTGCCCAGCACCGGCTGCGGCTCGCTCTTCACCTCCAGACGCTCCTCCTGGCTGAAGTAGTGGCTGTTGCCATACTCTACGATGTTCAGCTCCAGCAGCTTGTGCAGAAACTCGTTGGCCGTGCAGCACAACTCCTCGGGCTTGGCAAGGTGGAAGGGGAGTGCCGAGAGGTGACATTTCTCTTCGTATGCCTTGCGCACCTCGTCCATCAGCGTGTCCATGCGCTGGCTCACCATCATCAGGCTCTGCACCCACACCACGTCGTTTCCTCCGAAATATTCCAACAAGGTCACTTTCTCGTTTTCCACTTTCCGCTTTCCACTTTCCACTTCTGTAAGGTTTGGCACAATGTCCACGCGGTCCAGCTGCTTGACGCTCAGCTGGCTCACGGGGTCGTAGGTGCGCAGCGAGTCAATCTGGTCGTCGAAGAACTCGATGCGGTAGGGGAGGTCCGAGGCGAAGGAAAAGACATCCACAATGCCGCCGCGCACGGCGTACTGCCCGGGCTCGACCACGAAGTCTTCGCGCTCGAAGCCAAGCTCTTGCAGCTGGTCGGCCACGTCCCACAGGTCGTGCTTGCCGCCCCGCTCCAGGCGCAGCGTGTTGGCCGCCAGCACACCCGTCGACACCACCTTCTCGCTCAGGGCCTCGGGGTAGGTGACCACCGTCAGGGGGCTGCCGCTGGCCAGCTCCTTCACCACCTCGCTCCGCATCAGCACGTTGGCGTTCTCCGTTTCCTCCTCGTCATAGTTGTAGGCCTTGCGATAGCTTGTTGGAAAAAGCATTACACCGTGAGAGGTGAGAGGTGAGGGATGAGAGTCGTCTGTCGTCTCACTTCCCGCCTGAAGCAGCGTCTCCAGGTCGTTGCACAGATAGAAGGCCTCCTCCTTGTTGGAGGCTATAATCAGTTGGTTCACAGTGCTTAGACGGGTGGCTACGGCGGCCGCCACCACGGCGGGCAGCGAGCCCCGCATGCCGTCGACGTGCAGGCGCGCCCCGCGTCCGCGCAGCCGCTCCACAAGGCTGTCCACCAGCCTACTGTTCTGGTATTGTTCGGTTAAGAGCATTTGCAGTGCTAAAAAAGTCGCTGCAAATATACGAAAAAAATATCACTCATCACTTATCACGCATCACTAAAAATTAGGTCGTGCACGATATAAATAGTTGTCAGTTGTTGGTTGTCAGTTGTCAGTTCGACCTCCAAACCACTCCTCCAACCGCCGTTTTACCGGCCACCGGCTACCGGTTACCAACCACCAATCACCTAAAAACCACTGTCCCAGAGCATACGACATCGTATTGCCGTCGCACCCCCTCCGACTCCGCTCCGACTCATGTCCGACTCAAGTCCGACTGAAGTCCGACTGCAGTCGGACAAAACACGGTGCATCTACGGTGTCGCTCCAGATAGGTCGTGCACGACATAAATTGTCTATACTTAAATTTGATTGAATTGATTTTGTTGTTTGTACATAAAATGTGTTTTAGAGGGTTAAAAAGTACTTTAACTCCTAAAACACTTGAGTAGGGGTTGAGTAGGGGTTGAGTAGGGGCTGAGTAGGGGTTGAGTAGGGTTTGAGTAAGGGTTGAGTAAGGTTTGAGTAAGGTTTGAGTAAGGTTTGAGTAAGGTTTGAGTAAGGTTTGAGTAAGGGTTGAGTAGGGGTTCCTATAAAGATTTCCAAGATTAACAGATTTCCGCGCAGCGGGGAGAAAAACAGGATTTATGGATTACGCCGCCAGGCGGGAGATTGAAAACCGCAGGCGGGAGAACAAAAACGGATTACGCCGCCAGGCGGGAGAAAAGAAAAAGATTTCCAAGATTTACAGGATTTCCGCCCAGCGG
>JAGCOF010000019.1 GCA_017645585.1 Bacteroidales bacterium
ATAAATCACTATGATTCAACAATTCGCAGATTGGCTAATATATAGCCTCATCGGACTTGACAGTGCATCGCGTTTCGGCAGTGCACTCAATTTCTTCGTTTATGACAGCATCAAGATATTGCTGTTGCTGTTCCTCATCAGTGCGGTGATGGGCATCATCAATGCCTATTTCCCCATCGACCGCCTTCGCAACTTCTTGAATTCACACAAGTTGTTTGGATTACAATACCTTTTGGCGTCACTTTTCGGGGCCATTACGCCGTTTTGTTCTTGTTCATCTGTACCGTTATTCATCGGCTTTGTGAAAGGCGGCATTCCGTTAGGTGTGACATTCTCTTTCTTAATCACTTCGCCTTTGGTCAATGAGGTGGCCATCGCCATGTTTTTAGGTACTTTTGGTGCCAAAACCACATTGATTTATGTGTTGAGTGGTGTTTTGTTAGGTACTGTGGGGGGGGTGGTTTTAGGCCGTTTCCGTTTGGAGAAGTGGCTGAGCCCTTGGGTGCTGCAGATGCAACGAGATAGCATGGAGGAGAGCCAGCAATGGCAAGAAGAGAAAGTCCCTTTCTTGAAACGCCTGCCGTCTATCTTAAGCGACTCATGGGGCATCGTGAAAGGCGTGTTGCTGTATGTCATCATCGGCATAGCAATTGGGGCTGCCATGCATGGTTATGTGCCAGAAGGCTTCTTTGAGGCTCATCTGTCGGGTGGCCACTGGTGGGAAGTGCCGTTGGCGGTTGTCCTTGCCGTGCCCATGTACTCCAACGCCGCAGGCATCTTGCCTGTGATAGAGGTTTTTGTCCAGAAGGGTGTCGCCCTCGGCACGGCCATCGCTTTCATGATGGCGGTCGTGGGCTTGTCGCTTCCCGAGGCCACTATGCTTAAAAAGGTGATGACCTGGAAACTCATCGGTGTGTTTTTCGGCACCGTAACGCTGTTCATCATCCTGAGCGGGTGGTTGTTTAACTTGGTGCTTTAAGGCCTAATACTCGTACTATTATCCTATCTCCCCGCCAGCCAGCACCCCACCGCCATGACAACAGTGGCAACAATGAACACCCAGCCAATAGGCTCGCCCCCCTTTTTCATACCTTTCTCGAGAAGGTGGCCAAAAGGTGGCCAAAACTGGGATATACATAAAAAAGAATTTCACTTTTCATTCATTTTGAATTACTTGTGAAATTCTCTTGGTGCCCGGAACAGGACTTGAACCTGCACTCCTCTCGAAATACGCACCTGAAACGTACGCGTCTACCAATTCCGCCATCCGGGCTCTTACATTGATTCTGGTGGGTGCCCAGGACAAGACTTGAACTTGCACCGCCTATGGCGACTACCCCCTCAAAGTAGCGTGTCTACCAATTCCACCACCTGGGCTGCTTTTCTCTCTTCGATAGAAAAGTTCACTCGTTTACACTCGTGTTCTTTTGCTCTCTTTTTCTCTCGAAAAGCGGGTGCAAAAGTACAACTATTTTTCTTACTGACAAAACTTTTTTTAATCAATTTTCAAAAGAGGTTAATACTCAAAGTATTATACGGGATATTTTTCTTAACCGAGGTCAGTTTTTGAAGACATAACTGACGATGTTCGACCCCATTCGGAGCGCTTTTTGCCGGGTGGCTTGACTGTCGTTGTGCACGTCAGGATCCTCCCATCCGTCGCCGAGGTCGCACTCCCACGTGAAGAAGCACACCAGGCGTCCCTCCCAGATGAGGCCGTAGCCTTTGGGCGGCAGATTGTCATGTTCGTGTATCTTGGGCAAGCCGTTGGGGAAATCATATTTCTGGTGGTAGATGGGGTGCGAGAAGGGCAACTCGACGAAGTCCAACTCGGGGAAGACGCGCTTCATCTGCGGCACCACGAAGTCGCGCATGCCGTAGTTGTCGTCGATGTGCAGGAAACCGCCTCCGATGAGGTAGTTGCGCAGGTTCTGCACCTCGCGGTCGCTGAACACCACGTTCCCGTGGCCGGTCATGTGCAACAGCGGATAGTTGAACAGCTCGGCACTACCCACATCCACAGTGGCATACTGCGGGTTGAGGCCCATCTGCTGGTCCTGGTTGCAGAAGGCGATAAGGTTGGTGAGCGACGTGGGGTTGGCATACCAATCGCCACCACCGCCGTATTTCAGCAGGGCAATCTGCGGCTGAGCTACAGCAAAGTAAAAAGTAAAATACAACTGTCCTTTTCATGAGCGGTCGTTTATGAGGTTGAACGCCACAACGGCGTAGAGGGCCGCCGTTTCGGTGCGCAGGCGGCTGGGACCCAAGCTTACCGGTTGGAAACCGCAGGCGAGGGCCAGCGCTATCTCTTCTTCGGAGAAATCGCCCTCGGGCCCTATCAGCACCACGACGTCCTTGCCGGGCTTGAGGGCGGCAGCCAGGGGGGTGCGGGGTTTGTCGGCCTCGCAATGGGCGATGAACTTTAGTTGAGAGTTAAGAGTTGAGAGTTGAGAGTTAAGCCAATCTGATAGTTTGACGGTGGGATTGATTTTGGGCAGCACGGTGTGGAGGCTCTGCTTCATGGCGCTGACGGCCAACTTCTCCAGGCGGTCGGTCTTGAGGAACGAGCGCTCCGAGTGGTCGCACTGCAGCAGCGTAATCTCGCCCACCCCAATCTCCACGGCTTTCTCCACCAGCCACTCCATACGCGACGGGTTCTTGGTGGGAGCGACAGCCAAATGTAGAGTGGAAAGCGGAAAGTGGAAAGTGGAAAGTGTTTCTGCCACGTCCACACTGCAGGCGCGGTCATCGGCATCCACTATGTTGCAAAGATAGAGGTTTCCGCGCCCGTCGGTGACGTTCAGCTCGTCGCCCTCGCGCATGCGCAGCACACGCACCGCGTGACGGCTCTCCTCGGGGTCGAGGGTGCAGTAGGCGTTGGGGGTGATATCGGGGTTGTAGAAGAGCTGCATTATTCTATGGTATATTTCAGTTCATTGGCGGTCTTGAACTTGCGCGACGAGAGGCGCAGCGGCACCTCCACTTTGTCTTTGCCGTTGGGGCGCACCATCTTGAGGCCATACACCCCGACCTCGTTGATGTGTCCAAACTCGCGCTGCAACTCCTTGAGGGTGCCCGTGGGGTCAAAGAGGTTCATACTTCCCACCGTCCACGGCACCACCACCGTCATGTTGCTGACCGTCAGGTTGGGCCAGCACTTCTCCTTCAGTTCCGGACGTGGGTTGTCGGCGGTGTCGAGCAGCATGACATTGACCAGCGAATGGTAGCGTGGTGTCAGCTCGAAGGTGCAGCCGCGCATCACGATGTCGAACGGCGTGTAGGCGTTGTAGCTCGAGCGTATGCGCACGGGGATGCAGTCGATAAAGCGGCACGAGTCGAAGGTAACCGTGCCGTACATCGACGAGAACTGCGTCTGCCGCTGGCGCAGGGTACAGCCCTTCAGATAGGCATCGCGGCCGTAACAATGGATATCGAAGCGGTTGATGTCACATTCCTCCAACACGGTATGACTGAGGAAATTGGTACCAAACACACCCCAATTGCCGTCGGCCACCACACGCTCGAAACGTGTGTCATAAAGGGTACTCAAACTGAAGGCATAGCCATAGTTGCGTGTAGCACCATAGCCACTGTAGGTGCCGTCGACGGTCACATCGCGGAACAGAATATGTGCCGAATTGTTCATCGAGAAAACACCGTCGGCAATCATCTTGCTCTTCGGTGTGGTGACATGCACATCCTCTATCGTCACATTATACATGCCGCTGACATATAGGCAGCCCGTCTTGAACGAGGAGCCCTTTACGCGGTGCATTGTAAGGCCACGAAATACTTTTGACGCGGTGTCTATATCGTAGTACGATGCCTTCAAACGCGTGGAGTCAGTATTCCACGATGCCACGGGGGCATTAATTCCCCTACCGTCACGCACCACAATAATATCGCTTCGGTTGACTCCGCTGGCATAACCCTGACGGAAGGTCCACAGCGTCTCGTCATATAACCTCAGCAAATGGTTTCCCTGTGCCAACTCGGGCACACTACTGAAGTCAAGACTATCCACCAGCGCCTTGTCCAACTCCAACGGCTGGGCACTCTGGCTGAGGGAGAAAAGGCTGCCGTGCTTGGCGTGATTGGTCACATAGAGCACCAACCCCTGGAAGTCGGTTTGCTGCCCCAGGGGGATGGACTTCCAATTGGGCGGCAGCTCAATCTCCAGCGTGTCGATGCCGCTATAATCCACCTGCAGCCCTCGATAGAGAGCGTCGACATGCGCGTTGTAGAGGGCATAGTAGCGTCCCATGCCGCTGGTGGCCTCGCGCAAACCGTAATCCAACGGCGACACCTGGGCGGCGGCGGCAGTCGCAATAGCCATACTCATTATAAACAGAAATCTTTTCATATTATCATTCCCGAAGCGACCACCAGACGGGCGTCGTTGTCATAGATGGTGGCATACTGCCCTGCGGCGATGCCCTGTATCGGCTCGTCGCTCTCGATCCGCACCAACCCGTCGGGCAGACGGCTGAGGTGGCCCTGATGGAACTCGGGCGTGTGGCGTATCTTGAACTTCACATCAGCCACTCCGTCGGGCAGTTCGTCCACCAGCTCACCGCTTTCCATCTTCCACTTCCCGCTCAACAGCCGGAAGCCCATCAGCGTAATCTCCTTGCCGTGAGCCGCCGCAGGGTCGTATCCCTGACTGACATACAGCACGTTCTCCTCGATGTCCTTGCGCACCACAAACCAAGGGCCGCCGCTGAGGTAGAGCCCCTTGCGCTGCCCGATGGTGTGGAACCAATAGCCCTTGTGCGTCCCCAGCACCTTGCCCGTCTCGAGCTCCACAATCTTGCCCTCGCGCTCGCCGAGGTAGCGCTTGATGAAGTCGTTGTAGTTGATCTTGCCCAGGAAGCAGATGCCTTGCGAGTCCTTGCGGTCGGCGCTGGGCAGCTTGGCCTCGTGGGCGATGGCGCGCACCTCGCTCTTCATCAGATGCCCGATGGGGAACATCAGCTTGCTGATCTGGCGATACTCCAGCTGCGACAGGAAATCCGTCTGGTCCTTCACGGGGTCTTTGGCGGTAGTCAGAAAGATTGTGTGATTGTGCGATTGCGTGATTGCGTGAGTGTTGGACATATCGGCCTTTACACAATAAGGCATTAACGCATTAACACATTCTGTACGGGCGTAGTGTCCCGTAGCGATGCGGTCATACTCCCGGCCGCGCTTGTCGTCGAAAGCACCGAACTTGATCAGCTTGTTGCACATCACGTCGGGGTTGGGCGTCAAGCCCTTGCGCACGCTCTCGATGGTGTAGCTCACCACATTGTCCCAATACTCCTGGTGCAGGTTCACCTCCTCGAAGCGGCAGCCGTAGTGGCGGGCAATCCATTGCGTAATCTCGATGTCCTCCTCGGCCGGACAGTCGATATAGCCCTCCTCATCCTCCATCCCGATGCGGATATAGAAGATGTCGGGCGTGATGCCCTGCTCCTTCAGCAAGTGCACCGCCACCGAACTGTCCACGCCTCCCGATACAAGTGCCGCTACGTTCATAATAGTAGATAACGTAACCCATAGCCCTTTATTGCATCCGTCACGCAAAATACTGACCCAGTCACCCAAGTAACTGCGCCGATCCGAACGCGGCGCCCCATAGTCACCCAAGAGTTACCCAGGAGTTATCCCGAGGGTATCCCGAAGTCACCCCGAGTCAATTCCGTAATTACCAATCACTCAGTCGTGTCAAAGAACTCTCCGCTGTGAATCACAATGCAAAGATACGACCATTTTCTGTGGGGTTCGTGCGATTGCGGACGATAGCGTGCGATTTCGTGCGGTTCCGTGCGATTTCTCTAACCGAACTAACCGAATGATTCCGAATTACGTTTTTTAGTCTCAATCAAAACTAAAAGAACCCAAAGAAGGCTTGTTGTCTCGTTCTCCCGGTCACTTTGCCATTCATTTTGGAACGAACACCCTCCGAAAGAGGTTTTGATGCCAATTTTCAGGAACGCACTCCTGTGCGCCAAGGAGGGTAAAAAGCATCGAAACGAGGGTTTCGGGAGCGTTTTGAGGGCCTTTTAGAAAGAAAAAATGCATGAAATTGTCGCTTTTCGAGGGTTGTCATCTGGGTTGCCGACTGTTTTGTGATATCGTATTTCATTGTTTCTTTGCTTTTTAGAGAATTAGTGATTTCTGAAATCTGACAGTTGACAGTCTGACAATTGTTTTTTTGAGGGTGTGCATCCTCTTATTATCTTATCTATATATCTATATATTAAGTAATTATACAATATAAAGAAAGGGTTATTGTTATCCATTTTTCAACTGTCAGAACTGTCATTTGTCACACTCGGCATCTTGTTACATTACTTCTTCGAGGCTTTCTTCTCTACGCGGCCAGCGATCATGTGGTCCACTTTCTGGGCTATGGCCAGCGCCTGGTGGACCAGCTGGTCGGACATTACCACAAAAAAAGGGGGCGGCCAACTCGTGGCCGCCCCGCTTCACATTAGCTTTGCTGACATTGCTTTGGCTCGGGAAAGTGAGCTTTTTGTTCTCCGCTGCGCTATCGAAAGTTCACGGGACTTTCTTCATCTCTCCTCTCGCTTTACGCAACGTTAAAAAATAGGTTTTATGAAAAACCTTTATCGCTGGCAGGCACCTATTCCTTTGTCACCTTGTACAATTTGGGGAAATCGGTGTCTCCCTCTATCTTTTTGATGAGATCACGCAGGTCCTGCCTGAATATTCCTATCGACCAATGCGTCCTGTCCGTGATACGGAAGATGAAGTCAACATTACAAGGGTTCCATGAGGTTGTCTTGTTTCCCTTCGCTCCAAACGAAACACCCACCACGATGTTCTTCAACTGCTTGTTTGCATCAATCACCTGCGCCACCAACAACGTCTCTTTCAACGCATCCTTTCTTGACTTATCACTCTTGTAAAGAAGCATTTTCTCCACATCTCTCTCAACACTTGCCTGTGAGAACATACCTTTGCTTTCGTTCAGCACCACGTCGATATTCGACCCTTTCGGAGGCATTGCGATGACATCGGGATATTCACGTGGCTGTGCCTTACCCAATTCGGGTTCCGGCAACACAGCGCCGCTTCCCTGCGCCCCAGGATAGGAAATCGACACTATCTTGAAACCGTTAGGCATCAACACTTTGTGCACAATGGTATAGGTCACCTCATCTTCGTCCACTTCGCCGGTCACTTTAACAAGAGGAGTTGGTGCCGTATAGTTCGCAAAACCAAAATGAGTTGCGTAAGCAGGAATAAAATCTAGGCTTTTGGTGTTGACCAAAGCACGTTTGTCCCATGTCAAGGTTATGCCGTTGTGATTGAACTTGATGCCGTCAAGGAAGTAGGCAAGCGTCATCACCACTTTGTTTTCGCGCAGTTCTTTGATATGCTTCTTCCATACAGGCAAGAAATCCACCGTTTCATTCAAGTTCCGAGCCTTTGCCGCTGCTTTCTTGAATTCGTCGGCAAGCCACGCTGTGGGACCTCCGTTGTCCATTTCCAAAGCTTTGGCAAGTTTCTGCTGCATAGACGACACCGAGGTCATATCCTCTTTCATCAGGCTGTTGCCACGCGGACGCACAAGCGCATACACACCATATACCTTGCGTTTCTCTGAAAACAGAAAGGAAATAAAAGTCAAGATACCCCTGTCGGGGTCCATTGCATGACTGAAGCGGTTGATTTTCGCAGCCACCATACCATCCTCAACAAAATAGCGCAACTTATTCTTGTTAGAGTCTCGACGGTGTTTCCATGTTTCCAATAACTCATCGGCACCTGTGGCAACATCGACACAACTCCTGTACTCACGATAACAAGCCTCTTTCTTTAACTCTTTCAAGCTGCGAGAATACCACTCTTTGGCCGACTTGACAAAAGCCATTACCGCATATCGTACAGTAGCGGAGAAGAGTGCAATTTCTGGCGGGCACGACGGGTAATTCTCATTCCTTTGCAGCGTGTAGCTGTTGCCCTGCACGGTCTCCCAATTGGCGATGATGTAACCCTCGTATTTACGCTCGTCAATGAATATCTTCGGCGTACTGTATGGATTGTATACAGCACCGCCAAACACCTTTTCGGACTCCTTCTCACCCGACAATTTCAAGTAATAGGCACCAGCCAGATGGGCCGCGATGGCGCCATAGGTGCGTTGCAACTCATGGTCCTCTGTAGTGACCGCCTCGGTAAACTCTATTAGCACTAGCGGATATTCCTTTCCTCCATCAATGCCTGTAATCAGCGCGTCGGGAGTCGTCATGGTCAGCAGTGCCGCCACAGAGCCATCGTTGAGGTCGCTTGCCTTCTTTGGCCTGCGCACCATCACCACCTCTACCCCACTGCCTGCTGCCTTGTCCACTATCGGTTTAATGTAGTGAAGGCCCTGCTCGAGGCTTTCGTAGTATATCCGTATCTGCTTCATGACACTATTTCTTTAGTATTATCAGGTGTTCTTTCTTGTTTTTCTGCGTGAATGTGGGGTTGAACATCCGCGAGTGCTCTGCCAAATCGGAGGAAATAACATTGCACACCTCAAGACCCACCTCAGGCATGAAACCGCAAATCACCTCATCAATCTTAATCAATTCCTTTTTGATGACACTGTCACCGATGACGATAAACGCCAACCCGCCCTGTTTCATCACACGATACATCTCACGGAAACACAGCATCAGGTCGGCAGTCCATTGGGTGGCGGGCTTCTTCAGGCTCGAGTATTCGCGCCGCGAACCTATCTCATTGTACTGCGCAAACTTGACGTCAATATCTAGCCAGCGCTTTCTGAACTTGTGATAGAGATAGTAGTCGTAGGTATTGGCATAGGGCGGCGACGTTATCACCAAGTCGATGCTCCCGTCGGCCAGCATGCTCAGGTTGCGACTGTCGGCATTGTACAGCGCCAGACTGCCCGTTTTCGACACCGCCTTTGAGTACTCAGCCACGCGGTCCAGATACTCATTGGCGCGGCCCACAAACTGCCGGAACGTAAAGTTGTCGGGGATATTCTTGTTCCTGGCAGCGAAGCGCGTGTCGCTCTCTTGGTTGGAGACCCTGACAATGATTGACGAGAGGGCTATCTTTAGAAAGTCACGCTCATCCTCGTCTCCCACCGTGCCAATGAGATTGAGCAGATGCGTCAGCTCCTCGGCTACATTGTGCTGGAACCAATGCTCCAAGCCCTCTATCTGCTTGACCTCTATTGCAGGTCGATGTTTATTCCATGTCTCGGCCTCCGACTCCACTTTCGCCATGAACGCCCGCAGGTCACGAATGGCCGATGCCGGCAGCGGCGTTGCCTTCACCTTCGACAACAGCGTCGACAGCCCGTTGACATCCACACCCACAGCGTCGAACCCCAGCAAGCGCGCCTCCACCAACGTCGTGCCCGAGCCACAGAACGGGTCCAGCACGGTCATGCCTGCGCTACCGTATTTTTCCAGAATGACACGCGGCAACTGCGGCGGAAACTTGGCCGGATAGGGATGCAGCGAATGGGTCAGATAGGTGGTGTCGGCTCCGCTGAAGTCAAAGTCAATGGAGTAGTCGCTCATTTCGCCCTCTTCCTAAATACAACGATAAACGAACAGTTCTGATTAGTATAGAGTACGCTCGGGTAGCCCAGCAGCACCAAACGCCGCTGTCCGGTCTGGTCCCAGACAATCAAGTCGTGGTACATCCAACCCACCTCCTCGCCGGCACGCGCCAGGTCAGAGTGGAAAGGCACATAGGGCACCTTGTTCTTGGTGTCGCGATAGTCCTTCACCACCCAGGCCGAATAGCCGCCCGGCCTGGTAATCTTCAGATTGTCGGCCAGCACACCCTTGATCTGCTCCAGAAACTCGGGGTACGGCAGGTTGCCGAAATCGTTCTCCGCCTCGCTGTACTGCTTCACCGTGCTGTTGTTCTCATAGCGTATGACCGACGTCTTGTGCGTCGTCGAGCGGTCCTTCAGCGAGCGCTGGATAAAGTTCGCATAGGGCGGCGAGGTGACCGTGAGCTGTATCTTTTCCTCCCTGACATGCTGCAACATATTGCGACAGTCGTCGTTCACCACCTTGTAGTACATCTCCGACGAGAACAGCCCCACCTCCTCGTTGATCCAATCGTTGGCGATGGAGGCAAACTTCGGGTTGAGCTCGATACCAATGGCGTGACGCTTCAGATTGTGCGCGGCGATGGCGGTCGAGCCGATGCCCATAAACGGGTCAAACACCGCGTCGCCCTCCTTCGAGTACATCTTGATCAGTCGCTCAGCCAACTTAACAGGGAACACGGCCCCGTGCTCCTTTTGGTGCTCGTTGCGCGGAGAGGAAAGGTCGTTCCACACAGGGTTGAACAGGTCCTCCTCCGTGATGACATTCTTCGACAGCAGGGCCCACTCCGTCGGTGTCAGGTCGTTAAACCCGACTTTTTTCTTCTCCGCTTCCCTCACCACCTCGCGTCTCGTCACATACGCCAGCACAGGCTCCTCCACCTTGGTGCTGAAGGTTTCTTCATTAGTATTATATGGGACAGGCTTTTTCCTTGGCATCGTATATAAAATTGAAAATGCAAAGATACGGATTTTTTTTCAAACAGCAAAAACAATTTCTCCCGCTTCGCGTAATTCATTTATCCAAAAGATAGATTTATAGATTATGCCGCAGGCGGGAGATAAATTAGGTCGTGCACGATATAAATGGGTAGTCGGTGGTCGGTAGTCGGTGGTCAGTTCGACCGCCAACCTACCCCCAGAAAGCCTCTTTGTCGGATAAAAACAGGCAAAGGCAGTAATCAACGCCACTAACAATCATATTATAAGCTAATTAAATACCATTTTACCATCCATATCACTACTGACCCCCTCCGACTCTGGTCCGACTCATGTCCGAGTCAAGTCCGACTGATGTCCGACCGCAGTCGGACAAAACACGGTGTTGATACGGTGCAGATACGGATATATCGTGCACGATATAAATTACTTTTTGCGGCTGTTGGTGAGGACCACGAGGGTGACGGCGGCGAGGATAAGAAGGATGCCGACCAGGAGGCGCGGGCCGAAGGGCTCGCCGAAGAGAAAGATGCCTATCAGCACCGCTGTGGTGGGCTCGAGGGCGCCGAGGATGGCGGTGGGGGTGCTGCCCAGGTACTTGGCGGCATAAACCATCATGACCAACGCCATGATGGCAGGCACCACCGCCAACCAACCGACCCACAGCCAGGCACGCGGCGTGGGCGGCAGCATGAGCGGCTGGCCGCTCAACAGGGCAAAGAGGGCCATGCCGACGGCACAGCAGAAGAGGACAAAGAAGTTGATTTTGAAGCTCGACATCTGCAGCGGGCTTTTGTCGACCACGATGATATAGAGCGCGTAGGTGAGCGCCGACACGAGCACCAGCACCACGCCCAGCATGCTCAGCGTGCCGCCCGTGTCACCCCAATAGAGCAACAACACGCCGGCCAGCGAGAGCAACAGCGCCACCACCATGCCCCACCGCAGCCGCTCGCGGAAGAAGAGGACCATGATGGCGGCCGTCATGACGGGATAGGTGAAGAGGATAGTAGAGGCGACGCCGGCGGGCATGTAGTGGAAGCTGAGGTAGAGGGTCAGCGAGGAGCCTATGAAGAGCAAGCCGAGGGTGAGAAGGGTGCGCAGCTCGCGCCCCGTGACCCGCAGGCTCTCCCGATGGCTGAGGGCCTTCACAGCCATCACAGCGGCGATGATGACCCATGCCAAGCCGAAGCGATAAAACAACACCGAGGGGGTATTCATCCCCTCGGCGTATAGGTTGAGGGCTCCCAGCGGATTGGTGCCGTAGCAGACGGCGGCACCAATGGCGCAAAGGATGCCAACTACAAGTTTCGAGTTGTGAGTTTTAAGGTTTGAGTTAAGTTTCAATCACTTAAAACTTAAAGCTTAACACTTGACACAATCAGTCGGCCTGGTCGCGGAAGTAGGGGTTCTGCACCATGCGGCCGTCGGGACGCAGAGTGGTGGTGGAAGACTCGCGCATGGCGGAGCTGCGGCCTTCGAAGAGTGCATCTTCGGCAATCTGGCTGGTGGACATACCCTGCACGATGTCGGCACCGTTGGCGCTGTTGCGCAGCAGTTCGTGGATGTGTTTGATGCGGTCGGCTACGGTGGTGAGGTCGTTGTCGTTGCGGAAGGCGCTCTTGTAGACAGGTTCGGCGGGTTTCACCTCGACCTGCGGGGCGGGTTTCACTTCGGCCACGGGCTCGGCCACACGAGCTTCGGCAGCGTCCACCAGGTGGATATCCTCGACCAGGAGGTCCACCTCGGGAACGACGGGCTCCACCTGGGCTTCGGCCGTCTCGCGTGCCACCTCGAGCGTGGGCTCTTCGTCGAGCACAAAGACGTGCTTCTCGGCAGCGGGCTTGGGGGCGGCGACAACGTCTTCAATCACGAGGGGGGCGGGTTCGTCGCGGTGGATGAGCTCCATGCCCTCCTCGTCGACTTTCTGCTCCACAACGGGCTTGGCCTCTTCGACAGGCAGCTCGGGTGCGAGCTTGAACACCTTGGGTTCCTCGGGTTCGACGCGCGATTTCTCGAAGCCGGTAGCGATGAGGATCACCTTGAGCTCGTCGCCGAGCGAGTCGTCGGCACCGGCACCCCAGATGACGTCGGCGCTGCCACCTGTACGCTCGATGACGAAGTCGGTGATTTCCGTCTGCTCGTCGATGGTCATCTCGTGCTCGCGGGAGTAGGAGAAGTAGAGCAGCACGTTCTTGGCGCCGTTGATGTCGCTGTCGTCGAGCAGCACGGAGGTGGTGGCGGCGGTGATGGCCTCGAGGGCGCGGTTCTCGCCGCTGCCGCTACCGGTACCCATCAGGGCGGTGCCGCTGTGCTCCATGACGGTGTTGACATCCTGGAAGTCGCGGTTGACGTAGGCGTTCTTGGTGATGATTTCGGCGATACCCTTGGCGGCGGTGAGCAGCACGTCGTCGGCCATGCCGAAGGCTTCGCTGATGCGCATGTTGCCGAAGGAACGCAGTTTGTCATTGTTGATGACGATGATGGAGTCGACATGCTTGCGGAGCTCCTCGATGCCGGCCTCGGCCTGAGCGCGGCGGCGCTGACCCTCGAAGCTGAAGGGGCGCGTGACGATGGCCACAACGAGAATCTTCTTGTTCTCGTCGTTCTCGAGGTCGATGCTCTTGGCTATCTCGGCAATGACGGGGGCCGCACCAGTGCCGGTACCACCGCCCATACCGGCGGTGATGAAGAGCATCTGGGTGTTGTGGGAGATAGCCTCGCGGATGTCGTCGGCTTTCTTCTCGGCTGCCTCGCGGGCACGTTCGGGCTTGTTGCCGGCACCCAAACCGAGGTCGCCCAGCGGTATCTTGTTGGGCACGGGCGAAGCGTTGAGGGCCTTCATATCGGTGTTGCAGACGATGAAGTCTACTCCCTCGATGCCTTTGTCGTACATGTGGTTCACAGCGTTGCCGCCGCCGCCGCCGACACCGATAACTTTGATGTAGGACGACTGCCCTTTGGGCGAATCAAAGGTGAAAAAAGTCGAATTTGCGGTTTCTTCCATTGTGCTTGTATATTTCTATCTTACTGATAAAGATGTCGTTAAACTATTTATGCCTATTGTATTCGGTAGCGTAAAATTACTAATAAAATCGCGTATACGAGCCCTCGTTACCAATTAGTTATCAACAATATGTGTTTATTACTCATCAATACCCTCATTGAAGACCTTGTTGAAGAAGCGCGAAACGGCGTTGCCAAAGGTCTCGTCCTTGGGGTGTTTGGGCTTTTTCTCGTCTTTGGGTTCCGGCTTCTCCACCTTGGTTTCAGGCTTGGGTTCAGGTATATCGCTGAGGTCGGCGAAGATGTCGACGTGTTCCGATTTGCGCTTCGTCTTGATGCCGGTGGCGACCTCTTCGTCGTCGGCATTGCGCTCAGCTTGTTCAAGGCCGAAGAGCACCAGGCCGATACCGGTGGCATACATGGGGTGCATGAGCTCCTTGTAGCTGACGCTGTCGGGTTCGAGGTGCTCGTTGGGGATGCCGATGCGGGTGTCGGTGGTGGTGATGAGCTCGCAAAGGTCCTTGATGTTCTTCAGCTGTGCACCACCGCCGGTGAGGACGACGCCGGCGATGAGCTTTTTGGCGAAGCCGGAGAGCTTGATTTCGTAATCCACCTGCTCCATAATCATCTTGGTGCGGGCGTTGATGATGCCGGCAAGGGTTTTGACATAGATCTCGCGCGGAGCCTGGCTGCGGATGCCGGGGATGGAGATGACGTCGTTTTCGCTGACGGCTTGCACGAGGCAGGAACCGAACTTCACCTTGAGGCTTTCGGCCTGTTTCTTCAGGATGTTGCAGCCCTCGCGGATGTCGTTGGTGATGGCGTTGCCGGCCAACGGCAGCACGGAGGTGTGGCGGATGATGCCGTCGTGGAAGATGGCGATGTCGGTAGTGCCGCCACCGATGTCGACCATAGCCACACCGGCGTCGCGGTCGCTGTCGTCGAGGACAGCCTTGGCCGATGCCACAGGTTCGAGCACCACGCCTTTGATTTTGAGGCCGGCGCGCTGCACCGCCATCTTGATGGCTTGCAGGTTCTGCACATTGCCGGTCACCATGTGGAAGTCGGCCTTAAGCACCTTGCCGGCCACGCCCACGGGAGGAATATCGCGGCTCAGCGCCTCGTTGTCGACATAGTACTGCTGCGGGAAGATGTGGATAATCTCCTCGCCGGGCTCAAGCATGGTGTTGTACTGTTCGTTGGTGAGACGATCCACATCCTCCTGCTCGATGAGCTCGTGGTCGGACGGAATCATCACAACACCCTGGCTGGGGCGCGATTTGATGTGCTGACCGGCAATACCGACCCACACCTCTTCGACATCCACACCGGCTTGTTCCGAAGCCTCCTCGACGGCACGTCTGACCGACTCTGCCGCCTGGGTAATACCCTTCACCATGCCGTGTTCCACTCCGAGCGACTCAGTCTTGCCGAAGCCGAGGATTTTCACTCTGTCGTTCTCGCCGCGCACACCGATGAAGCACGCAATCTTCGTGGTACCGATGTCGAGGCCTACAATAATTTCTGTTCCCATAGTTGTATGTTTTATTTTGTTATTTTGTTTCTCTCTTGGTGCAAACCACCTGACCCTTGAACTTGAGGCTGAGACGCGAGTAGGTGTCCCATCCGGCACGCGGCATACCCTTGCGGTAGAAGGTCAGCAGGTTGCCGAACTTGGCGTCGAGGTCCTCGGGTGTGCCCAGCTCCACCACATGGTTGCCCAACTTGGGCACCATCATGATGTCGCCGTCGCGCTCGATATATACCTGATCGATCAGGTCGCCGTATTTGCTCTCGCGGTCGAGGAAGCGCGCAATATCCAGCAGGGCGAGCACCTGGCTGTTGAGGCTGTCGGCGCGCAGGGGTTCGGTGAAGTCGCCACCCACCACCAGCACATTGCAACTGCCCAGCGGGCTGGAGGGCATCAAGGCACCCTCGCTGTTGAAGTAGTATTCCTTGGGGCCGTAGTACAGGCGCGCGATGGGGCGGCGCTGTGTGGCACGCACCACCACCTTGCCGCTGACGCTGGTCGAAGCGCTCACATCGGACAAGAAGGGCACGTGGCTGGCCGCTTCGGCCACCGTCTGGCGATCCACCTGTCCCACCTGCTGCTGCAACAGCGCCGGCACCACGGCCAGGATGCTGTCCTTCACCACCTGGCTGTTCACCAGCTGAGGCTGACGGCCATAGCGGATATTCACCTCAATGCCTCGCACCGTGGAGCGTGAGCGGCTGACATTGGCCACCACCACAAGCACCAGCAGCGCAACGGCGCCCAGCAGGATGAGCATTATTTTGTACGGTCTTTTCATAGCATCTGTTCTCTAAGTGTTGCCTCCAGGCGCGGCACCAGACGGTCGATGTCGCCGGCACCGAGTGTCACCACCACATCGGGACACAGGGCGGGTACCAATTCGAGCACCTGGTCGGGGGTGCAGAGGTATTTCGACATGCTGTCCACCTTGCGCAGCACCATGCTCGAAGTGACACCGAGGATGGGCTTTTCGCGAGCCGGATAGATGGGCATCATGATGAGCTCATCGAGGGTGCCGAGCACCTGGGCGAACTCGTCGGCCAGGTCGCGCGTGCGGGTGTAGAGGTGCGGCTGGAAGATGCCCACCACACGCTTGCCCGGATAGAGGTAGCGGATGGATTCCAACGTGGAGCGTATCTCCTGCGGATGGTGCGCATAGTCGTCGATATAGACAAGCTCTTTCTCGCGGATGCGGTAGTCGAAGCGACGCCGCACACCGGCGAAGGTCTTCAATCCGTGACGCAGCTGGAACTGATTGAGCCCACAACTGAGCGCCACCGCCGATGCCGCCACCGCGTTCTCAACATTGAAGAGGGCTGTGCCACAGAGCTCAAGGTCATAGAAGACGCCGTCGGGAGTGCGCATGTCGAAGAAGAGGTTGCCATTGTAGGTGCGCACATTGATGGCGTAATAGTCGGCATCGATGCCGCGGGCGGTATAAGTAGAGAGTGGAGTGTTAAGCGATGCGTGATGAGCATGTTCGTCATGCTCTTCGTGGTCGTGGTGGTGCTCATGGCCATATTCGATATAGGGCTCACCATCCTCGCGCATGAAGATGCCCTCCTTGAGGAAGAGGTGTCCGTCGGGGTCGGTTTGATTGGCAAATTGCGCGTAGGCCTCGAGCATGTGCTCGTGGTCACCGTAGATGTCGAGGTGGTCGGGGTCGGTGGCAGTGATGACGGCCATGTGGGGATGCAACTGCAGAAAGGAGCGGTCATACTCGTCGGCCTCCACCACCACATATTCGCTCTTGTTGTTCACCAACAGGTTGCCGCCGAGGTTCTTGCTGATGCCGCCGAGGAAGGCGCTGCAGCCACAGTCGGCCTCGTTCAGCAGATGGGCAATCAAGGTCGAGGTGGTGGTCTTGCCATGTGTGCCGGCCACCGCGATGCACTTCTTGCCACGGGTCAGCTCACCCAGCACCTGCGAGCGCTTCTCTATGCGCACACCACGCTGCTCCAACGCCTGGTATTCAAGCAATTCCTTCGGCACAGCAGGCGTATAAACCACAAGGTCGATCTCTTTGGGCAAACGGTCGGGAGCATCGTCGTAGTGCACACTGATGCCCTCGTTCTCAAGCTCTTCGGTCAGCGGGCTACGGGTACGGTCATAGCCGCTCACCGTGTCGCCACGCCGATGGAAGAAGCGCGCCAAAGCGCTCATGCCGATGCCTCCTATGCCTAAGAAGTAGTAGTTCATTTCAATATTTTCTCTATCTGGTCAACAATCTTGTCGGCAGCACCGCGGGCAGCCATACCCTTGATGGCGGCACTCATCGCCTCGCGCTTGTCGGCACTCTCGAATAGTTCGAGCACCCGCGGCAGGCATTGGTTGTCGCAATCCACATCGCGCACCATCAACGCAGCGCCTCGATCAACCAACGCCAACGCGTTCTTGGTTTGATGGTCCTCGGCCACATTGGGCGACGGGATGAGCACCACGGGCTTGCCCACGAGGCACAACTCGCTGATAGCTATGGCGCCGGCACGCGAGATAACCACATCGGCGGCAGAATAAGCCATATCCATGCGGCTGATGAACTGATGCGCCTTCACCCACTCGCCCACACCGGCGGCATTGACGGCACGCACCGCTTCGTCATACATCCAGCGGCCCGTCTGCCACAACAACTGTATCTTCTTTTCCTTGAAGAAATGAAGATGGTTGATAATCATCTGGTTGATGGTCCTCGCTCCGAGGCTGCCACCCACCGAGAGCAGCACAGGACCCTCTGCGTTGAGGCCGAAATGGGCGCGGCCCTCAGCCGAGGTAACCGCAATATTCTCAATGTCAGCACGCACAGGATTTCCGGTGAAGACAATCTTCTCTTTCGGGAAGAAGCGTTCCATGCCGTCGTAAGCCACACAAATCACCTGTGCATCACGAGCCAACAACTTGTTGGTCAAACCGGCATAGGAGTTCTGTTCCTGCAGCAGCGTCTTGTATCCCATCTTGGCGGCAGCCTTGAGGGTGGGCTCGCTGGCGAAACCACCGACACCAACCACTATATCAGGTTGGAAATCATTCAGTATTTGCTTCACCATCCGACGGCTTTTCAGCATGCGGAAAGGCAGTTGCAGGTTCTTCACAATGTTGGCGGGCGTCAGCTTGCGCTGCAAACCCGCGATGGGCAGCCCTTTGATTTCATACCCTGCCGCCGGCACCTTCTCCATCTCCATGCGCCCCTCGGCACCCACGAAGAGTATCTCGGCGTCGCTCCAACGCTTCTTGATAGCATTGGCTATTGCCACCGCCGGAAATATGTGACCGCCTGATCCTCCACCACTAACGATTGCTTTCATATTCTTATCTTGTTTTTTCTTTCATTTAACCCTGTCATCTCCGACTCTCCTCCGACCCATCTCCGAGTTTTGTCCGACTGATGTCCGACAAAAGACGGTGATGAGTCGGACACTTCACGGTGTTAAGTCGGACATATTATTACCTTTATTCACATTATCCTTATCAATAATAACCTCCTCGGATTCTTTTCCGTAGACGTCGGCAGCCACCGACTGTATGATACCCAAACCGCAACCCATAAAGAGGTAGGCGGTACCACCGTAGCTGATGAACGGCAACGTCTGTCCCGTCACGGGCAGCACTCCTACAGCCACACACATATTCACCAATGCCTGCAGGTAGATGACCGTTCCCATACCGGCCACCGTGAGGGCACCGAAGCGCCCCTTGCAGCGCCAAGCCAGGCGTATGCAGCGGAAATAAAGTATGCTATAGAGCAAAAAGACCACGACACCGCCCACGATACCCATTTCCTCTATGATGACAGCATAGATAAAGTCGTTGTGCGCCTGTGTCATCAGTCGTGCATGCACCGTGTTGCCGATGCCCACACCCAGCACTCCACCACGGGCGATGGCCATACGCGCCATGTTCTCCTGGGTAAGTTCGTCGGGTTGCGGGTTAATCCATGAATAAACTCGGTGTCCCCATGTGTCCTGACGCTCAAACACCTGTTCCTGAACCTGACCTGTGGACATTGAACGCTCATAGCGGTAATAGCTGATGGCCAGGAAGGCAATCACCGCCACCAAGCCTACCAGCAACAAGCGCCACCAATATTTGCGGTTGACACCACCAAGAAGCATCATGATATAGCAAGCCAGGAATATCAACGCCGCCGTAGAGAAGTTGGTCGGAAACACCAACACCACCACCAGCACCGTATAAATCATCAGTTGCAAGAAGGTACCGATTTCGCCAGCATGCTCTTTCTTCAACGCCAACATGCGGGCCACAAAGACAATCAACACTATCTTGGCAATCTCCGACGGCTGGAACTGTCCTATGACAGGAATTCTGATCCATCGGCCAAATGCCAGAGCCACCACAAGCAACACCAACGCAATCCAATAACCCAACAGAGCGAAGCGCGAGAAGAAGCGGTAGTTGACACGCGAGATGAAGATGATGGCGACATAGGTGGCCACCACAATGGCAAAATGCTTGAGGAAGAGGCCGGTGGGACGGGTGCCGGGGAGCGAATAGGCATAAAGGCCGATGGAGCTGTAGACCTCCACCAGCGAGATGATGCTGAGCAGCAGGAACACCACCCAGATTACCTTGTCTCCCCTAAATATCTTGCCTGTTTTCATAATTCGTTTACCTCATGGCGAAACACCTCGCCCTGCGTTATCGTGGAGTGGCCGTTGTAGCAAGCCGGCGAGTAGAGCACCTTCACCTCATCCTCCGACTCGTAGCGGTAGGCACGCTGCAAGGCCTCGGCCATCGTGGAGCATCGCACGATGGTGGGGATAATGCCTTTGAAGGTATGGTGCATCCTGTCCTCGGCGTCGCCAACCACCAACAACATGCGCACCTTGCGCAGCGCCGGCGGCACCAAGCGACTGTAGTCGGCCGTTTGGTCGTTGGCATCGGCTATCCAGATGAGACCTCCCTGCATCTTCTCAAGGGTGTACCAGGTTGCGTTGATGGTGCGCGAAGCAGCATCGTTGACATACTCACGTCCACGCACACGAGCCACAAACTCAAGACGGTAGCGCGTATCTTCCAGGCGGTTGAAGCAAGAGCGCAAAGCCACGTTGCGCATGCTTTTCAGCCGTTGTGTGTCAAGTCCTGCCAATCCGGTGTGAACCCTGTCACGACCCTGCAAAGCCAAAGTTTCAATAGTCATATTGTTATTCTGTGTCTATTTATAGTTTGTATTGTTGTTATCTCAGTTTCAATGTCGAGAGGGTGAATATTGCCAGCAAAATGGCAATGATGACAAAGCGCATGACCACCTTCTCCTCGGCCACGCCTTTCTTTTGATAGTGGTGATGCAACGGCGACATCAGGAAGGGACGCTTCTCGATAGGCACCGGAACACCCGTAGGCAACTTATGTTTACGACGGTAGCGTTTGCAACCCGTCGTCTGGATGATGACCGACACATCCTCAATCAAATAGATGCCGCACAGCAACGGCAGCAGCAGTTCCTTACGGATGAGGATGGCAAAGACGGCGATGATGCCGCCGATGGCCAACGAGCCGGTATCGCCCATAAAGATCTCGGCCGGATGAGTGTTGAACCACAAGAAGCCCAGCGTGGCACCCACGAAAGCGGTACTGAAGATGGCCAACTCACCGATATTGGGCAGATACATGATATTCAAGTAGCCAGCCATAATCACGTTGCCGCTCACCCAAGCCAACAGGGCCAGCGCACCGCCGTTGACAGCCGCCACGCCGGTGGCGATGCCGTCGATGCCGTCGGTGAGGTTGGAAGCATTGCTGACAGCCGTAACCACAAATATCACCACCAGCACGAAAAGCACCCAAGCATACTTGGTGGCCCACGGGCCCATCCACGAGACGAGCCATGTGTAGTTGAACTCATTGTTCTTCACAAAAGGAATGGTGGTCTTCATCGGCTCGGTGATGTCGGGGTGGAATGTGATGAGCAAGCCCACAGCAAGACCCAACAGCACCTGACCGACCACTTTGTACTTACCAGGCAAACCTGCCTTACCGCGCGTTTTCTTCAGGTAGTCGTCAAGAAAGCCCACCAGGCCCATCCACAATGTGGTGCCCAGCATAATCTGCACATAGATATTGTCCAGCTTGGCAAAAAGCAGCGTGGGGATGATGATGGCAGCAAGTATCAGCAAACCTCCCATCGTGGGGGTCTTGGCTTTGCGCTCGGCACCTTCGAGTCCCAACTCGGTGCGCACCTCGTCCATCATGCCCAGCTTGTTCTGCATCCAGCGGATGAAGGGCTTGCCCAGCAGCAGCATGATAAGCAACGAAGTCACCATGCTGGCCGCCGCACGGAAGGAGATGTATTGAAACACACCTGCTCCCGGGAAATCCATCGCCTTGTCCAACCAATCGAATAAATAGTATAGCATATCTCTTTACTTTTAACTCTTGACGTTTAACTCTTTCTCCAACTCTTCCACATCGTCGAAGTGATTGCGCACCCCGTTCACTTCCTGGTATTTCTCGTGTCCTTTGCCAGCCACCAACACAATGTCGCCCTCCTTGGCCATCATGCAGGCGGTGCGAATGGCCTGACGACGGTCGGTGATGCGCACCACATGGCTCAGTTGTTGTGCCGTGAGGCCGGCCTCCATCTCGTCGAGGATGGTGTCGGGGTTCTCGGTGCGCGGATTGTCGGAGGTAAGCACCACCTTGTCGCTGCCCTCGGCAGCTATCTTGGCCATCTCGGGACGCTTGGTGCGGTCGCGGTCACCACCGCAACCCACAACCGTGATGAGCAGTTGTGTCGGGCGGCGAATATCGTTGATGGTGGCAATCACATTCTGCAACGCATCGGGGGTGTGGGCATAGTCGACAATGGCAGTAATACCACGGCCACTGACATATTGGAACCTGCCAGGCGCTGCCTCCAACAGGCTCAGCAGGCGCAGCACCTCTTGCTTGTCGGCGCCACAAAGCACCGCAGCGGCATAGATTGCGGTGAGGTTGTAGGCATTGAAGCGACCCACCAAACGGCACCACAGGGCCTGTCCGTTGATGTCGAGGTGCATCCCTTCAAAAGTATCCTCCACCAGACGGCAATGGAAGTCGGCGGCATGCTGCAAAGCATAAGTGTGCACCTCGGCACGGGTGTTCTGCACCATGACGCGGCCGTTCTTGTCGTCAATGTTCACCAACGCCCATGCACCTTCCGACAAGCCGTCGAAGAAGCCCTTCTTGGCAGCGATATAATTGGCCATCGTCTTGTGGAAATCCAGATGGTCATGCGTAATGTTGCTGAAGATGGCACCCGAAAAGCGCACACCGGCGATGCGATGCTGCACAACGGCGTGGCTGCTCACTTCCATGAAGCAATACTCACATCCGGCATCCACCATGCGACGCAACAGCTGGTTGAGCTCGAGCGCATCGGGAGTGGTGTGTCCCGTAGGTAACTCCTCCTCGTCTATCTTGTTGACAATGGTCGACACAAGGCCCACATGGTGACCCAGCATGCGGAACATGCGGTGCAACAGGGTAACGGTGGTGGTTTTCCCATTGGTGCCGGTGATACCGATAAGTTTCAACTGCTCGGAAGGATGTCCATAGTAATTGGCCGCCATCAACCCGAGAGCCTCGCTGCTGTCAGACACCTTGATATAAGCAACCTCCTTGGCAAGTTTTTCCGGCAGTTCCTCACACACTATGGCCACCGCACCTTTTTCTATGGCACCGGAAACGAATTGGTGACCATCCACCTTGGTGCCGCGTTGAGCCACAAAGAGGGTACCGTCAGCGACCTGCCGCGAGTCGAACTGCAGGTCCTTGACCTCCAGCTCCGCCGGCCCTGTCACCTGAGCCTCTATTCCTTTTAATATATCTTTCAGTTTCATGTTGTCATCTTATCTAAGCGTCAGTTCCACCCGTGTGCCCTGTTTGGCGTTGGTGCCAGCCTTGGGCAGTTGCGAAAACACTTTGCCGTAACCGCTCACCGTGGCGCTATAACCCATCGTGTGCAACAACTCTACAGCATCCTTGGCGGTCATACCGTAGCAGTTGGGTATACGGCCGTGGGCAGGCTCATAGGGATAGTATTGCGCTGTCGTGCTGTCCGTAGCCTCTTGAAACACCACCCAGCGTGCCGCCGAGTCGGCCGACAGGAAGGGCTGCTTCAACAACTTGTACAGCCGACGCATCTCGCTCTGGTCACCCCGCGCCACCACAGGACGCTGCTGCGCCATCGCGCTGTCCTCTTCCAAACGAGGCCACACCGATTTCACGGCTCCGTTGCTCAGCTTCTTGTCCACCGCCACCACACAGTCGCTGATGGCCTTGAATACCAATGCCGCCTGACGACCATAGTAGGGGATGTCCTGCAGCACCACAAGGCATGTGTAGCGCGGATTTTCCGAGGGGAAGAAGCCGCAGAAGGAGGCATTGTAGCGCTTCACATTGGCATAACTGTGCACAGCGGTACCCGTCTTGCCAGCTATACCATAAGTTGTATTCTTTATATTATTACCTGTGCCATGCTCCACCACACCCTCGAGCATTGTCTTCATCATGCGGGCGCTCTCACGGCTGCAGATTTGAGGATTGAGGACAATCGGTTTGTTCTCTATCAACCGCTCGCCGTCCATGACACCCTTGCAGAACTGCGGCTTCACCATACGTCCCTCGGCACCCAGCGCATTGTAGAAGGTAACCAGCTGCAGAGCCGACACACGGGTGGAGTAGCCATAACAGAAGTTGAGGAAGTCGCGGTTCGAGGCATGCAAGTTATTGATACGCGATTTATATTCGCGCGCTTTCACATCGGGATGCAGATTGTCATAGGGGAACATGCGCTCCACCAGATGACGCAGCGTATCGCGACGCTCGCTGTAAAGACGCCAACCCAGGTCACTCATACCCACATTGGACGACTACTCAATCACCTCGCGCACATTCAGCGAATCGCGACCGGCCAATGTGTGGTCATCCTTGATTTCACCATATTTGCCGCCAAAGTTCATGTAGCCGCACTTGAGCTGCATGGCGGTGTCTATCTTAATGTCGGGGTCGTTGAGCATGGCGGTGAGGATAACCGTCTTGAAGGTGGAACCGGGCTCGTAGACGTCGCTGACGGCCACATTCCTGTCGCGCACCTCTAGATAGTCGTGCAAAGCCGTATCCACCGCCAAGTTGACACAAGCCAGCACATAACCCGTCTGCATCTCCATCAATATGGCGCACCCCGCCGATCCGCCATATTGCCGCAATGCTTTACGAAGCGAACTCTCGGCAATGTCCTGGTAGCGGGTGTCGATGGTACTCACAATGCTGCGGCCATCAATCTTGTTGCGCAGCACCACTGTGTCGATGCGGTCTTCGTCCGTCCGTTGCGGTACCTCCTTGGTGCCGTGCGGCACGTCGGGCAGCCAAATTCCTTTGGTCAAACGGCGACAATTGAAGAGGCCGTCCTGACCTCGCAGTATGCTGTCATAGGCACCCTCCAACCCCGTGTAGGTCATACTCTCGCGCTGGTTCTGGAAGCCTATGGTGTTCTTGGCCATATTGCCGTAGATGTGGGCACGCTCCTGATGGATGACACTCTGCCCGTCGACCTGCCTCACCACTCCGCGGCGCCAACCCGGCATAGCGGCAACCTGCATCCACACCGAGTAGGGCACATGGCGCTCCACCAGGAAGCAGCGACGCGGTTTTTCCTTGGCACGCTCGGTGGCGATGCGGTCGCGGTAGTATTCGACCGAACGGTAGGGCAGCGCCTCATGCAGCATCCGACAGACGCTGTCGAGGTAAAGTGCAAAGCAGGTGTCGGTAATCGGGCCGCTCTCCACAGGAACCCCTTTCCTATCATATTTCACATGCCCGAACTCGTCATACTCCACTTCGTTGTAGAGGTCCAGATAGAGGTCGCACTCCGTCACCGTGGTGGCCAATATCTTGCCGTCGCTGGAGTAGATGTTGCCACGCCGTGCGGGGTCGGTGCGCAGATCGGCCTCACGCTTCTTGGCACGCTCGCGCCACTCGTCGCCGTGCACCCATTGTATATTGATAATGCCGGCCACGATGGCCACTCCCACTCCCAACGTCAGGAGCAGATAGAGCGCCGTCATGCCGCGCGTCATCCGTTTGTCTTTCTTTTCTTCTTTCATCTCTTCTCTTACCTATTACCCTTACTCAATTTCATATGGCGGGCCGCTGGTGATGCCCACCCCTGTCTCCTTCAGGTCCTCGGCTATCTGCGACATCTTCACACTCTGCTGATATTGCTTCTGCATCTGTATGCGGTGCTCGCGCAGATAGTTGATGCGTTCCTCGGTGGCGGCCTTCTCGCGGCTGTAGTTCTCCACACGGTAGCGGTTGCCCACTATGAGCAGCAGATAGAAAAGGCACAGCAACACCAACGGTATCTGCTTCAGCACCAGCTTGTCGGCCAGCACATCGCCACCCAGCACCCGTCCGATGCCACGCGCCGCCTTGTCGCCACGATGGTTCTCCTTGGGCGTTTCCTGCACGACTGCGACTTCGGTCTCTACGGGCTCTTCCTCAACCACCTGAGGTTCCTCGAGCCCCTCTTCCACTACCTTTTCTCTGAACTTATTTCCCATCTTTCATTTCTCGTTTTTCATTTCCACTTTCTCCGCCACTCGCAGCATGGCGCTGCGGGCGCGATTGTTCTCGGCCACCTCCTCGTCGGTGGCGGTGCATTTGCGCACCATACGCATCGGCGACAACGGGTTGCCGTAGAAATCCTTCTCCACCACACCCTCGAAGTTGCCGCTGCGCATATAGTTCTTCACCAAGCGGTCCTCCAGCGAATGGTAGCTGATCACCACCAGACGGCCGCCCTCCACAAGCAGTTCGCCTGCCTGCTGCAGCATAGCCTTCAGAGCCTCCAGCTCGCCGTTCACCTCGATGCGCAGCGCCTGGAAAAGCATGGCCAGATACTTGTTCTCCATACCTCGCGGCAGGTGTTTTGCCACCGCCTCTTTGAGGTCCGAGGTGGTAGCTATCTCTCTCCGCTCACCGTTCTCCGTTCTCCACTTCACGATGGCGCGAGCCATCTGGCGCGCATTAGGCAACTCGCCATACAGACGCAGCAACCGCGCCAAATCCTCCTCCGAACTGTTGTTCACCAGGTCGGCGCCCGTCACAGGGCTGCGACGATCCATACGAAGATCCAACGCCCCGTCGAAGCGGGTCGAAAAGCCGCGTTCGGCCACATCGAACTGATGGCTGCTCACCCCCAGGTCGGCCAACACTCCGTCCACACGGCGCACACCGTGCAGACGCAGGAAAGCCTTCAAGTGACTGAAATTCTCGCCGATAAGCGTAAAGCGCGGGTCGTCGATGGCATTGGCGCGAGCGTCCTCGTCCTGATCGAAGGCATAGAGATGTCCCTCGGGGCTCAACGCAGAAAGGATGGCTCGCGAATGACCGCCGCCGCCGAAGGTCACGTCAACATACGTTCCCTCGGGGCGAATGGCAAGGCCTTCAACAGCCTCGCTAAGCATCACAGGTGTATGGTACTCATTGGTCATCATCTGCCTTCGACTGACCCAGCAGCTGCTCCGCCCTCAGGGCAAAGTCGCCGCCGGAAGTGTTCATCTTGTCGTAGGTCTTGCGGTCCCAGAGCTCGATGAACTTGCCGGTCGATTGCAGCACAACCTCTTTGGCACCCGCCACCAGGGCCTTCTGCTCGGCAGGCACCAGCAGGCGGTCATTCGAGTCAAGCTCGATGATGTTGCCCTCTGTCAGCTTGCGCAGCAGGTCGCGGTCCTCGCGGCGGTAAGGATTAAGCTTCTCCTGAAGTTTCTCCGCCTCCTCCCTGAAACTCGCATAAGTCCACAGCTCCAAACACTCGGCATAGATACTCTGTCGAATCACAAAACGCCCGTCCTCGGTTTCCAACTGCCTCTTCAGCGCAATCGGGAACTTGAAACGGCCGTTCGAATCGACCTTACAGTACTCTTTTCCAAGTATTAACGCCATTTTTACCTACTATTTTTCAGGTTGTAAAATTACGAAGAAAATTCCAATTTCTGCCTAAAAATTCCTTTTTTTGTTTTTATTTAACATTTTTTGTTGTTCATAACCCTTAACGCAACATTTGAAAAAAAGTTTCATCCAACGCAAACTTTTTTTGTAACAAACAGAAACACAACCCACCTCCAACCACCGACCACCGACTACCGGCCACCAACTACCAACCACCAACCTCGGTTGAAAACTTTTTCAGCCTCACCTCCGACCTCCATCCATACCCTATGACAAAAACTCGAAGAGAAAAATCAATCATCAATTAAGGTCATTTTTATAGTTTTAAACAATAAAAAGAGCCTCTGCCCGTTATTTATTGAGTAATAAATGATATGAAAAAAGTTATTGCCATCCTTATTGTTCTACACTTGGTCATCTACGCCAACGCGCAGAGCAATCTTTGCCAACGTCCTACCACAGTGGGCAATGACTTTTGGGTGACCTTCATTCCCAACGGTGACGTAGACCTCGCAAGCCTGTCTCTGCTTGCAACAGGTCCCGATAACGCTACTATAAACGTTGTGAACCCTGTCACTAATTGGAGCATAACCGTCCAGCACAATGGCGGTTCAAAGACTTATATACAACTCCCCCAAGTATACCAAATACCCTCGGCTACCGCTTGGAATGTGGGGTACCATATTACATCCACCAGCGACATATCACTCTTTGCAAGCAACTATATTTCAGACTCATGGGATTACACCAATATAATTCCCACCTCACGTCTCACAACACAATACCTGGTTCAGGATTATCCTAACAACAGCCCCTATTTCGGCGGCATGGCGCTGGTGGCAACCGAGGACAATACCGTGTTCACGATGACACTCCCCTGCCAAGTTGAAAACTTGTCCCTACCTGCAGGTTCCACCTACACCGTTACCCTTGACGAGGGTGAAACATTGGCACTCTATTGTGGTGCCAACGATGGTTTCAGCGGGATGATGGTAAGCTCCAACAACAAGCCCTTTGCTCTGTTCCAAGGACATACTTGCGGCCGTGTAGGCACTATAAGTAGCATTTATGGGCGCGACCACCTATACGAGCAGGCCATACCGCTGGACTGGTGGGGGATGGAGTTTGTGGTCACAGCCGAACGCGATCGCGTAGAGGGTGACCAAATACGTATCACCGCAGCAAACGACAACACAATAGTCGACATCGTTTCCTTGGGAAACAATGCCAGCACCACACTCCAAGCTGGACAGACTTACGAATTCCACCTGTTGAGTAGCTCTGAATCGGCATACATCACATCGACAGAGCCGGTATATGTTTGCAAGTATCTGTTCAGCTACCACATGGGCGGCACCTATGGCGACCCTGCGTCAGTAAACATACCGCCTGTGCACAATTGGCTGTGCAACACCACATTCCCCGTACATAACCTTAACAATGACCCCTACAGCTCTGGATTTATCTCCTCAGGAAGACTTTTTCTCTCTTTGGTAACTTACACCAACATCGTTGGCAGCATGACATTGGACGGCCAACCCATTCCGGCATCCTCTTTCACCACCGTGAATGGCACTCCCTACAGCTATTGCAGGCGCAATATATCGCAGGGAGCGCACACTCTGGACAATAGCAACGGCTCCTTCTACGCCACGGTGTCGGGCCACGGGGAATGGGTGGCATTTGCCTTCCTGACAGGCATGTCGCTCGACACCATTGCGGAATATCAATACGACACTATAGACATTTACGATACAGTATGCCAAGGGCATGCCTACAATAGCAATGGCTTCAACATCAGCCCAACCCAGACACAACCCGGCACCCTGGAACTATGGCGCTTGTCGGGCATCCACCACTACCACTTGATTTTGACCGTACTCTCCAACTCCGAAGCAGATGTCAACGAGGTAATCTTCGAAGGCGACACATTGTCATACAACGGATTGGAGTTGACATATCCCGGCACATACGTCATCCACCTAACAGCCGCAAACGGATGCGATTCCCTGGTAAGGCTACATCTGGAATGTGTGCCGCATATTTACTTCACCGACACTACGGTGTACCGCGACACCGTGTGCATGGGGCTGCCGTATGAGAATTATGGCTTCTCTGTCGACGCGGCGACAACAGCCAACGCCGGGACCCTGGAACTGTGGCGCAACGAACTCGTCGGCGATACGCTCCACTATTATCACCTGCTGCTGACCATCCTGCCCCACACCGCCATCGATACAGAGGCCGTCATCATTCAGGGCGACACGCTGTTCTTCGCCGACACGACGCTGATGGAGGCAGGCGATTACACGTTCACCTTCACGGCGGCCAACGGATGCGACTCTACGGTGACGCTGCATCTGACCTACGCCGTGGCAGGCATTTCGGCCAGCGCCGACGGCATCTGCCCTGGCGACACACTGACCCTCACAGCCACGGGAACCTATTATTTCCTTTGGGCTGCCGACCCACCCGACCCCGACCTTGAGGCGCAACAAGGACAGGCCTCGGTCAACGTCAGCCCGCAACAAACGACGACCTACTACCTGCTTGACGCCGAGGGACACACCGTCGCCGAGCTAATGGTGGGCATCGATAATCCGCCCGTGCTGTGTTTCGAGGTCGAACGGCCTTTTGTCGACTTCGACCATCCGGTGGTCTATTTCACCGATTGTTCCGAAGGGCACGCCACCTCCATCTGGACTTTCTCCGACGGCGTCACCCTCACAGGAGACAAACCCCGCCGTCAGTTCCACTATCCGCTGCCCGACAGCGTGGTGGTGACCCTCACCTCGTGCAACAGGTATCTGTGCTGCGTGGACACCACCTTCACCGTGCCGGTGTGTATACGGTCCGTGTGGTTCCCGAACATTTTCACTCCAGGCCTGGAAACCAACAACCGCTTCGGCTGCACGGCATCGTTCGAGATTGTCGAGTTTGAGCTCTATATCTACAACCGGCAAGGGCTGCTGGTTTACCACACCGACGACCCCACCGCCCTATGGGACGGCACGCGCAACGGGACCCCCATGCCCCAGGGGGCCTATGTCTACTATTGGTTCGCGAAAGACGCCTATGATTTCCGCCGCAACGGCGCCGGCACGGTCACCCTCCTGCGGTGAAGAGAAGGGGGAGTGAAAGAGGAGTGAGTGAGGAGTGAGAGGGGAGTGAGAGGGACAATACCTTTTGTTGCAATTTTTATCAACGAAAAGTATCGTCCCTCTCACTCCTCATTCACTCCCCGTTCACTCCCCCCTCCCCTCACTCCCTCAATTCCTTCTCACTCAAAAATAATTCTCTCTATTTCAAAAAAATTGCTTATCTTTGCCTTTGGACAACCTCAGGCAAGATCCTGTATAAGTACCTGATAACTACCACTGTTGTGCGTTTGTTGTCCCATTGTTGTCCCATTGTTGTCCCATTTTGAATGGGACAACAATGGGACAACAAGCGTACAATAATAGGACAATAGTGAGAGTCATAGCGATGTTAATAATAACCTAACAGATAAGGAGACAATAACCATGAAAAAAGAGAAACCAATGGGGCTGCTGCTCAACGGCAGCATGCGTTCATCAGGAGTGACCTTCTACCTCAAGAAAGGGCGGATGGTGGCACGTTCGGCACGCTCGATGGAGCGGCGCAGCAACACACGCGAACAATTCATCCAGCGGCAGCGCATGCGCAACACCGTTTCGCTGTGGCAGTCGCTCAAGTGGTGCAAGCCCATGTTCACCGAACACACGACAGCCTATTGGGGCTTCCTGTCGCTGGCCGCGAGGATGCCGGCGGTGTACACAACCAAAAATATGGTCTATGCCTCGTTGCTGATGCCGGGGATACCGGTGAGCGACGGCACCCTGCCGCCGGTGGGGCAGTGGCTCGACGAGGTGGACGGCGTTCCGGCGCTGCTCACCGACCTCACGGCCGACCGGCTGCACAACGGCGACCAGCTGCGCTTCTTCACCGCCACACAGCAAATCCACACCGACACGCCGATGGTGCTCTTCGGGGTGCGCAACGTGGAGGTGGCGGAGATGGTAGAGGTGGAGGGCAAGATGGCGTTGGTGGGCGACGACTTTGCCGACGATATGAAGGGGTGGGCTCTGGTGCACGTTTCCGGCAAGCGTTGCTCGCCGCAACAGATTGTCACCCGCAGCACCTACTACCAGCAATTCACCACCGAGGAGGCCCTACAGCGGGCTGCCAAGTCCTACGGCGGCCTCACACGGTAGTGCGCTCGCGCACAATAAAAAGGCAAGTCGGACGTTATTCCGCCGAACAACCCGTTGGATAGTGAAAAAGCTGTGCCATACCATCCTGTTGCTGCTCCTGGCGGGAGGGGGCGCCTGCGCGCAGTCGGCCCCCTCCACCAACATGGGGCGCGACTTCTGGGTGATGTTCCTGCCCAACACGGGCGGCACCCAACAGCTGCCCGACGACACCTGCTCGCTGATTGCCGTAGGGCCGGGCAACGCCGATGTCACAGTTGAAAGCCAGGACAATACCGCCACCTTCCACCTCATCGGCGGCGGCAAGGCGGT
The DNA here is from genome assembly GCA_017645585.1 of Bacteroidales bacterium. GTDB lineage: Bacteria > Bacteroidota > Bacteroidia > Bacteroidales > P3 > Colimorpha. The sequence continues at coordinate 31,565 of JAGCOF010000019.1, forward strand.
GTATGTCTGCGGCACCAACGAGGAGGTGCGCGGCCGTGCCTACCACGTCACCGCCTCGGCCGACATCGCCCTCTTTGCCCGCAACGCCATCTTCGTGAGCCACGACGTGGCCATGATTGTCCCCACCCGCTGCCTCGGCACAGGGTACATCGCCCAATCGGCCACCGCCGCCCAGGGCGACACCGAGATGCTGGGCTTCCTGGCCACCGAGGACAGCACGGTGATCACCGTCGACTTCCACAATTGGCTCGGCAACCGCCAGGTGCCAAGCGACATCGAAGTGCCCGACGACGGCCTGTTGCACATCCCCCTGCAACGCGGCGAGACCTACATCCTCGGCACCCAACAGTCGCTGAGCAACGCGTTCTACACCTGGGGCTACTTCGGGGGCAAGACCATCACCTCCAACGGGCGCCCCTTCGCCCTCTTCCAGGGCAACAGCGCGGCGCATGTACCCATCACCGACAACTATCGCGGCGCGCACCTCTACGAGCAGGCCATCCCCCTCAGCCAATGGGGCCACACCTATCTGCTGGGCGGTGTGGGCGAGCAGCAGCGCTACTACGTACACGTCACCTCGGGCGACGACAGCAATATGTTGTACTTCAATGGCGCATACACTCATACCATGACGCGCGGCGAAATAATCTCCAATCAGCAAACACCCCTTTCCAGCAACGTCGCCTCGCAGCCCTACTACTTCACGGGCCGCACCGGAGTATCGCTGCTGATGAGCAGCTACGGCACCAGCGGCTTCTGCGGCGGCCCCGCCTCGGTGACGGTGCCCTCGATGGAGCACGGTGTGAGCGAGGCCTGGTTCACGGCAGAGCAATATGTTGACTACCAGGACAACTACCTCACCATCTTCTGCGACACGGCCTGTGCGGGCGGCCTGCGCCTCGACGGACAGTTGCTTTCGCTCAGCAGCACCTTCCCTCCCAATTGGGACCCGAAGATACAGCCCTACCACACCCCCGTCGGCCTCGGCCCCCACCACCTGGAGATTGACAGCGGCACCTTTGTGGCCATCCTCTACGGCCTGCGCAACGGCACTGCCGACAGCTACGCCAACGCCGTGGGCATGGCCCTCGACCCCTACCCGCGCGACACACTGACGCGCACCGACACCGTCTGTGCCCTCAGCCCTTACAATTGGGGACCCTTCCACTACGCCGACGGCGAGCTGGCCGCGAGCGGCACCCACAACCTGGAAGGCAGGCTGTTCGACCCCGACACGGTGCACCTCTACCGCCTGCAGCTCACTGTGCTTCCCTCCTATGAGACCATACTGTACGACACGCTGGCGCCCGGCGACACGCTCCGCATTGCCGATACCGCCATTGCCAATGCGGGCACCTACACCTTCCACCTGACCGCCACCAACGGGTGCGACTCGACGGTGACGCTGCACTTGGCCCCCTGCTTGACGGCGCCTTGCGTCAGTCTCAGCCGCCCCTATATCGACTTCGACCACCCGGTGGTCATCTTCACCGACTGCACCGAGGGCAGCGTGAGCAGCCAATGGCTGTTCGGCGACGGCAGCGTGTATACCGGCTCGCCCCTGCGGCGGCAATTCCACCAACCCCTGCCCGACAGCCTGGAGGTGACGCTGCACACCTGCAACCGTCGCGGATGCTGCGCCGACACCACCCTCAGCATCGGCACACGGGTGCTCGACGTGTGGTTCCCCAACGTCTTTACCCCCGACGCTGACAACAACAACCGTTTCAAGGCCGTTACCACTGTGGAGCCCGTCGAATTCGAGCTCACCGTCTATGACCGCCGCGGCCAGGTGCTCTTCACCACCACCGACCCCACAGCCTCGTGGGACGGCACCTCGGGCGGCACCCCCTTGCCGCAAGGGTCCTATGTCTACCATTGGTTCATGCGCGACGCCTACGACTTCCGCCGCAACGGCACCGGCACCGTCACACTGTTGCGGTAAAAAAACTCTCCATTTCAAAAATATTTCGTATATTTGCACCGCTAAATAAATGTATTAATATTAATAATAAACTCAAATAACACAATGAAAATTCGTACTTTAGTTATTGCATTGGCCTTGGCGACGATGCTGCCGGGCGTGGCCCGCGCCGATGAGGGCATGTGGCTGCTGTCGCTGATCGGGAAGAACTATGACGACATGCAGCGTGCCGGCTTCCAGCTGACGCCGGAGGACATCTACAGCGTGAACCAGAGCTGCCTGAAGGACGCCATCGTGGGCCTCGGCAACGCCGGCCGCCCCTTCCGTCACTTCTGCACGGGCGAAATCATCTCCACCAAAGGCCTGGTGAGCACCAACCACCACTGTGGCTTCGGCAACCTGCAAGCCCACTCGACGGTGGAGCACGACTACCTGCGCGATGGCTTCTGGGCCTACACCCTGGAGCAGGAGCTGCCCAACCCGGGCCTGACGGCCTCGATCCTGGTGCGCATGGAGGACGTGAGCGCCCGCGTCAAGGAGAACCTCAGCGACGACATGAGCGAGGGCGACCGTGCGACGGCCATCGAGAAAATCTGCAAGCAGATCGAGAAGGAAGCCAGCGAGGGCACCGACTATGCGGCCCACGTGACGCCGATGTTCAGCGGCAACCAATTCTTCCTCTTCGTGTATATCATCTACCGCGACGTGCGCCTGGTGGGTGCTCCCCCCAGCTCGATGGGTAAGTTTGGCGGCGACACCGACAACTGGTCGTGGCCGCGCCACACGTGCGACTTCTCGATGTTCCGCATCTACACCGCCCCCGACGGCAGCCCTGCCGACTACAGCAAGGACAACGTCCCCCTGACGCCCAAGCACCACCTGCCCGTCAGCGCCGGTGAAATCAACGACGGCGACTTCGCCATGGTGATGGGCTTCCCCGGCTCGACCGACCGTTTTGTCACCACCTACGGCCTCGAGGAGACGATGGACATCAACAACAAGCTGGTTCACGAGCTCCGCACCGTGCGCATCAACATCCTGCGCGAGGAGATGGCCGCCGATCAGGCCGTGCGCATCAAATACGACTCGAAATACGCCTCCTGCTCCAACTATTGGAAGATGGCCAACGAGCAGAACAAAGCTCTGCAGGCGTTGAACACCATGCAGGTGAAGCGTGATGTGGAGAAAGAGTATTCGGAATGGGCTCGCTTCCAGCGCAGCCCCAAGTACAACAACGCCCTCGGCCTCATCAAGGACGGTTACGCCGCCCGCCGTTCGGTGCGCGAGGCACAGCTGTACATCAACGAGGGGCTCATCGGCGGTTCCGAAGTTCTCAGCCTCGCCATCCGCATGGGCAAAATGATGGAGACTAACCCCGAGTTTGACTTCAGTACCTCGGAGAAGATGTTCAACAACTTCTACAAGGACTATGACGAGAAGGTGGAGAAACGCGTGGCCGCCGCCATGTTCGGCTATGTCTATGCCCACATGAACCCCGACCTGTGCCCCAACTTCCTCAAAGTGGCCAACAAGAAATACAAAGGCGATTGGACGAAGTATGTGGACGACCTCTACAAGGCCAGCATCTTCGCCAACCAGGAGAAACTGGGCAAGTACATGCTCAAGCCCAATGCCAAGCAGCTGGAGAAAGACCCCATGCTGCTGGCGAGCAAAGAGATTACTGAAATCGTCAACCAGCTGCGCGAGGCGGTGCCCCAGAAGTCGAAAGACAACCTCAAGCGCGGCATCCGTGACTTCACCGACGGTATCCTGCTGCTCAACGAGGGCCGCAAACTGATGGCTCCCGACGCCAACTCGACCATCCGCCTCACCTACGGCAACGTGATGAGCTACGACCCCAAGGACGGTGTGAACTACAAATACTACACCACCCTAAAGGGCGTCCTGGAGAAAGAAGACCCCGAGAACAGCGAGTTCATCGTGCCTGCCCGTCTGAAGGAGCTCTACGCCAAGAAGGACTTCGGCCCCTATGCCAACCGTCGCGGTGAGATGCCTACCTGTTTCATCACCAACAATGACATCACCGGCGGCAACAGCGGCTCGCCGGTCATCAACTCGAAAGGCGTGCTCATCGGATTGGCCTTCGACGGCAACAGCGAGGCTATGAGCGGCGACATCGACTTCGAGGAGAACCTGCAGCGCTGCATCTGCCTCGATAGCCGTTACATGCTGTGGGTTATCGACGTTTATGCCGGTGCCAAGAACCTGATTGAAGAGATTGACATCGTTCGATAAGTGAAGCAAGTCCAACGACAGCAACTGCAGCAGAAGTTCTCGCCTCAGCAGATACAGCTGATGCGCCTGCTGCAGTTGCCTGTCACCGACTTGGAGCAGGCCATCAAGGAGGAGGTGGAAAAGAACCCCCTGCTTGAGGCCGAAGAACAAGACGTGCAACCCCTGCCGACGGTGGACAACGACCGTTCGGATTGGGACAACGACGAGGAAGAGGGCTACGACTACCGCGAGCATCTGGAGAGCGACCCTAACGCGGTGAGGCGCGAGTTTGTGGTGAGCGACAGCATGTCGTCGACCGAGCGCCTGATGCAACAGGTCGCCATGCGTCCCCTCACCGAACGGCAACAGCTGATAGCCACCGAGATTATCGGCACGCTGGACGATGCCGGTTACCTCAGTCGCGACCTGGCCCTCATCACCAACGACCTGGCTTTCCGCCAGGGTATAGAGGCCTCGCCCGAGGAGGTGGAGGAAGTGCTGCGCATCGTGCAGAGCCTCGACCCCGCCGGCATCGGTGCCCGCAGCCTGCAGGAGTGCCTGCTGCTGCAACTCGAGCGCAAGGAAGAGGATGTCACCCTGCCGCTGACCATCATCCGCGACCACTTCGACGACTTCGCCAACCACCGCTACGAGCGCATTTGCGCCGCCCTCGGCATCAGCGAGGACGAGTTGGAGGAGGCCTCTGCCATCATCCGTCGCCTCAACCCCAAGCCTGCGGGTTCGTCGGATGCCGACAACAGCGGCGCCACCCCCATCATCCCCGACATTATCCTCACCCAGCACGACGGGCAGTTGCAGTTCTACCTCAACGACACCCACCTACCGCGCTTGAGCCTCAACAGCTACTACACCGACATGCTGCACGAGATGGAGGCCGCCAAAGGCGACAAAGCCACTATGCAGTTCCTGCGCACCAAGCAGGCCGACGCGCAAAGCTTCATCGACCTGTTGCAGCAGCGACACGACACCATCGTGCGCGTGATGCGCTACATCATCAAGCACCAGCGCCGCTTTCTGCTCAGCGGAGACCCCGACCAGCTGGTGCCCCTGCGGCAGCGCGAAGTGGCTGAAGCAACAGGGCTGGACATCAGCACCGTGTCGCGCATGGCCAACAGCAAATACCTCCAAACCGATTTCGGCACCATTGCCCTCAAGGAGTGCTTCTCCAAGGGCATGGCTACCGAGGGAGGCGAGGAGGTGTCGGTCGAAACCATCAAACAACGGCTGGCCGACATTATTGCCGGCGAAAACAAGCAGACACCACTCTCCGATGACGCCATAACAAGCCTGTTCAACGAGCAAGGCATCCCGCTGGCGCGCCGCACGGTAGCCAAATACCGTGAGCAGCTGGGCATCCCTGTGGCACGTCTGCGCCGCGTCATATTGGCTCTGATGCTGTTACTTCCCTTATGCGGCCATTCCCAGACCTCCTACTACGACTCCATTATCGCCGCACGTATCAAGACTGCCGAGAAGGTGCAGCCCAAGGTGGAGAAGAAAGAGCCGCCCAAGGAGACCAAAGAGGTCAGGCGCACCACCAAAGAGCCAACCGCTCCGGTAGCAGCCAAGCCCAAAGAGGCCTACATTGTGCCCACCTGGTACGACGCTTTCCCGCAGCACCGCGTCAACCCCATGGGACGTACCAAAGTGGACATGCTGCCCGACGAAATCAACCTGTTGCTGATACGCGACACCTCCGAGTTCTGCTTCCCTATCCAAGGACGCAAAACCAGCCCCTATGGATGGCGCTGGAACCGAGGACACCATGGTGTCGACATCGCCCTCCGCACAGGAGACCCCATCCATGCCGCCTTCAGCGGCACCGTCCGCATTGCAGGACGCATGGGCGGCTACGGCAACTGTATCGTCCTGCGCCACCCCAACGGCTTGGAGACCCTCTACGGACACCTGTCGAAAATCAACGTAAAATATGGGCAGCAAGTGAGTGCCGGAGAGGTGATAGGTCAGGGTGGTAACACCGGCAACTCCACAGGTCCGCACCTGCACTTCGAGTGCCGCTTTCTCTACCAGACCTTCGACCCCGAATGGATCCTCGACTTCGAGCGCTATACCCTACGCACATGGCGTCTGCACCTCGACAAGACCTACTTCGGCATCCGCCAGCCACGACGTGGCGAGGCACTCGACTACAAGGCCGACCGCAGCATCATTCGCGAAGGCAAGAAGCGTCCCAAGAACCAACCCGCCGACATCAATCCCAAAGACTTTTAATACTAATATATTAATGAAAAAGACCAACCTTTCCGACTACGACCCAACAGCCGTTCCCGATGGCTCGCCATACCGCATCGGCGTTATTGCCGCTGAATGGAACCCCGAGGTGACCGACGCGCTGATGAAAGGCGCCGTCGACACCCTGCGCGACCATGGCGTCAAAGCAGAGAACCTCCTGGTGCGCCGCGTGCCCGGCACCTTTGAGCTTACGTCGGCAGCCGATATGATGCTCAGCGCCCCTAACATTGATGCCGTCATCTGCATCGGCTGCGTCATTCAGGGTGAGACACGTCACTTTGAATTCATCTGCCAGGCCGTATCGCAGGGCATCACCAATGTGGCCCTCAAGCGAGAACGGCCCGTCATCTTCAGCGTCCTCACCTGCGACACTATGCAACAAGCCCTCGACCGTGCCGGCGGACGACACGGGAACAAGGGCGTTGAAGGCGCCATCACAGCACTTAAAATGATTGCCTATCAACGGAGCATATGCGAGTAGTTTATTTCGGCACCCCCGACTTCGCCGTCGAAAGCCTCGACGCCATCATGCAATCGTCTCGACATGAGGTGGTGGCCGCCGTCACCGTGCCCGACCGGCAGGCTGGACGTGGCCAGAAACTGATTTACAGCTCCGTGAAGCAGTATGCCCTCGACCACAACCTGCCGCTGCTACAGCCCGAGCGATTGCGCGACGAGGCCTTCTTGGAGGCGCTGCGCGCCTACCACGCCGACATCTTCGTCGTTGTAGCCTTCCGCATGCTGCCCGAGGCGGTATGGAATATGCCACCTCACGGCACTTTCAACCTGCACGCCTCATTGTTGCCTCGTTATCGTGGGGCCGCCCCCATTAACCACGCCATCATCAATGGCGAGCACGAAACCGGCGTCACCACTTTCCTCCTCAACCACCTCATTGACGAAGGAGCCATACTGCTGCAGCAATCCACACCCATCGCTGAGGAGGACAACGCAGGTACCCTGCACAACCGCTTGGCTGCTATGGGCCGCGACCTTGTTGTGCGCACCCTCGACGGCCTGGCCGACGGCACCCTCAGCCCCAAGCCACAGGAAGGTGAACCCTGCCCCGCACCCAAAATCTTCAAGGAAGACTGCCTCATCAATTTCAATCAAAGCTGCCAGCAAATCACCGACTTTGTTAGGGGCCTTTCCCCCTACCCCGCGGCCATGATTCGGCTCCGTTCTCCCAAGGGTGAGGTGGTACCCTTCAAAATCTATCGTGTACACCCCGTAAAAACGCTGGAAAGCACACCAAAAACCCTTGTTTCTGACGGAAAAAAGGTGCTAAAATTCGCTGCAACAGACGGATTTGTTGAGATTTTGGAACTCCAAATGGCTGGAAAAAAGAAAAATAGCATAGAAGACTTTCTTCGCGGCAATAATATAAGTGATTGGGAATTAATATAGTACACAAATGTTTGAAAAATATTTGAAAATTTTTGAAAAAAAATTTGGTTCACATCAAAAAAAATTCTTACATTTGCATCGAAAAATTTAAGTACATAATTAATAACCCTTTAAACATCATCAAACATGAACAAAACTGAACTTGTTAACGCCATTGCCGCAAAGACCGGTATGACGAAAGTTGCCGCCAAGGCCGCCATGAATGCTTGCTTCGGCAGCATCCAGGAGAAACTGAACAAAGGCGAGAAAGTGACCCTGATCGGCTTCGGCACCTTCAGCGTCGTGGAGCGCAAAGCCCGCACCGCCAAGAACCCGCAAACTGGCAAACCCGTAAAGGTTCCCGCCAAGAAAGTTGCCAAGTTCAAAGCTGGTAGCAACCTCCTCGCCAAGAAGAAAACCGCCAAGAAAAAATAAGGTTTTCTTAAACGCGTGAACAAAAGAACGGATCCGATAGGTTCCGTTCTTTTTTTGCACACTTTAATCAACTTCTATCGGGCATGATAGGGCTTTGCCCAAGTGCAGGGTTAACATATTTTAACAGGATAATGTTATCAAATGTGAAAATATTTCTTACTTTTGCATTTCCTTTACAGGCTCCCTTTCGGGGCCTGTAACTTTGTAAAACAATAAACAACAGGATGATAGGAGTTATTGGCAGCGGCAGCTGGGCCACCGCATTAGTCAAAATATTGCTCGAAAAGAAGGACCGAACACTCAATTGGTGGGTACGAAACGATGAAACGAGACGTTCCATCGCCGAAACAGGTCATAATTCACACCACCTCCCCAGCCTCACTCTCGACCCCTCACGCGTCAATTTGAGCGGCGAGTTGACCTCGGTGGTGACCGACAGCGACGTGTTGCTGCTGGCCGTCCCGTCGGCATACATCGGCAATGTACTGTCGCAGTTGCCCTCCAACACCTATCGCGGCAAGCGCTTCATCTCGGCCATCAAGGGCACCATCCCCGATTGCTGCATGAGTGTCTCCTACTACCTTGAGCAACAACTCGGAATACCCGAAGAAAATATCTGCGTGGTGAGCGGCCCGAGCCATGCCGAAGAGGTGGCAACCGAAATGCCCACCTTCCTCACCGTGGCATCGCGCAACATGCCCTTCGCCAATGAAGTGGCGGCCATGCTCCGCGGCAGCTACTGCCACACCTCCACCACCGACGACATCAGCGGCATTGAGCATTGTGTGTTGGCCAAAAACATCTACGCCATCGCTGCCGGCATCTGCCAAGGAATGGGCTATGGAGACAATCTAAATGCCGTGCTCACTAGTGCCGCCCTGCGCGAAATCAGCGAGCAGCTGGCAAAATACATCCCCCACGAAGGACGACACATGGAGGACTATTGCTACCTGGGCGACCTGATGGTCACCTGCTGGTCGCACCACAGCCGCAACCGCGCCCTGGGCGTGGCCGTGGCAAATGGTGAGACTCCACAGCAAGTATTCGCTCGCTTAGGAAGCGTGGCCGAAGGCTACTACTCGGTCAAGAACATGCACACCATCTACGAACGCTATGGTGCTACCGACAAAATTCCCATCGCCGAGGCCGTCTACCGCATCCTTTACGAGGGTTCAGACCCTAAACAGGAAATGGAGTATCTGGTTGACAACGTTTTCTGATGGAGAATTTCGACGACATCCGCCCCTATACCGACGCCGAAGTGCCCATGGCACTACAGCGCATCACCCAAAACTCCGACTTTCCTCAGGCGCTGCGTTTCATCTACCCCAATGCCGACATCGAGTTGGTCAAGAGCAAATTAGCCTTGGTTAAAAGCATTCACGAGTTGCAGGCATCGCTGATGAACGACGCCATTCGCCGCATCATACAGACCACCACCGACGGCTTCACACACTCGGGCCTGCAGCACCTGCGCCGCGGCGTGCCTTACCTCTTCGTTTCCAACCACCGCGACATCACACTCGATGCTTTCCTGCTGCAGCACCTGCTGCTCGAACACCGTGGAAATACCTCCTACATCGTCTTCGGCAATAACCTGCTGGAACACCCCATCATCGAGGATGTATTCCGCTGCAACAAACTGATTCCCATGGCTCGCGGAGGCACACCCAGAGCTTTCTATGAGAGCCTGCACCACCTCTCCGACTACATTCACCACCTGGTTGTCGAAGAACGGCAGTCAGTATGGATAGCCCAGAAAAACGGACGCGCCAAAGATGGAGTAGACTCAACCGCCCCTGCCGTCATCAAAATGCTCACCCTCAGCGGAAAAGAGAACCCTTTACAGGCCCTTGCTGACTTGAATATCGTTCCCGTTAGCATCAGTTACGAATGGGATCCTTGTGATTTAATGAAGGCCAACGAGCTATATCTCAGCCGAAACGGAGCCTACCAAAAGGCTCGCCACGAAGACACAAAGAGCGTGGTAACCGGCATCATTGGCAACAAAGGCCATGTGCACCTCTCCATCGGACGTCCTCTCGGTCGCCGCGACCTGCAGCCCCCCGAAGGGAAAGACCTGGCCGAACACGTGGCCTCAGTGCTCGACCGGCACATTCAGTCGGGCTATAAGTTAATGCCTACCAACTACGTAGCCTATTATTTATTGACGGGTCGCGAAAAATATGGCCACTTCAACGAGCGCACACGTTCGCAGTTCCTGCAACGTCTTGACATGTTGCCCAATCCAGACATGCGCCAAATTATGATTGAGACCTACGCCGCTCCTATACTTTCCAGCCAACGGTAAGGCTATTCAAAAAAAGCGAGAATCGAAATTGAGCAAATAGACGCGTTCAGTAGCACGCGTGAAAGCGGTATAAAGCCAACGCAGATATTCGCGGTCCAACCGCATGTCTGGCGGTAGAAATCCCTGATCTACAATAACCGTACGCCATTGTCCACCCTGCGTCTTATGGCAGGTGAGAGCATAGGCAAACTTAACCTGCAAGGCATTGTAATAAGGGTTCTGGCGCAATTCACGCAGCCGGTCGGCCTTATGTGGCAAGTCGGCGTAATCCTCCATCACTGTTGTGTAAAGTTGGGCTTGCTCATCGGCAGTGAGCGAAGGCGATTCGCTGTTGAGGGTTGACAGCATCAACTTGCAGTCATGTGGCTGCTCGTCAGGGTAGTCGACGAAACGAATCGTGGTATCGGCAAAGCGAAATCCATAGAGTTCCTGCACATTACGCACACTAAGCACCTCAACAATATCACCGTTAGCAATAAAACCTATTGTGCTGTCATTGTCAAGCCAATAATAATTGTTCTTCACAACCATCAGGTAATCTCCGGCATTGACCTCCTCTTCCCGGAAAAGGACGCTGTTGCGGATGCCTTGGTTGAAGAGGTTGGCGCGCTTGTTGCTGCGAGTGACCACAACAACATCCTCAAGCGCCGCACCTTCATATTCGCGAAAGAGCGTCTCCATCAAGTCCTCTCCCATCAGACGCACCACATCAGGAGCGGTCTGAAACAAAGGTAGCTCAGCTTCGTCGCCACCGACAAGAGAGGCTATCTGCCCCCTCAACGACGTGGCATTGTTCAGAATGCCTGACAAATGCTGCTGACGGACCACCTCGGTGAGCTCGCCTGACGCAACATTCAAACCGAACGACGCTGCCAAATAACGCTCGTCGAGCGCAGGGCTTTCGGTCTGTCCCACAGGAGGCAACTGGGCCATGTCGCCGATAAGCATCAATCGACAATGGCTTCCATCATACACAAAATCAATTAAGTCCTCCAGCAGACTATGATGTGACGAGATAGGTTCAACGCCAATCATCGACGCTTCGTCAACGATGAAGAGCGTGTAAGTATGGCGGTTGATGGCACGCACTGTGCGCAGGGCTCCTGTCGCATCAGTGGCCGTCATATAAATCTTTTTATGAATAGTGAACGCCGGCCTATGCGCATAGCCACTGAGCACCTTGGCCGCACGACCCGTTGGGGCCAGCAGCACACAGTTGACACGTAACTGCGGCAAAGTTTGAATGAGTGCCGAGACCAGCGATGTCTTGCCTGTACCGGCATATCCGCGCAGCAAGAATGCAGAGCGCGGATCGCAGTCATAGAGGAATTGGGACATAAAAGCACACACCTCCCGTTGCCCGTCGGTGGGGGTATGCGGGAAGTGTGATAGGATAAGCTGGGCTACCGACTGCTCAACACTCGGGGAAGCCACGCTTACTGCTGGTCAGCGGTGGGAACCGGGGCGGCGATAGGGCTGGCAGCCTCCACAGGGTTGGCTGTGTTGGTCGTCGTCACTTCGGTATTGATGGCGTTGTCGGCGCTGTGGCGAGGGATGGATATCGTGGCAGCGAGGCAGAGCACCACCAGAATAACAGCGAGCCACCAGGTAGCCTTCTCAAGGAAGTCGGCCGTCTGGCGGACACCCATCACCTGGGTGGGAGCGGCAAAGTTGGCGGCCAATCCACCACCTTTCGAGTTCTGCACAAGAACAACCAATGCAAGCAGCACGCAGACAATCAGAATCAGAATTACGATAAAAGTGTACATGTTTGTTTTTGTTATTATTTTGTTGTATTTATTAATTCCTTTAAATGTTCAATTCGGGGTGCAAAAATACTACTTTTTTCGGGATTGTGAGCCAATAAATTCTCATAAATCGCCAAAGCCTTGTCCAATTTACCCTGCTTTTCGAGTATAACAGCAAGGGTCTCAGTGCCTAACGATGGGTTGGCCTTAAGGCTTTTTTTGTCCGACGATTCGGCGGGAGTGGGGGCTTCCGACGACACTTCCTGACCATCAGCAGTGGCAATTTGAAGGAAATTCGACAGAATGACGCTCTTAGGGGCCGTCTTGAAAGAAACCTCTTGGAAAGTATTGATTTCGTTTAGAATATCCACATTCTGACGTTCCTGCACTATCGGAGATGCTCCCGTCAAAAGCAAACTCAGACCTTGAGGATTGCTCATGGACAATGCTGCGGCACGGCGCTCCTCGGGAGTATCGAACTTAAAGGCACTGTCAGCCAACAAGGCCATCACTCGGACCACCGACGAGTACGGATACTTGGCCATCTTCGCCCTCAACCAACCTCTGTCTTGCGACGTGAAACGTTCGGGACGCGACAGTTTATTCACAAATTCTTTCTTATCCATTTTAACAACTTTTAGCATTGAAATCGGACGTGCAAAGGTACAATTTTTTTTTGAATTGAAAAAAAAAGAATTTATTTTCTTTTTCTTACCTACTTATAAACAGACTTTTAAACAAAAATATTCCTCTCGGAAGAGAATTTTTTATTGCCGTATTAATTTTTTTGTGTACTTTTGCACTTCCAAATTTGAGGATAATTGTGGCCGAGAGGCACCTTAAACAGCAACAAAATAAACAAGGAAATATACCATGAAGAGAACATTCCAACCCTCTACGAGGAAAAGAGTCAACAAGCACGGTTTCCGCAAGAGAATGTCTACCGCCAATGGTAGAAAAGTGCTGGCTGCCCGCCGCCGCAAAGGCCGCAAGAGACTGACCGTCTCCGACGAGCGCTAAGAGGCAACGGCATCGCTAATCAAAAGAAGTACCGAAAGATACTTCTTTTTTTGTATAGTTACCTCTTTTCCTCAATTGTTCCTTGGCCGCGGCCAAAGAAAAGTCATAAAATGGTAAAACTATGAGTAGACGAAACAAGGAATTACCTCTGCTTGAGCGGGTAGAGATAATGGACGCCGGCGCCGAAGGCATGGCTATAACACGTGTCGACGGGTTAGTGGTTTTTGTGCCTTTCGTAGTGCCTGGCGACATAGTGGATATTCAACTATACAGAAAGAAGAAAAACTATGCCGAAGGGCATGCCGTCCGCCTCCACCAACAATCACCCCTGCGCGTGGAGCAGGTTTGCTCGCACTTTGGCGTATGCGGAGGATGCAAATGGCAGACAATGAACTACTCCGCTCAATTGGAGGCCAAGCAACGACAGGTGCGCGACAACCTTGAACGTCTCGGCGGCATCGACTGCTCGGGCATGCGCCCCATTTGTGGCTCAGAGAACATCTACTATTACCGCAACAAGCTAGAATTCACCTTCTCCACTCGTGCTTGGCGAACCAACCCCGACGACATACAGCCCGAACAGGGCGCCCTCGGGTTCCATATCCCACAGATGTTCGACAAGGTGCTCAACATCGAGCACTGCGCCCTGCAAACAGAGCCCAGCAACGCCATCCGCTTGGCGGTAAAGGACTATGCCTACTCCAACAATCTGCCTTTCTATGACATCAGGAACCACACGGGGTTTCTGCGCAACCTTGTGATACGCAACACCTCCACAGGCCTGTGGATGGTCATCGTGGTGGTGGCCGAAGAGGACAACGGGCGCCTCTTTCCACTGCTTGACATACTACACCAACGTTTCCCACAAATCACATCGCTTCAGTACATTATCAACAGCAAGATGAACGACTCCTACTCCGACCTCGAGGTACACACCTACTTCGGCAACGACCACATCGAGGAGGAAATGGCCCCCTACCGGCCCGAGGAGCAGGCCAATCTGCGTTTCATCATCAATCCCAAGTCGTTCTACCAGACCAACTCTGCCCAAGCACAACGTCTCTACAGCTTCGTGGCCGAGTTGGCCGAATTGCAACCCGAAGACACTCTCTATGACCTCTATACCGGCACCGGCACCATCGCACTCTTTCTGGCTTCACAGGTCAGGAAGGTGGTAGGCATCGAGTATGTGGAGGAGGCCATCGCTGACGCCCGTCTCAATGCCAAGTGCAACGGCTTCGACAACACAGTGTTCTATGCCGGCGACATGGCCAAAGTGCTCACCCCCGAGTTTATCGCTGCCAACGGACGGCCCGATGTGGTTGTCACCGACCCACCCCGAGCCGGCATGCACGAGAGCGTGGTGCGCCAATTGCTGCAGACAGCACCCCGTAAGATTGTCTACGTCAGCTGCAACCCAGCCACCCAGGCACGCGACCTACAGCTCCTCAGCGAACGCTACCGCATAGGCCGCATCCAACCCGTCGACATGTTCCCCCACACCCAGCATGTGGAAAACATCGCCGAACTCATCCTCATCCAATAAGACTTTGAGAGGTTAAAAAAACAAAAAATTAACCGTTTTTTTAACATTTTAGATGACATTTTAAAAAAAAGTGTTATCTTTGCACGTTGTTCTTCTTGCCCCCGAAGGGCGGAAAAGGGAATGCAAGAAACTAATAATTAGTTTTATAGATTAAAGATAATAATAATAATAACAGATACTAAACAAGATGAAAAAAGCATTATTGAGTCTGATCATGGCCTTTGTGTGCCTGCCTACCGTCTTTGCTCAGGCCAATGCCGACCACGTGTTTGTCACTCTCGACACCTCGACGTGCACCCCTTTCCAATGGGTTAACGGTGTCACCTACAGCAACGACACCACTGCCACCTACACCAACGGCGATACCACTTTCGTGCTGGTTTACCACTTTGGTGGCATCCTCAACCTTTACAACAGTGTGACAGAGGAGGTCTTTGGCGAGTGCTCAGCCACTTTCAACGGTAAAACCTATACTCGCACCAACACCTACCGCGACACCATTCATCCGCTGGTGGGATGCGACAGCATTATCAAACTGAAGGTTACCTTGGCCAAGACCGATAGTGTGCTCACCCGCACCACCTGCGGCAGCTTCACCGCACCCTGGGGTACCACCTACACCGAGTCCGTCACCATCCTTGACACCAACATCACCAGCGCGACTGACCCGACCTGCAACTACAATTTCAGCCTCACGCTGACCGTCAACCCCCAATACCTCAACCAGCAGGTCCAGATTGCCGACGGCGGGTGCGCCTATATCTGGCAGCACGGCACCAAGACCGACACCATTGTTGACCTCCTGGCCCATTGCGACACCCTCAAGACTGTTGGCAACTGCGACAGCATCGTCACCTTGACCGTCAACACCTTCGGTGGCCACCGCTACGACACCACCGTCGTTGCCGCCTGCGACTTCTACAAACCCACCTGGCGCGACACCATCTTTGTGAGCGGCAACTACGACCAAGTCCCCACCACCGACACCACCGGCAATTATCACGCTGATGCCACCGGTCACAAGCAGTGCATTATCCATCGCACCCTCCACCTCACCATCGACAACACCCTCATCGACACCGCCCAAGTGGCCATCGTCGATGTTCCGCAGACCGGTTGCCGTTACATCTGGGGCAATGCCACCATCACCGACACCAACCAGACACACTACCAGATGTTCCACACTCTGGCCGCCAACTGCGACAGCTTGGCTGCCATCCGCGTGCTGAGCTACAGCGGCCATGAATATGACACCCTCTCCGCCACTTCATGCGATACTGCCTATCAGTGGAAACGGCAAAGCCACTACACGTCTTCCTTCACTAATCGTTACATCTATAACACTACCGGCCAGAGTTATTATGACACTACCGCCGCCGTTGTCCTTGAGGACACTGTAGCCCACTGCACCAACCACTACGTGCTGAATCTCAAATTCTACTCCAACCAAAGCAACGACAAGCAGTCCGTCTGCGACACCAACTATATGTATCGCTTCCGCCGCTACAACCAGACTTCACACGCTTGGGTATGGGACACCGCCTGGTTCAACACCACCGGCGACTACACCACCAGCCCCGACGGCGATACCCTCTATTCCCGTAGCAACAAAGGCTGCCTCACTGCAAGAACCCTCAAGCTGAAAATCAAAGCGCCCGTCATGGCCTATCGCGCCGACACCGCCATCACCGTCACCGGCTGCAACAGCGTCCAGGTGCTCCTCAACGGCGAATACACCCCGAAACTTTATCAAAGTTGCGACACCACGCTGAGCACCGACCCCTCCGAGCGTACCTATGAGAAATGCTACGACTCGTTGATTATGCTCCATGTCATCGTCAACCACAGTACCATCCATACCACCAACGTCCAGGCCTGCGACAGCTACTATTGGGATGTAGACTCCACCACCTACACCCACAACACCGACAAGTACGTCCGTCTGGGCCTCAACGCTGAAGGCTGCGAAGACTCCGCCCACTTGGTGCTCACCATCAACCCCACGCCGGTCGTCACCATCAACGGCGAGTGGGCACTTGGCGTACCCAACGAGGGCACCACGCTCCATGCGGTTGCCGACATCCCCATCAAGACCTACAATTGGTATATCAATAACGCCCTGCAGTCCACCCACACCGACTCTCTGGTGGTGCCCGCCGTCACCGAGAACACCGATGTGCGCCTCGAAGCCACCAGCCAGAAGAACTGCACCGCCATCAACTGGATTACCATCACCACCAATGTGGGCATCGACGATGTCGAGGGTCTGCAGGTCAACCTCTACCCCAACCCCACCTCGCGCTTCCTCAACCTCGAGAGCGCCCAGGGCATCAATGAAGTGGTCATCTACAACGCCGTAGGCCAGCAGGTCATCACCCGCAGCAACAACGGCAACCACCTTATGCTCGACCTCAGTAGCCTGGCCACGGGACACTACACCCTCCGCATCCTCGGCGCCGATGGCAACAGCACCACACGTACATTCATTGTCAACAAATAAATGAATACAGTGTTTCACACAAAGAACGTCCGGCACTCCGGTGTCGGACGTTTTTTAATTCCCCTCTTGCTGCTGACAGTCTTGACAGGCTGCCGACACGAACCCGTGCACCTCTTGGGCGAGGCCCAGGGCACCTACTACAGCGTGCAGTACTATGACCGCCAGCACCGCAACCTGCAGCCGCAGGTCGACTCGCTGCTGGCCGCCTTCGACCAAAGCGCCTCGCTGTGGGTCGACAGTTCACTGCTGCGCCGCCTCAACGCCGGCACCACCGACAGCCTCGACGACGTGCTACTCTTCCTGCTCACCCATTCGCTCGACATCCGGGACTACACCCAAGGCGCCTTCGACCCGCGCGTAGGGCGGCTGGTGCAGGCCTGGGGCTTCAGCTTCCGCGAGCGCAGCGAGCCCGACGGCGCCACACTGGACACCCTGTTGCGCGCCGCTCAGGGCGACATTGCCATCGTCGGCAACCGCTACTGCCGTCAGTATGACGACACTGAACTCGACTTCAACGCCATTGCCCAAGGCTACGCCGCCGACCTGGTGGCTGCCATGCTCGATGGCTATGGCATCCACAACTACCTCATCGACATTGGCGGCGAGGTGGTGGCCCACGGCCACAAGGCCGACGGAAGCCCTTGGCGCGTAGGCATCGAGCGCCCCTCCGCCGACTCGCTCAGCATCCCCGTGGTGCAAACCGCCATCCCCCTGTGCGACGCCTCGGTGGTCACCTCTGGCAGCTATCGCAAATACTATGAGCGCGACGGTGTGCGCTATTCCCACACCATCGACCCCGCCACAGGGCGCCCTGTGCAGCACTCGCTGCTGAGTGTCTCGGTGGTAGAGCGCAACGGCATGCTGGCCGACGCTATGGCCACAGCCTACATGGTCATGGGGCTCGACAGCGCCCGTGCCTTCATTGCTGCCCACCCTGACGGTCCCGGCACCAAAGCCGTGCTCTTCCTCTACGACTCCTGTGGCACCCTGGCATCCTACGCCACACCGCAATGGGAGGAATTAAAAAATTAAAAGTTAAAAATACAATTAAGATAATATATATATAATATGAAATCAATGACCGGCTACGCCAAGGTACAGAGCACCTTGAGCCAAAAGAAAGTGAATATTGAGATAAAGACCCTCAACAGCAAGCAGCTCGACCTCATCGTGAAGCTACCGGCGGCCTACCGCAGCCACGAGCTGGAGATACGCACCCTGCTGGGACGCTTGGAGCGCGGCAAGGTGGAATGCACCCTGAGCGAGGAAAGCAACGGCGCAGCAACAGCCGACTTTAACCGCGAACTGCTCAGCGCCCGCTTCAATGCACTCAGCGAAATGGCCGACAGCCTGTCTGCCGGCAGCCCCGACAGTCGGCCCGCCCTCTTCAACAGCCTGGCCACCATGCCCGACCTCTGGAACACCGGCACCGACGAGGAGGTGAGCGATGCCGATTGGTCCCTGCTGGCGGCCGACATCGAGCGTGCCATCGACCTCACCGACGCCTTCCGCAGCCACGAGGGCGAGGTGCTGGAGCGCGACTTCCACCACCACGTGGACCTCATCGAGCAGATGCTTGCCAAGATACCCGCCTACGAGGCCGAACGCATCGACACCGCCAAGGAGCGCATCCGTCGCTGGATGGACGAGGCCGCCGTGAAGGAGGTCGACGCCAACCGTTTCGAACAGGAGCTTATCTACTACCTCGAGAAACTCGACATTACGGAGGAGAAGGTGCGCTTGCAGAAGCACATCGACTACTTCCGCCAGACGATGTCCAACGAGCCCTCGTGCGGCAAGAAGCTGGGCTTCGTGGCGCAGGAGATGGGGCGCGAAATCAACACCACCGGCTCCAAGGCCAACCACGTGGAGATACAGCGTCTGGTCGTAGTGATGAAAGACGAGCTGGAGAAAATCAAAGAACAATTGGGCAACGTGCTATGAGTTCTAGACATTCTAGATATTCTAGACATTCTAGATTATCTGGACAATAATAAAAGAAGAGCAGCCTTGCGGCTGCTCTTCTTTTTTATGTCAACTAAAGTGATTAGCGGACAATGAGGCGCTCAACCTTGCTGAAGGTGTCGCCAGTGACGCGCACGAAGTAGGCGCCGGCGGGAACACCGTTGAGGTTGATGGTCTGCTCGTTCTCAGCATTGAAGTCGGCGTTGTAGATCACACGGCCGCTCATGTCGAGGATGTTGCAGTTGACCTTGCCGGTCACACCCTGAACGTTCACGCGCACCTGCGAGGTGGCGGGGTTGGGGGCGAGGCCGAGGCTGACGTGGCTCTCGACGGGCTTCACATTCAAGCCAGCCCAGTGGGCCTCAGCCTTGATGGTGTACTCACCGCTCATGTTCTCCAGGTAGACGGTGTAGTAGTTGCGCTCCAGCATGGCGCCCCACCAGGGGTGAATGGTACCATCGGGGTCATCGGTCACATTGTACTCGTGGGCTTCCACATGCTCTTCATCATCGAGGGCATATTCAACCCACTCGCCACCATTGTGGCTCACCCAGATGTGGTCAATCACGTTGCCGTTGTCGAGGAGGTAGTCGCCCTCTTCGAGCTCTTCGGGGCTGCCAGGATAGACATTGTAGCCAATGGAGGAACCCTCGGCGACGGTGTCGTTACCCAGGACGCACATGTTGCTCTGGCCACGGGCAATCCAGTAGCGGTTGACGGTGTCGTTGTCGTCATCGTTGCACTCGGCAGACACAACGGTCTGGGGCAGCTCCATAGCGGGACCGACAATGAGGCGGATCATGGGATAGTCGGTGATGTTGTATCCGTTGACGGAATGGTTAGAGCCGTTACCATTGAGAGCATCGTAAGCAATCACATCGAGCACCTTGTATGTGGGATAGAGCTGGTTGGCATAGTCGGCCAGGGCAGGATTGTCGCGATAGCGGGTATTGCTGTCGGCAGTCTCGCGATAGTAGGTCTGCGGCATACCCACCGAGAAGACACCCGTACCACCGGCGTAGCTGTAGCCGAAGTAGTAAGTCATGTTGGGGTAAAGGAGGGGCTGACCCGGGAAGAGGATGTTCACAGCGTTATAGTTCTGACCAGGGAGCTTGTAGTGCAGGGTGTCGCGGCTGGCAAACCAACTGCCGTCAACAGCCTGAGTATGGCGGTCACTGAGACCGGTATTGGGAAGATAATAATGCCACTCACCATTGTCGTCATACCATTCGAACAAACTGACAGGGCTGATGAGAGCGTTGTGCATAGCTTCGGCGCTCAGTCTCGATGTGGGGATAAGCTCGATACCACGGATAACATAGGGGTTGCCGTTATCGTCGACAGGAATCTCGCTGGGGGTGTTGAAGCGGGTGTAGACCTCGTATCCGGGATAGTACTGATCGCCGCCATCGGGATCGTCAGAGACATAGCCGTCGCTGGTGAACTGATAGGCAAACTCGGAACCGGTGGAGATGATGCCATTGTCGTGGCCCCAACGCCAGCCGGGGACGGTGATACCACGGGCCTTGTTGGCGGGGGTGGTGTCAATGTATTGGGAGACGGTGTAGGTCATACGGTCGAGCACAGTGTCGAGCGTGTTGCCGGCAGTGGCGCGGATGACGAATTGGTTCTTGCCCGGGTGATCGGTAGGAAGACCAACATAGCCATAGTTGCTGGGCAGCGGAGGCAACTCGGTCAAACCGGCATACTGGGCATCAATATAGTTGGCATAGACAGCGGTGTCGTAGTACTCGACACTGCACTGGAAGTAAGCTTCCGAAGTGTCGCCGTGACCCTCGGCAGCCATTCTGCTAAGACCTATACCAGGGACCATGAAGCCACGCTCGTTAATCTCCAAGAGCGTTGTCTGCTCAATGTCACCGGCGGGGAGGTTTGCCTGGCTGCGGGTGAGGCTGAAGTCGTTGTTGTCGACCCATTCGCCATCTTCCCAGTAGCGGTGCTCGACGTTGAGGGCCACATTGTTCAGGTTCGTGGTAGCAGTGTTGCGAGCCTTGACGGTGTACTCAATGGGGATGTTGAAGCCCTCGGGGATAAGGCCGTAGAAGCCGTCGAGGTAGCCATAGTGATAGAAAGCCCAGTCGGAAGAGAGATCGCTGGCGAGGATGGTCACATCGTCAACAGCCCAGCCGTAACCGGCAATCTGGTGCGAACCCTCGCTGAACTGACGGAAGCGGAGATCGAGAGTACCCTGCTGAGCAACAGCACGCGGCAGGACGGTCTCGTAGTAGCCAATGCAGAAACCGTTGACATCGCAGTCGATACCGGTCACATTGATTTCAGTGGTGTTCCAGTTGCCGTTAATCTTATAATCAAGATAGCAGTTGTCGTAGAATTTACGATAGACCTGGTAGTAACGCACATAAGGCATCACATAGGTGTTGGAAGCCGGCAGGGTGACCTGCGGGAGGGCGAAGTAAGCGTTCAGGCGATCGGGCACAGTGCCAGAGACCAAACCGCAAGCGTCGACCGAGGAAATCATCATAAAGCCGTTGTTCTGCTCGTCACCATAATCGGCACCCATGTAGGTGATGATGGGGTTACGGATGCCGGTGAAGGTGTTACCCATCTGGCTGTAGACCTGGGCGAAAGCGGTGGTCAACAGGTAGCGGGCGCTGTCCACGTGGATCCAATAGCTCTTCTCGCTGGGCACGGTGTGGGCACCACCGGTGGCGGCTCCCTCGTTGCTGCCTACCACAGCGTTGGAACCGAACTGGATACCGGTCATGTGGGCAGCATCGAACTGATAGTTAGCCACCTCGGTACGGGCCTTGGTGAAGATGGAGGACTTGTAGTCCACCTGAGCCTCACCAGCGGTCTGGTGGTGCATCTGGACTGGAGCCAATTTCACGTCGTCGCGCGAGAACTTCGCGGGAGCGGCGGTCTTGGCGGTCTGGGCAAAGGCGAAGGTGCCGCACAGGGCCAAACCTAATACCAATAATACTTTTTTCATGTTGTTTGATTTTTGATGATTAATAATTAATTGTTTACTTTTCTTTCTTTTTCTTTGTATGACAATAGTTTGCGGGGGTTAAAGCGGTTTATCCGCACACTATTTCATGATGCAAATATAGGCATTTTTTTCGACATGGCAAAATTTTTTGTTTTTTTAACTATCACGGAGGGGGCACCACAAATTCCGCAAGGGCCCGAGGAAGAATTGCAGACGCCCCGCTGACAGCCGTTTAAACGACCTGTGTACTACCACCGTGGTAGTCCTTGGGTAGTCCTTGGGTAGTCCTTGGGTAGTCCTTGGTAGGTCGTTGGTGGGGGGGGCATGCTACCCTAATGAAAGAAAACGCCTAACGGCGTACGAGCCCCGCAGGGGCGACAGTATTTAGCCGTGGGCGTCAGCCCACGGTACTACGGCCCGACAGCACCGGAGCCCCGCAGGGGCGACACAAGGTTGATTATCTTTGTGTCGCCCCTACGGGGCTAAAAAAACACACATACGCCTTGTCTCCGTGGGCTGACGCCCACGGCTAATGACTATCGTCCCCTACGGGGACTTACGGGAAAACTCTGTTTCGTTTCCGTGGGCTGGCGCCCACGGCTAATGGCTATCGTCCCCTACGGGGACTTACGGGAAAACTCTGTTTCGTTTCCGTGGGCTGGCGCCCACGGCTAATGGCTATCATCCCCTACGGGGACTTATGAGACGCCTCCTTACATTTTTCCACCCCCGCACACAATATAATTATTGTTTTGCTGTTATTCTACCTGACTATGAACAGACTGAAATATTGCATCCTATGGCTGGCCGTGGTGGCCGTGGGCTGCGGCGGCCACAAGGCGGCAGCACCGTCGGACAACCGCTACCAGCGCCCCCCCATCCGCGAGGTGAGCGAAGAGCAGCTGAAGCTGGACAATCGCCTCGTCGACGCCCTGACGCTGCAGGAGACCGGCCACAGCCAGGAAGCCCTGGAGGCCTATGCCCGCCTGACGGCCGACGCACCGCAGCTGGCGGCGGCCTGGTATGGCCAGGCTCAACTGCTGCTGCAACGCGGCTGGAGCGACAGCGCACTGCACTGCGCCCAACGCGCCGCCGCCCTCGACGCCAACAACGAATGGTACCAGCTGGCACTCTCCAACGCCTGCATCGCCGCGGGCGACCTGCCGGCAGCCGTCGACGCCCTCAACCGCGTGGAGAAACGCCGCGGCATCACCGAAACCATCTCGCTCCAGAAGCAACGCCTCTGGGAAGCCGCCGGACGGCCCGACAAGGCCATGAAGGAAATCGAGGCCCTGGCCGACGCCATGCCCCAAGAGAAGCGCTACAACGCCATCATGGCCGAGATGTACATGGGCCGCAAGAACTACAAGAAAGCCAAGCAATACTACGACCGCGTGCTGGCTGCTGACCCACAGGACAACTACATCCACATACAGCTGGCCGAATACTACAAGAAAACGGGCCACGCCGCCGAAGCCGACAGCGAGCTGGTGCGGGCCTTCGAGAACCCCGCCCTCGACGGGCGCACGAAACTGCAGCTGCTGGCCTCGTTCTACACCGACGAGGAGTTCTACGGCAGCCACAGCAAGACCGCCTTCCGCCTGATGGAGCAAGCCATGAAGCAGTGCGACGACCCGTCGGAGTTCGCCCTCTACTACGGCGACGTGCTGATGCGTCAGCGCAAATACGCCGAAGCGGCGCAGCAGCTCGAAGTGGCCATCCGTCGCGACAGCTCACGTTACGAGGTGTGGGAGGGCCTGCTGATATGCCTCAGCGAGGTGCCCGAACGCGAGGAGGACCTCACCGCCTATGCCCGCCGCGCCGAGCGCTTGTTCCCCGTGCACACCCTGCCGCACTACATCGTGGGGCTCTACGAACTGCGCCACGAACGCTACACCGAGGCCCTCGTGCCGCTCGAGAAAGCCGCCCAATGGGGCTTCAGCAAGGGCTACCTCGAGGCCGAGACCCGCAGCCTGATGGCCGAGTGCTACTACCGCTCGGGGCAGTACGACAAGGCCTGGCGCGCCTTCGAGCAGTATATGGCCCTGCGGCCCGACGACATGCTGATGCTCAACAACTACGCCTACTATCTGGCGTTGCAGGGCGTCGAGCTGGAGAAGGCGCTCGCCATGAGCCGCCGCACCATCGAGGCACAGCCCGACGAACCCAACAGCCTCGACACCTACGCCTGGATACTCCACCTCCTGGGCCGCGACGCCGAAGCCCTGCCCTACATCAAGAAAGCCGTCAAACTCAATCCCACCAGCGACACCCTGAAGCAGCACCTGAAAGAGATTGAAAAATGAAAAAGGAAAATGGAAAAAGGAAAAATATGAATAGGGTGCAGTCTACACTGCGCCAGCCATCTTTCATCTTTCATCTTTCATCTTTCATCTTATTGCTGGTGGCGGGGTGCCACGGGGTGAAGCAGGCGGCGGTGACGGAGGTTCCTGGGCAGCCTGACACCACAGAAGCGCCGGCAGCCACCCCTACCCGCGTCTACACCGTGGTGAACTTCACGGGCGAGGTGGCGGGCGTCAGCGTCAACGGACAACTGCGCATGGCACAGGACAGCGTCATGTGGCTCTCGGTGTATAAGTTCATCGAGGTGGCGCGCGGTCTGGCCACGCCCGACTCGGTGTGGCTGCGCTCCTCGCTGCTGGGCATCGACCGCGGTGCCGACTACGGCGACCTGCGGCAACGGCTGCACCGCCACATCAGCTACAACGACCTGCAAACCCTGGCCCTGGCCGACGACGCCGAGGAGCGCATCAGCCAGCTGGCCCGTCAGCTGGGCTTCGATGCCACGGTGCACATCACCCGTCGCCAACAGGTGCCGGCGCTCACCTTCCCCTACAGCAAACCAAAACAATAAACGATATGAGAAAGACCCTCCTCCTGCTGGCAGTCCTGCTGCCGACCGCCCTACAGGCCCAGACCACCGACAGCGCCGCACGCATCATCGACCGCTATGTGGCAATGCTCAACTACGACGGCCTGCCCGCCGACAGCACGCTGGCCATGGAGACCACCATCACCTACTTCGGCCAGCCCGACACCTTCGTCATGCGGCGCTGGTTCACGCCCCCCGAGATGCTGCGCATCGAGGTGTGGAAGGGCGACACGCTGACCAACGGCTTCTGCACCAACGGCACCGACCGCTACCGCGTCTACTCCGCCAAGCAGCATTGGTGGGACGAAGTGTCGCCGGCCGATTTCCAGCGCCGCGCGTCATCCTACGACTTCCGCACCATCCTCTACCGACGCGACACCACCGAAACCACCTACACCTACGCCGGCACCACCACCCTCAAGGGCGAGTCGCTCGAGGCGGTGCGCGTCGACCGACCCAATGTCTACACGCGCTACCTCCTCTTCGAGCGCCGTAGCGGCCTGCTGCTTTTCATTATCGAAACCAACGAGATGCCTGCCGAGAGCCTCTCGCCCGGCTATAACCACGCCGCCTGGAAAGCCTTCCACGAGTACCTGCCGGCTGGCGCCAGCCTCATTGCCTCGCAGGAGAGCTTCATGCGCAACGGGCTGCTCACCATCATGAACACCACGGCCCGCTTCGAGCCGCGCAACACATTGCTGTTCAACCAAGACTAACCCCGCCGTGAGCATCTTCGACAACCCCGACGAATACTACATGCAGCAGGCCCTGCGCGAAGCCCGCGCCGCCGCCGCGGAGGACGAGGTGCCCATCGGCGCCGTCATCGTGGCCGACGACCGCATCATTGCCCGCACCCACAACCAGACCGAGCGGCTGCACGACGTGACAGCCCACGCCGAAATGCTGGCCTTCACCGCCGCCAGCGAGGCCCTCGGCGCCAAATACCTCAACGACTGCACCCTCTACGTCACCGTCGAGCCCTGCCCCATGTGTGCCGGCGCGGCGGGTTGGACCCAGGTGGGCCGCATCGTCTATGGCGCCCGCGACCCCAAGCGCGGCTACAGCACGGTGAGTGACCGACTGCTGCACCCCAAGACCGAAGTCACCGCCGGCGTGCTCGAAGAGGAGTGCGCCGCCCTGATGAAAGACTTCTTCAAGAAGAAACGATAACGCAATAACACAATAACGCAATAACACGATAACGCAATAACACAATCATCATGAAACCCACATTACTTGTTCTGGCTGCCGGCATGGGCAGCCGCTACGGCGGACTTAAGCAGATGGACGGCGTAGGCCCCCACGGCGAGACCATCCTCGACTACAGCGTCAACGACGCCATCCGCGCCGGCTTCGGCAAAGTGGTCTTCGTCATCCGCAGCTCCTTCGCCGAGCAGTTCAAACAGCACGTCAACGCCGACCACTACGGCAACCGCATCGCTGTGGAGTATGTCTTCCAGGAGCTCGACAAGCTGCCGGCCGGCTTCACCGTCCCCGACGGACGCGAGAAGCCCTGGGGCACCAACCATGCCATCCTCATGGCCAAGGACGCCATCCATGAGCCCTTCGCCATCATCAACGCCGATGACTTCTACGGCCGCGACGCCTTCGAAGTCATGGCACGCCACCTCGAGACCCTCGCCGGCACCGCAGGCCGCTACTGCATGGTCGGCTACCGCCTCGAGAACACGCTCAGCGAGAACGGCACCGTCAGCCGCGGCGTCTGCGAGACCGACGCCAACGGGCTGCTCGTGGGCATGACCGAGCGCACCAGCATCGGCCGCACCCCCAACGGCATCGAATACAAGGACACCGACGGCAGCATGCACCCCCTGCCCACCGACGCCACCGTCAGCATGAACCTCTTCGGCTTCACGCCCGACTACTTCGCCAAGAGCGAGGCCCTCTTCGTCGACTTCCTGCGCGAGCACGGCCAGGAGCTCAAGAGCGAGTACTACATCCCCTTCGCCGTCAACACCTTCATCCATCGTGGCGAGGCCACCATGACGGTGCTCAAGACCACGGCGCAGTGGTTCGGCGTCACCTACAAGGAGGACCGCCCCATGGTCGTCGCCCGCCTGCAGGCCCTCCACGATGCCGGCGAATACTAATACCCCCGCCTGACGGCGGAAATCCTGGAAATCCTGGAAATCGCGTATCCTTCCTTCAGGACGGGTACAGGTAAATCTTTTTAAATCCAGCTAAATCATGATGTCTCTTGAGGATCAATTAAATGCATTGTCGTATGAAATACGTGGAGCGGCCATGGATGTGTACAACCATTTCGGGCCAGGGTTGTTGGAATCCATTTATGAAAAGGCAATGATAAAGGAACTCCAACTACGCGACATCAAGGTAGAATCACAAGTGCCCGTAAAAGTAACCTACAAAGGCTTTACCATCAGCGATGACTACCGATTGGACCTGCTGATTGAGGATATCATGATTTTGGAATTGAAGTCTGTGGCAGAATTACTTCCGTTGCATTACAAACAATCAAGGTCATATCTCAGGCTTTTGAACAAACCGATGGGGTGGCTGATCAACTTCAACGAAGACGACTTCGCCCACGGCATGGTAAAAGTAACCAACCGGTACTACCGCCCAGATTAAACAAGATCTCCAAGATTAAACAGGCCCGACCATGACAGCGACAGACAATTTCCAAGATCTCCAAGATTTCGCGAAGCGGGAGATTACCTTCGCGAGGGAGCATGTGAATGAGGATACGGCGCGGCTGCTGTTGAGTGCTGCGCGGTATCCTCATATCGATATGCCGGCGGCCGTCAACCAGATTGAGGGCCTGCGGACAGCGAAAGAGAAGTGGCCGTCGCTGCTGGCCTGCGAGGACTACCTCTACCCTCCCCGACTCAACCGCGAACAGGCCTCGTCGGAGGAGACGGCAACACATAAAGCCTACGTAGCCGATGAGCTGTGTGGCGAGGAATCGTTCCTCTCTGTGGCCGACCTCACCGGCGGCATGGGCATCGACAGCATCGCTTTCGCCCAACGCACACTATTCATCACTCCTCTGCGCACGCAGGTGCTGACTCATGTGGACTATGTGGAGCGCAGCGAAGCGCTCTGCACCCTGATGGAGCACAACCGCCGGGCCCTCGGATTGGAGAATATCAGCGTACATTGCGGCGACAGCATAGAGTGGCTCACCGCCTGCGACCGCCACTTCGACCTCCTCTTCGTCGACCCTGCCCGTCGCGACAAAGGAGGCCGCAAAGTGGCAGCCTTCGAGGACTGCGAACCCAATATCCTGCAGCACATGGAGCTGCTGCGCTCATGCTGCCGCTGGCTGATGGTCAAAGCCTCGCCGATGATTGACATCGACCTCGCCTGCCGCCAGCTGGGCGATGTGGCCGAGGTGCACGTCGTCTCTGTCAAAGGGGAATGTAAGGAGGTGCTCTTCATTATGGGCTCGCCTTGCGGCGAGCCCATAGTAAAAATATCTAACCTGGCTAGCCTATCCAGCCCGGCTATCCTAACCACCATCTCTTTCCACCCAAGCGACGAGGCCGCTGCCGCGGCCTCCTATTGCGCCGCCGTGGGGCGCTACCTCTACGACCCGCATGCCGCCCTGCGCAAAGCGGGCTGCTTCCGCCTGCTCAGCCAACGCCTCGGCCTGCCGCTGCTGGCGCCCAACAGCCACCTCTACACCAGCGACCTGCAGGTGCCCGACTTCCCTGGCCGCACCTTCGAGGTGCTGCGCGAGGTGAAGCCCAGCCGCAAAGCGATGGCCGAAGCCCTCCCCGGAGGCAAGGCCCATGTGGTCACCCGCAACTACCCCGTGGCCGCCGCCGACCTGCAGAAGCAATTAGGGCTGAAAGAAGGCGGCGACCTCTTCGTCGTCGCCACCACCGTCGGCACCCGCCGCGCCGCTTTCCTCTGCCGTTTATGCCTCCCGCCTTCGGCGTAATTACCGCCATCAGGCGGGGAGATTGAAAAATTGAAGGGGTCCGGCGGTGCAGGCCGGACCCCTTCGGGTGAATATGTTGTGCTTGCTGAATTTTAACTGCACTTGCTCCATCCGCACTGTGGGCAGCTCTTGCAGCCGCCGGTGTAGATGAGCTTGCTGCCACAGTCGGGGCAGGTCTCGCCGGTCTCGGTGCCGTCCTTGATATAGCGCTTCAGCGCGCGCGCCACACCGTTGCTCCAGGTGGTGATGCTGTCGGTGTCGAAGTTCAGCTTGCCGATGAGCTCCACCACGTTGGGGATGGGCATACCGTGACGCAGGATGCCCGAGATGAGCTTGGCGTAGTTCCAGAACTCCTTCTTGAACATGCGCGACAGGCCCTCGATGGTGATGTGGTAGCCGTCCTGGTCGGTGAATTGGAAGTCGTAGCGTGCGTGCTCCTGACCTTTCTCCTTGACGCGGATCACCCAGCCCTTCTCCACATACTTGGGCAGCAGCAGGCTCTCGGCGCGGCCGGTGAATATCTCGTAGGGGCGGCCTTCATACATGCCCACGACGGCAATCCAGTCCTCCTTCTCGTTCTTGAAGCGCACAATCTCGGCCTCCAGCTTCTTGGGGCGCTTGGGGGCCTTGCTCTCGCCGAAGCAGGGGTTGGGCTCCTTCTTGCCCTCGCTGGTGCTCACCAGCACGCCGGTGCGCGAGCCGTCGCGATAGATGGTGCAACCCTTGCAGCCGCTCTCCCACGCCGTCTCGTAGATCTTGCTCACCACCGCCTCGGTGGTCTCCTTCGGTATGTTGACCGTCACAGAGATGCTGTGATCCACCCACTTCTGGATGGCGCCCTGCATCTTCACCTTGGCCACCCAATCGATGTCGGCGCTCGTGGCGTGGAAGTAGGGGCTCTTCTCCACCACCTTCTGCAGCTCGGCGTCCTCCATGCGCATCACCTCGTCCACATTGTAGCCGTTCACGCGGGCCCAATCGATGAACTTGGGGTGGAACACATTGTACTCCTCGAAGTAATCGCCGTTCTCGTCCTTGATAATCTTCTGCTTGCTGGCGTCCTTGTCGTTGGGGTTGATTTTCTTGCGGCGCTTGTAGCTCACCAGGAACACCGGCTCGATGCCCGAGGTGGTCTGGGTGCAGATGCTCACCGTGCCGGTGGGGGCGATGGTCAGCAGGGCGATATTGCGGCGCCCGTGCTTCACCATCTCCTTGTACAGCTCCGGCTCGGCCTCGCGGATGCGACGTATGATGGGGTTCTTCTCCTCGCGCTTGGCGTCGTAGATGGGGAAGCTGCCTCGCTCCTTGGCCATCTGCACGCTCGAGCCGTAGGCCGCGCAGCACAGCGTCTGCTGCACCTTGACGGCGAAGGCCATAGCCTCCTCCGAGCCGTACTGCAGCCCCAGGGCCGCCAGCATGTCGCCCTCGGCGGTGATGCCGAAGCCGCTGCGACGTCCCTCGAGGCACTTCATCTTGATGTTCAGCCACAGGTTGTGCTCCACCTGCTTGATTTCCTCGCTCTCGGGGTCGGCCTCTATCTTCTTCAGTATCTGGTCCACCTTCTCCAGCTCCAGGTCGATCAGGTCGTCCATCAGGCGCTGGCCCTTGCTGACGTGCTCCTTGAAGAGCTCGAAGTTGAACTTGGCCTTCTTGGTGAAGGGGTTCTCCACATAGCTGTAGAGGTTGATGGCCTGCAGACGGCAGCTGTCGTAGGGGCACAGCGGAATTTCGCCGCAGGGGTTGGTGCTCACCGTGCGGTAGCCGTAGTCGGCATAGCAGTCGGGCACGCTCTCCCGCAGGATGGTGTCCCAGAACAGCACGCCCGGCTCGGCGCTCTGCCACGCGTTATGGATAATCTTGTTCCACAGCGCGCGCGCGTCTATCTCTTTGGTATAGATGGGCTTGGCCGAGTCGATGGGATACTGCTGCACGAAGGGCTTGCCGCTGCGGACACACTCCATGAACTCGTCCGTGATCTTCACACTCACGTTGGCGCCCGTCACCTTGCCCTGCTCCATCTTGGCGTCGATAAACTGCTCCGCGTCGGGATGCTTGATGCTGATACTGAGCATCAAGGCACCGCGGCGACCGCCTTGGGCCACCTCGCGCGTGGTGTTCGAGTAGCGCACCATGAAGGGCACGATGCCGGTCGACGTCAGGGCCGCGTTCTTCACGGGGCTGCCGCCCGGACGTATGTGGCTCAGGTCGTGACCCACACCGCCGCGACGCTTCATCAGCTGCACCTGCTCCTGGTCGATCTTCATAATGCCGCCGTAGCTGTCGCTGTTGCCCGAGTTGCCGATGACGAAACAGTTGCTCAGGCTCACCACCTGGAAGTTGTTGCCGATGCCGCTCATCGGGCTACCCTGCGGGACGATATACTTGAAGTCTTTCAGCAAGTTATATATCTCCTCCTCGGCCAGCGGGTTGGGATACTTGGCCTCGATGCGGGCATACTCGTGCGCCAGACGACGGTGCATCATGTCGGGATTCAGCTCATAGATGCTGTCGTCGTTGCGCAGGGCATACTTGTTCATCCACACATTGGCGGCCAGCTCGTCGCCGTGGAAATACTCCACCGAGGAGCGCATAATCTCCTCCGGAGTGTACTGCTTCTTCACTTTCTTCTCTTGGGGCCTCGGGGTGGGCTCCACTGCGGAAAATAGGTCGCCTTGCATGGCTCGATTATTTTATTTATCGTTTTTGTTTACAATGAATTATCGTGGAAGGACCGCAGTCCGTTTCGATTGCTAAATTAGACAGAAAAACAGAAACGGCGGCAAATAGTTTTCAACAAAAAATCCACCGCCGGCGCCATTTCCCGACAGGCACAGCGCTTGCCAAGTGGAAAAAGCCTTTCACCTCTCACCTTTCACCTCTCACCTTTCACCTCTCACCTCTCACCTTTCACCTCTCACCTTTCACCTCTCACCTTTCACCTCTCACCTTTCACCTCTCACCTTTCACCTCTCACCTCTCACCTCTCACCTTTCACCTCTCACCTTTCACCTTTCACCTCTCACCTCTCACCTTTCACCTCTCACCTTTCACCTCTCACCTTTCACCTCTCACCTCTCACCTTTCACCTCTCACCTTTCACCTCTCACC
>JAGCOF010000020.1 GCA_017645585.1 Bacteroidales bacterium
TCCCCTAAGTTAGGAAGAGAAATGCCTGTGGCATTTCGGGCAAAGCCCTGTGTGGTGGCTGGGGACCGCCGCAAAGCGGTGGTGGAGGAGTGTGTTTTCCTCCCCGCCTGCGGCGGTAATCCAACAATCCAAAAAGATTTCTAAGATTTACAGGATTTCCGCGCAGCGGGGCGAAAAAAAACAGGACATATAGATTACGCCGCCAGGCGGGAGATGATTGATTGTCGCGCAGCAGGAGACATTCTCTCGATTTGTGCGATAATATTTTGGAATTATTTGTATATTTGCAAAGAAATATCCGTAGTGGAATTATTTACAATATATTAATAAATAACAGATTAACATGAAAAAAGCCTTTTTGTCACTCTGCTTTTTAGCCGCGATGCTCTTCTCTGGCAGCATCATGGCGCAGAATTACACCTACAAGACCTACGACAACGACCCGCTGGGCGTGCGCGAATACACGCTGGACAACGGCCTGAAGGTGTTCCTCAGCGTCTACAAGGACGCCCCGCGCATCCAGACCTATATCGCCGTGCGCGCCGGCTCGAAAAACGACCCCCACGAGACCACCGGCCTGGCCCACTACCTGGAGCACATGCTCTTCAAGGGCAGCCACCAGTTGGGCACCACCGATTGGGAGCGCGAGAAAGTGGAGCTGCAGAAGATTGAGGAGCTCTACGAGGTGTATCGCAAGACCACCAACGATGCTGCCCGTGCCGCCATCTACCACCAGATTGACTCGATCAGCTATGTGGCGTCGACCATCGCCATCGCCAACGAGTATGACAAGGCGATGACCGCCATCGGCAGTCAGGGTACCAACGCCTTCACTTCGAACGACTACACGATGTATGTCGAGGACATCCCCGCCAACATGCTGGAGACCTGGGCCAAGGTGGAGGCCGACCGCTTCCCCAACCTGGTGCTGCGTCTGTTCCACACCGAGCTGGAAGCTGTCTATGAGGAGAAGAATATCAGCCTGGCGCAGGACAACCGCCGCGTGAACGAGGAGATGATGCGCGCCCTCTTTCCCCACCACCCCTACGGCACCCAGACGACCCTCGGCACCATCGAGCACCTGAAGAACCCCTCGATGGTCAACATCCGCAACTTCCACTCCACCTATTATGTACCTAACAACATGTGCATTGCGATGGCCGGCGACTTCAATCCCGACGAGGCCATCAAGATAATAGACAAATACTTCGGCAGCTGGAAGCCCGGCACGGTGCCCGGCTTCACCAAAGTGAAAGAGGCCCCCATCACCACACCCATCATCCGCCTGGTGAACGGCCAGGACCCCGAGAGCCTCACCATCGCCTTCCGCATCGAAGAGGGTAACGGCAGCCGCGACGCCCTGCTGGCCGAAGCGATGGAGATGGTGCTCAACAACGGCAGCTGCGGACTCATCGACCTCAACCTCAACCAGAAGCAGCTCTGCCTCGGTGCATACGCCGGCACCTATACGCTCAACGACTATGCCGCCTTCATGCTTGGCGGCCGTCCCACTCAGGGTCAGTCGCTCGGCCAGCTGCGTGACCTGTTGCTCGGCCAACTCGACCTGCTGAAAGCCGGTCAATTTGACGAGAGCCTGCTGGAGGCCAGCATCAACCAAATGAAACTTCGCATCATGAAGCAGGCCGAGAGCAACGACAGCCGCGCTCGCCAGCTGGCCTACGCCTTTGTGCAGTACCAGACCTGGGATCAAGTGTGCAACGAGATCAACGAGTTGTCCAAAATCACCAAGCAGGACATCATCGACTTTGCCAACCGC
Source organism: Bacteroidales bacterium (assembly GCA_017645585.1). Taxonomy (GTDB): domain Bacteria; phylum Bacteroidota; class Bacteroidia; order Bacteroidales; family P3; genus Colimorpha. The sequence continues at coordinate 1,778 of JAGCOF010000020.1, forward strand.
ATCTGCAAGGACAACAACTACGTTATCGTATTCAAGCACCAAGACAGCCCCGACCCTGTGGCCAAGGTCATCAAACCCGCCATCACCCCCATCAGCGTGAACCGCGACAACGAAAGCCCCTTCTTGGCGCAGATGAAGTCCGACGCCGCCAAAGCCAAGCCCATCCAACCCGTCTATGTCAACTTCAAGAAAGACCTCCAGAAGGGCAAGACCGCCAATGGCAGCGAGGTGCTCTATGTGCAGAACAAGGAAAACGGCACCTTCAACTTACAGTACCGCTTCGAGTTCGGCAACTATGCCGATAAGTCCTACGGTATGGCTGCCAACCTGATGGAATACCTCAACACCGACAAACACACCGCCGAGCAACTGCAGGAAGAGTTCTACAAGTTGGCCTGTAGCTACAACGTGCGTGTCAATAGCGAGAGCATCACCGTGGGCGTCAGCGGCCTAGCCGAGAATATGGAGAAAGCCATGACCCTTTTGGAAGAGGTGATGGCCTCCTGCCAGCCTGACGACGAAGCCCTCAGCACCTTGGTGGAGCGCCTCATCAAGAGCCGCACCGACAACAAGACCAACCAGCGTGCTGCCTTCAGCGCTCTGAACAATTATGGTATCTATGGCGAAGAGTATATCAAGGGCACCACCGAGAGCGACGCCCAGTTGCGCGCCTACACCGCCAAGCAACTCACCGACGCCCTGCACGGCCTCTTCCAATACAAACACCGCGTGCTCTATTACGGCCCGCTGACCCTCAAGGAGGTCACCGCTGCCGTGAACAAGATACACACCGTGAAACCCACCAAGGAGGTGCCCACCAACAAGGTGTACCAGCCCCAGGCCACCAACGAGAACAGCATCCTCTTTGTCGACTACAACGCCAAGAACACCTACATGATGGAGTATTTCCGCGGTGCCGAATACAACACTTCGATGGTGCCCAACGTCAACCTCTTCAACGAATACTTCGGCGGCTCGATGAACGCCATCGTCTTCCAGGAAATGCGCGAGAAGCGTAGTCTCGCCTACAGTGCCAGCAGCAACTACACCAACACCGGCCGCAAGGATGGCTACTTCTATAACAGAGCCAACATCATCACCCAAAACGACAAACTCTTCGACGCCCTCGATGCCTACGAGGAGCTCTTCAACGATATGCCACAGAGCGAGGCCAATTTCAAGCTGGCCAAGGAAGCCCGCATTGCCGGTGTCCGCACCGCCCGCACCACCAAGATGGGCATCATCAACAGCTATCTGAGTTGCGAACGCATGGGTTGGAAGGAGCCTCTCACCAAGCAGAACTTCCAGGCCTACCAGAAGATGACGATGCAGGACCTAGTGAATTTCCAGAAGCAGTATATCAAGGGCCAAAAGAAGACCTACCTCATCCTCGGCAAGGAGAGCGAGATAGACTTCAACAAGCTGGCCAAGTACGGCAAGGTGAAGAAACTGACGCTGGATGAAATCTTCGGATACTAAAAATCCTTCTATACGCAAACCCGCGTACAACAATGGCTACCTTCTGGCAGCCATTGTTGTACTGCTGTTAAGTCTGGCGCTCGGGCGGAAGCAGATAAACCAGCTTCCCGCCTTCATCCATGCGTGGGCACAGGCCGACCGTTATGCGCTGGCGATAGGGTTCACCGATAATGGACACGACCTATTCCACCCGCAGACGATGATTTACAACAAGCAGTTCCCCCACACCTGGATGGTCGATGAGGGAAGCACGGTGACAGCGGTGGATTTCCCCCTGCACGAGTATGTCATCGGATGGCTGATGAGCCTCTTTGGCACCACAGCCCCCTGGGTGTTCCGCGGCTTCACGTTGCTGATAAGCCTGGTGGGGGTGTGGTTCCTTTTCTTGCTGGCGCGCCGACTGACTGATTCGGTCCTCAAAGCCCTGCTGGCGGTGATGATAACGCTGACTTCGCCGCTCTACGCCTACTATTTTGCCAACTACCTGCCCAGCGCACCGGCATTGGCCCTGTCGATGGCCGGGCTGTGGGCATACATACGCCACTATCAGACGGACAAGACCGGCTATTGGCACCTGGCCATCGGGCTCGTGGCATTGGCCACGCTGGTGAGGACATCGCAGGCGATACTGCTGGTGGCCCTGTGCGCCTTCGAGGCGCTGCGCGTCTTCAGACACGAAACAAAACTATGGAGCAAATTGCCTTCGGTAGTGGCGGCCGTGGCTGCCATTGCGGGATACATGATGTGGAACAGCCACCTGCGCGCCGAGTACGGCTCCCTTTTCCTCAACTATCTACTGCCGCCGCGCAGCTGGGAGGATGTGGACTGTGTATTAGATGAGATACATTGGCATTGGCGGTTTGACTACTTCACCCGCCTACAGCATTGGATTGTGGCCGTCATCTGTCTGGCGGCAGTCGTAATGTTGTTCATCAACAGGAGAAAAAAGACCAACAAACAGCTGTCTCTCGGCTGGCTTGCCGGCATCTGGTGGCTGGGCGTTGTTTGCTTCTTTGTGGCCATGTTCAGGCAATACCAGAACCACGACTACTACTTCCTCGACAGCTTTTTCCTGCCCGTCATCTTCACCTTCATCCTGGCCCTGAAGGCGCTGCCCGCTATCAAAGGGCACCTGCCCATTGCCTTGTCGGCGATTGCTTTGATACTGCTGGGCGGCACGATGTTCAATGCCGCCAAACACAAAGTGGCCCACCGTTGCTGGGAGGGCGACCGGGCCTATATCTGTTCACAGCATTTTATGGGAGCCGACCAATGGCTCGATGAGTGCGGAGTGTCACGCGATGCCAAGTTGCTGGCCTTCCTCGCCTATCCCCAAAACGGCCCGTTCATACAGATGCAACGAAAAGGATATTCGGTGATGGAATATGACGACAACATCGTCAATGCTGTGCGCGAGTTTCCCTTCGATTATATCGTAATGGAAAACGAGGTCTACGAACAGTTCCTCGTTGAGCATCCCGATGACGAATTCAGCTATATGATGGAGTGTATTGCCGACAACGGCACCCTTTCGCTATTCATTTATCACACCGACGAAAACCCCTGATATGTATAATGAGAAGACAATAGCCGTCGCCATCCCCTGTTACCGCGTCGAGGAGCACCTCGAGCGGGTGGTGGCCGGCATACCCGATTTTGTGGACACCATCCTGCTGGTCGACGACTGCTCGATCGACGGCACCCCCGCCCTTGTTGACCAGATGGCCGACGGCAAGCGGATTATAGCCCTCCACCACGAGCGTAATCAAGGCGTCGGTGGCGCCATGAAGACAGCCTTCCGCAAGGCCATTGAGCTCAAGGTAGATGTGGTGGTGAAGCTCGACGGAGATGGACAGATGGACGCCTCTTATATTGCTCCCTTGGTGAAGGCGTTGACAGACGCCGAGTTTGCCAAGGGCAACCGCCTCTTCGACCGCCGCATGCTGCGCCGCATGCCCACCATACGCCGTGTAGGCAATATGGGCGTAGGCTTCATGGTCAAAGCCGCCAGCGGCTATTGGAATGTCAGCGACCCAGTCAACGGTTTCTTCGCCATCCGCACCGAGACACTGCAGCAGATGGACCTCGAACGCCTGGCTGACCGCTACTTCTTCGAGAGCTCGATGCTGATAGAGATGCACTATACAGGTGCCCGTATCCGTGAGGTGACAATGCCGGCCATCTATGCCGACGAGCACTCCAACCTCAGCGTCGGCAAGACACTCTTCTCGTTCCCGCCGCGCCTCATTGCCGCCTGGATCCGTCGCCTGCACTTGAGCTACTTTGTCTATGACTTCAACATCTGCTCGCTTTATATCCTTGTGGGCCTGCCGTCATTCCTCTTCGGCCTCATATTCGGCCTCTGCGAATGGATACACTATGCCAGCATCAGCAGTCCGTCACCCACCGGCACCATCATGGTGGCAGTGCTGACCTTCATCCTGGGCTTCCAGATGCTGCTGGCGGCCGCACAATACGACATCACCGCTCCCAACCCCTTCGACAAGCGATGAAAACAGGCCGTCGTCACATCAGCCTCAGTTGCGTGGCCATCATCCTGATAGCCGCCTTCTTGTTGCTGCGCATGTTCAACAATCACCGCTATACCGTTCCTGAAAAGGTGATTGCCTGGGACGTCATCTCCTACTATTCCTACCTGCCGGCCACTTTCATCGAGCACGACCTCACCCTCTCGTTTACCGAACAGGAACACACCGGAAGCTATTGGCCCGAAACGCTTGCTGATGGCAGCAAGGTCATCAAGACCACTATGGGCCTCAGCCTGATGTACTGTCCCTTCTTCCTTGTGGCTCATACCGTTGCGCCCCTGTTGGGCTACCCTGCCGACGGTTTCTCGCCGCCCTATGCCTTTGCCTTGATGATGGCAGGAATATTCTACACCCTCCTGGGGTTAATCCTGCTACGCAAGGTGCTTTTACGTCATTTCCGCGAGTGGATCACAACCGTCACATTGATTATTGTGGCGCACTGCACCAACCTGTATTGGTATAGTGTCTACGAGGCCCCGATGTCCCATGCTTTCAGTTTCTGCCTATTCGCCTTGCTTGCCATGCTCACGGAACTATGGCACGAGAAATCCACCGTTGAGCGCTCTATCGGTATCGGCTTGACACTCGGCCTCATCAGCCTTATACGCCCCACCAACGCTTTGGTTGTTCTCTACTTCCTGCTTTATGGCATCCAATCGAAAGAGAGCCTGCGCTCGAAGTGGCTGCTGCTGACGGGTGCGTGGTGGAAGTTGCTGCTAATGGGTGCCGCCATACTGCTTGTATGGGTACCGCAGATGCTCTATTGGCACACCGTTACCGGACACTTCCTTTACTACTCCTACGGCAATAGCGAGCGCTTCTTCTTCGGCGCCCCCAAACTGCTCAAAGGCCTCTTCGAGTTCCGTAAAGGATGGCTCATCTACACACCCGTCATGCTCTTTGCCCTGCTGGGCCTGATACCGCTATATCGCCGTCATCGGGCACACTTCTGGGGTATCACCGTATTCTTTGTCGTCAACCTCTATGTAGTCTTCTCCTGGTGGTGCTGGTGGTATGGCGGCGGATTGAGCATACGCGCGCTTATTGAGAGCTATGCCCTGTTAGCCATTCCCTTGGCGGCGTGGATAGAATGGGCCGCCAGCAGAAAACTGTTCCTGCGTTGTGCACTAATGACCCTGCTGTGTGTTGTGGCTGCACTGTCAGCCTACCATAATATTCGATACATCTATGGTTCCATCCATTGGGATTCCATGACGAGGGCAGCCTACTTCGACTCCTTCCTCCACCCCCACCCCACCGACCGTTTCCATTCGCTGCTTGACGAGCCCGACTACGAGGCTGCACGACAAGGCATCCGATAAAACCAAAACACACAAAACCATATGAACAAGAAAATACCTCAACTAATTGGCCATATAGGATTTCTAATCCTCATTATGCTCAGCGCTGTGATTGCCAATGAGCGAGTCATATTCATTGACTCGGCGGCTCAGCTCTTCGAGATGATACAGCGCGATTGGTTTGTGATTTACGACCACCGCTACACCATGGCAATCACACAGTCGCTCCCCTTGCTCTTCATCAAGCTGCGTCTGCCGTTGCAAGCCATCGTTATTGCCTACTCCGTGTCGGCACCGCTGCTGGCCTATGGGGCCTACTTGATTATCACTTATGTGCTGCGCGACGTGCGCTTGGGCTTGGCCCTGCTGCTGCCCCTGCTCTGTATGCGCCACACCTTCTTCCATGCCATCTCGGAAAGTTTCTCATTGATGGTTTATGCTATCCTGTTGGCCGCACTGTTGCTCCACCGCCCCAAAGAGGACTCCAGCATTGGCCGACGCATACTGCATACCGTCTGCATTGCTTTGTTGACGGCGGCGGCGGTGTTCATCCATCCCATCGGCATGTTCTTTGTGCTTTTTCTTATTGGATACCATCTTGTTGACAATCATTTCCGTCCAAACACCCCGTTGGTTGTGGCATCTATAGTACTATTGGCATGCGTGGTGATACGGTCATTCAACATCTCCGGACATGATTCTGGCTTCATTCCAACCACTTCTGATGTAATCTACGCCATAACACACCCTGCCGAACTGAAGGTTGTGAATGGCTTTGGGCATCGCCTGGCCGATTTTTATATCTATCCTATTGTACTCTATATTGCAGTGGCAGTCCATCACATACGCCACCGTCAATGGGCAAGGTTGGGCTACGGTATTCTCTTCAACGTGTGCTTCATACTGATGACGGCCATCGTCTATCGCAGGGATAACAGTCCCATCTGCGTCGAGCGGGCATGGCTCCCCTTGATTTTCTTCTCGGCAATACCATTCGTAAGCGAAGTAGTACCCAGCCTCAGCCACCGCAGCAAACAAATATGGCTTGTCCTGATGTCGGCCACCCTGCTGTTTGGCTTTGCCAAAATAGTCGACACCTCGAAGCACTACCGCCAACGCAAAGAAAAAATAGAGCAAATCACAGAGACTGCCAACCGTATGGGAACACACAAAATGGTGGCCTCAAACAATGATTTCAATGGCCTGTTCGATATCGACTCCTGGTGCACCGCCTTCGAGTCCATGCTCATCAGCGCGTTGCAAGGGCCCGACCGCACCATCAACATCTACATTGAAGACGGTCCACTGCAGGCCGACAACCCCGACTACAGTGTGACCGACGCCTTCCTGGCGGTACCCTGGTGGCGCCTGTGGAACTACTCCACCCTGCGGCCCCGCTGGTTTAGCCTACCAGAACAACCATTTGCCAGATTGACCTTCAACGACGGTGACCCCGTCATTGAAAGCTTCCATAGCAATTAAAATATCTCGGTAATCTTTTGGCTCTGTCCGTTGATGATGAACGTATCGCCCACCTTGCGCCCTTTCACGGCGGCGTAGATGGGCGTCTGGGCCGAGATGGCGAAAAAGACATCGTGTCCCACCATAAACTTCCCCGCACCGATGGAGAGGAAAAATTTCTGTCGGTCGGTGACCACACAGGCACCATGCTCCACCGTATCGAACGGCGGCAGCTTCTGCAGGTCCTGCAGGCAGCGGATGCCGGCCAGCGCATTGCTGTACTGCCGTGCATACATGTCGCGCGAGCGCAGCATCTTGGTGCGGTAGCTGTCGTAACGGTCCACATTGGCGCCGTAGTCGTTGCTCTGCTGCTGCGCCGAGTCCATCTCCTGCTTGGCCACAGAAGCAATATGCTCCTGCTGTTCAATGCAGGAGCATATCACTTGTTGGCGTTTTTCTTCCCTGGTCATTGCTATTTGGTGCGGCCGGGATACACCTTTAGGGCCTCCTCCAGGCACTTGATGGCGGCCTTCAGGTCATCGATGCAGATGCAGTAAGTGATACGGGCCTGGTGGCGTCCCTTTTCGGGGTCGGCATAGAAGCCCGTGGCGGGAGCCAGCATGACGGTGGCGCCGTTGTAGCTGAAATCAGTGAGCAGCCACTGACAGAACTTGTCGCTGTCGTCAATGGGCAAGTCAATAACGGTGTAGAAGGCACCCTTCGGCATCGGGCAGAAGCAGCCGGGTATCTTGTTGATGCCCTCGACGATGACGTTGCGGCGGGCAATGTACTCGTTGTAGACGCCGTCGAAATACGACTGCGGGGTCTCCACAGCGGCCTCGGCGAAAATCTGGCCGAAACTCGGGGGCGACAGGCGGGCCTGCGCCAAGCGCATCACATAACTGTACACCTCGCTGTTGCGGGTCACCAGGCAACCCACGCGGGCACCACAGGCGCTGTAGCGCTTCGACACGGAGTCGAACAGGATGACGTTGCGCTCCAGACCTTCGAGCTGCATGACGCTGAAGTGCTTATGCCCGTCATAGCAGAACTCGCGGTACACCTCGTCGGCAAACAGGTAGAGGTCGTATTTCTTCACCAGACCGGCCACCTTCAGCAGCTCCTCATGGGTGTAGAGGTAACCCGTGGGGTTGTTGGGGTTGCAAATCATGATGGCGCGGGTGCGCGGCGTGATGGCCTTCTCGAAGTCCTCAATGGGAGGCAAGGCGAAGCCGGTCTTGATGTCGCTCGGAATGGTGACAATCTTGGCGTCGCACAGCTTGGCGAAGGTGTTGTAATTGGTGTAGTAAGGCTCGGGGATGATGATTTCGTCGCCCGGATTGAGGCAGACGGTGAAAGCCATCTGCAAAGCCTCGCTGCCGCCGGTGGTGACGATGACCTGGTTGGGTGTCACGTCAATGCCGTGCTTGTGGTAGTAGTTGCAGAGGGCGCGGCGGTAGCTCATGATGCCGGCCGAGTGGCTGTACTCCAGCACGCCGTTGGTCTCGGGAAGGTTAAGGGCTTTCTCCGACAGGGCCTTCAGGGCACCCTTGGGGGTCTCGATGTCAGGCTGGCCGATGTTGAGGTGATACACGTGGATGCCACGCTCCTTGGCAGCGTCGGCAAAGGGAACAAGTTTACGGATGGCCGACTGCGGCAGTTCCGTTCCTTTCTTGGAAATAGTGGGCATAGTTCTAAATCAATATTATTTTTGTACGGGGACAGAGGCTTCCTCGGCCTTCACGGGCATGGCCATCGGCTCCTTCTTCATGGGTTTCTCCACAGGCTTCACCTGGGGTTTCTCTGCCGGCTTGGCCTGGGGCTGGGCGTCGGCCTGGTCCTGCTTCACGGTGCCTTTGATCTTCAGCACCACACGGTCGTTGTTCACGGCGTTGCTGGTCACAGTGACCTGCTTCGAGAAGCCGCCGACATTGTTGGTGTTGTAGCGCACTTTGATGCTACCGCTCTGGCCGGGCATGACGGGTTTCTGGGTCCACGTGGGAGTGGTGCAGCCGCAGGAGGCCTTCACATTCTGGAGGATAAGGGGCTCGTCGCCGTCGTTCCAGAACACGAACTCGCAGTCGCCGTTGCCACCCTTCATGATGGTGCCGTACTGGTGTTCCATCTCCTCGAAGCGGATCTTGGCGCCGTGTTCGGGGACTTCTTTCTGCTCCACATTCTGAGCGTTGCCGATGAATGCCATGCTGGCAAAGAGGCAAATCAATGCAAACTTTTTCATGGTTATTGTCTTTTTAAAGTTTATATATTCAATTGTTTAGGCGACCTTCAAAGTCGCGGTCTTTTCTTGTTTCAAACTGCAAATTTACTAAAAAATTAGTACATGCAAACATTTTTTTCTTGCAAATAAAGTTAAAACGCCCTGATGACACCCACATTTCAACGACCGTTCTACGGCAGTTCAACGGTATTTCAACGGAAAAAAGCGTTGAACTACCGTTGAACTGCCGTAGAACGGTCGAGGAAAAGAGGGAGTCTTAGCGCTTCACTACCTTCTTCACAGCAGTGGTGCCGGCGGCCGAGGCCTTGAGGAAGTAGACACCGGCAGGCAGGCGACCGAGGTCGAGGGACAGGCTATCACCGTCGGCCTGCTGGGTAGCTACGATGCGGCCCGCAGCGTCGTGCAGGGTCACCACGGCCTTGGGCGGCAGGCCGCTGACCGTCGTCTTGCCGCTGGTGGGGTTGGGGCTGATGCGCACATCGGCGACATCCACCCTGCCGATACCCGCCGGCGAGGTGGTGAACACCGTCTTGGTGCTCCACACCGAGCGGAGACCTTCGTCACAGAGCGTGCGCACATAGAGGTCGTAGGTGGTGTTGGGCTCCAGGCCGCTGAGGTGACAGCCGGTGCTGTCCTCCGTCACCTCGGTGCCCTGTCCGCGCACGAAGTCCTGCTCGCCGTAGAGGACCAGCCAGCGCTCCTGCCCTTCGGGGGCCGTCCAGCTGATGTCGGCGGTGGTGGAGCCGACATTCGTCACCGTCACCCCGCTCACCGGCAGGCAGCCGTCGGTGGCAAAGAAGAGCGTATCGCTCCACGGCCCCACAAGCACATCGTTGCAGAGGGGCCGCACCATGCAAATGAAGTCGGTGCTGTGTGCCAGGCCCATAAAGGTGACGTTGTTGGTGTCGACCGTCGTGGTAACGTTGGTGCCCTCGCCACGCAGGTACACCTCCCAACGGTTCTCGTTGCCATAGGGCGTCCAGCTGAAGGTGGCGTAGGTGTAGCCCACCTCGTCAAGGCTGAGGTCGCTCACCTGGCCGCAGTGTTGCAGATTGTCCGCATAGCCGACACGCAGCTCGTCGAGGTAGCCATACACCGCACCCGTAGCGCCTGCCACGCGTTGTGGGCGGAAGAGGAGGCGTGTGCCGTAGGGCAATTGGGGAGTGGTGAAGCTGATGAACTGCCACGTGTTGCCGTAGGGCACCGTGTCTTCGTGGAGCAGCACCAGGCTGTCGCCGACGGTGGCAAACACCTGCAATGGGGTGTCAAAGTAATGCGCGTGCCAATTGCTGTCGGAATAGCCCTGCCTGGCCTGAATAAAGAAGTCCACCCTGAGCGAGTCGTTGTCGACTGCCAACTCGGCCGAGAAGACATCCATCGACTGAAGCGTATCGCCAAAACCCATATAGAGTGACTTCTGTCCTACGGCAGCAGTGCCCTGCGCCACAAGGGCCCTGCCGGCCGAAGCATGCCAGCAGCGCGGCATGGACTGGTAGGTCTCGGCCTCGAAGTTCTGTCGGTAGGGCAACGGCATCGGGGCGCAGAGGGTGGTGAACTGTGTGCCCACATAGAAGGTGACAGAGCCCTCATAGCACACCGACGAGGCCGTGATCTGATAGTCGGAGGCGGGCGCCAAGCCGGTCAACACGAACTGATAGATGCTGTCGGTGGCGGCAAAATCCACCTGGTGCACTGTGGTGGTGCCGTTTTGCGAGGTAATCAGCACGCGATAATGGCGGTTGTCGTTGTGGTCGGCAATGGTCAGCCAGGCGGAGGTGGGACCCACGCTGTCGACCGTCACCGAGTCGGGCCGCTGGCAAGGCAGCGAGGGTGAGAGCATCACATCGTCGAGGCGCACCCACGTATAACCCGTCGAGTCGCTATTGCCCATGCGGAAAGCGACGTAGTGGCCAGCAGTGCTGTAGTCTCCCAAACTGATCTGGTACTCGTGCCATCCCTCCTCGGGGACAATGGTCTGCACCGGAGTAAAGGTAGTGCTGTCCTGCGGATCGGCCAGGATGCCGACGGTGACGAGGGCTGTATTGAGGTGATTCTGACCTTGTAGCCAGAAGGTGAGGTCCACACCTGCCAGGGTGTCAATCACCGGCATGACAGCGTAGGCCTGCGCCGAATAGGTGGTCCAGGAGAGGCTGAGGCTGCGGCCTACGGCACCATGATGCACGCTGTCGACATACACGTTGTTGGTATTGACCGGCAGCAGATGCCAGCAGGTGCTGAGGTGATAGCTGTTGAATGTCTCGCTATAGGGCAGGTTGGCGCGCAGTATCGTGTCGCAGTCGGTAATCAAAGTGGTAGAGACCACATTGGACACCTGCTGCCCGTTGTTGCACAGGGCAGCAGCGCGGACGACATAGCCTGTGCCGCCAGCCAAGCCGCTCACTGTGGCAGTGGTGGTGGCCACGTCCATTGAGTCGACAGCCGTGCCATACGTCTGATGCCAATAGAGGCGATAGTGGCCTGTGGCGGCCGAGTCGGCGATGGTGACGGTGGCTGTGTGCTGGGTAACAGTGTCGACGGTAAGACCGTCGGGACGGTGGCAGCCGGTGTAGGGGAAGAGGCTCACCTCATCGATGAACAGGCGCTGCTGCGAGGAGAGCGCCTTCATGCGCAGGGCAATGCGGCCGCTGTCGGCAGCAGAGAAAGCATGCTCGTAGTAGCTCCAAGTGCCGGTCACGGGGAGGGAGTCCAGGTGCCGGAAGGTGGTGCTGTCGCCGGCATCGTCCATCACGCCGAGTTCAAGTATAATATTGCTGGGCGAGCCGTAATAACTTTTGTACAGGAAGCCTATGGCCAAGCCGTCGAGGGGGGCATCCACCTCGGGCAGCACGGCGATGGCGTCGTAGGGATGCGAGTCCGTGCCGAAGTTGGAGGCGTCCATCTCCAGCATGCCGTTGCCGTTCTCGATGAAATCGGTGGAAATGGCCTTTACTGCGGAGCCCCAGGAGCCGCCGCCAAAGTAGCGCAGCCAGCAATAGTCCACCTCGCCGTTGGGCCATGTCTCGAAGTCCTCCATCCAGGGCAGGCTGGTGATGGGGGCGCAGGCCGTGAAGAACATCGTTGTGCGGTAGGCGGTGTAGGCACCGTTACAGAGTTTGGCAACCCCGACAGTGTAGTCCTGGGCGGGTGTTAGGCCCGTGAGGAGCAGCGTGGTGTCGCCCGTCACGGTATGCGCCGCACCGTCGCAATAGACACGGTAAGTGCCCACGCTGTTGTTCTCCTGCCAATGCACCAGGGCTGTGGTACTGCTGATGTAGGACACGTGTACCGCCGCTGGACGGTCGCACTCGGGAAGCACCTCGATATTGATGTTATCCACATAGCCCAGATCGTAGGGGTAGCCGCTCACCCAAGCGTGCTCTACGGGGGTGGACTGCCTGATTACCAGGCGCCCCACAACGCCGTTGTAGGCACCGGTCTCTACAGTATAGGTGTGCCACAGGGTATCGTACACGTTCAGCGTCTCTATCACCGTCATGTCCTCTATGTTCTCATCGCCGTCGATGATGCCCACCGAAAGTTCCATATTGTTCGGGAAACGCGCCGCACGGTAGCTGAACGTCAGGCGCAAGCGGTTGACCACCGTATCCACAAACGGCAGCAGCAGATAGGCTTCGTCGATGCTGTGGTGGCTGAGGTAGCGGCTCATCATCTTCACACAATGCGTTCCTTCGGTAACAATGCTGGGCTCCGGCAGCAGGGTGTGGCTGCCGTAGCCGGTGTAGTGAGACAGGCCCAGCCAGCAGTCGGGAAGGTCGGTGATGGTCTCGAAGTTCTCCACCACCGGCAGCGGTACGGCGCAGCGGGTGTGCAGGCTGGCAGCCAGCGGCTCGCTGACACTGCTGTCACTGCACAATGCGTAGACCTTGACCACATAGTCGGTGTTGGGCATCAAGCCGGTGAGGGTCACGCTGTCGGCCGCCACAACGACGCTATCGGCCTGCGCCGGAGCACCGACCGGATGGTAGACCACACGGTAGGAGCCCCGTTGCAGGTAGTCGTTCCAGGCCACCTCGGCTGTGCGCTGCCCCACCTCGCCAATGGTTACATCGTCCACCGGCAGGCACCCGACAAAGGTATTGAGGTTGATGTCGTCAATCCACAGCCAGCCACCCGCATAACTCAAGGTATTCACACGGCGGATGGCAATCGTGTTACCCGTGCCGCTGTAGGAGCCAAAAGGTATCTGGCAGGAGATCCAGCCGCTCGTCGCACCCTGCACAGTAAGAGGGAATACGCGCACCGGCACAAACGACGACTCGTCGGACGGGTCCTCCAGCACGCCCACTTCGACATTCATCGTGGCAGTAGCCTGTATGCGCAAGTTGAGCAGGCGGATGCGCAGGCTATCCACCGGCGGCAGGGTCACCAGGCCCGCCTGGTGCAGCAGCAGGGCTTTGTTGGGCTCACCGCTGCCCTCGCTGCGCACAGCGTATGCATAGTTGGCGCTGTGATTCCAGCATTGGTTGTATATCTCGGTGCTCCAGACGGCGTAGCCCTCGAAGGTCTCGATGAACGGCAGCATGGCCGACGTCATCGGTGCACAGGGCGTGTGGAAGGTGGTGCCGAACCACTCGCTGCTGTCCGACCCGCAGTCGGAGCGCATATAGACATAGTATTGGTGGTTGGGCACCAGCCCCACCAGATGCATCGTGTCGCCCGGGTATAGGTCGCTGTGGTGCCCTGCGCCGCCAGGGGTGAAGTCGACAGTATCATATTGTACATAGTAGTAGGCACCCTGCACGCCGTTCTCCACCCAGGAGAGCAGCGCCGAGTCGTAGCTAATCTGGCTGACCGCAATGGCCGTAGGGCGCGGACAGGGCGGCAACGGGCGGTGGAAGGTGACCACCGTGCCGCTGTCGGGCAGGCCGGCGGGATTGTTCTGCGCGTAGAAGACCCAATTGTTGCCCGAGCGGAGGCCCGGCGTATAGGTGGAGGCCACCACCGAGTCCCACGTGCCGCGCAGCGCTATGTGGTCGCGGCTGTAGAAGTTATCCACCGTTGTGGTGGCATCGATGAGCATGAAGTTGAACAGCGTGTCGCTGCTCACGCCGTTGACCAAGCGGCCATAGACACAGCTGACGTCGCCATTCTCGTGCAGCCGCAGCTGGTAGTTGAAGTCATCGTTGGCCGCCTCGGCGGTGGTGATGGGATACGAGGGGTAGTGCTGCACCCGCTCGAACTCGATGACCAGCATCTGGTCGCCGTTGTCGTCGGTCATCACCTGCCACCAGCAGCCCGACGTGCCCGACGGCATCTGCCCGTCGATGAGCAGCAGGGGGCTGATGATGGCCGCCGACGAGCCACTCCAATAGTTCAGCGGGTTGTTGTTGCTGGCGCTGCCGTACACCACCACGAAGCCGTCGCTGCGCACCGTGATATTGCTGCCGGCCGGAAGGTCCAGGTTACCGAAAAGGAAGTTGAACGGCAGCGCCACCGTCTGCGTGCCGTAGTCGCCCACAACCGAGGTCAACTGTGTGCCCGTCTGGGCGATACTGTTCCACTGTCCCTGTTCCGACGTAGCGGTGTAGGAGTTCAGGTTCTGCCCGTGTGCCAGCAGCGGCAGCAGGGCAAATAATAATAGGATTGTGCGTCTCATGTGTTATACTGTTTAAAGTTTGTTTTTCGTCATTGACTTTTGACTTATAGATCCCATTCTGGGGCTTTTTGTTGCCATTAAGACGCACACCCCCCTTGAAATCTGCCCAAACTTTAACAATATTTAACTTTATTTAACTTTTCACAAGGCATCTAGCCCCTACTGAATCCTGCAAATCTTCGACCCATCTACAGCAGTTCTTCAACAGTTCTTCAATTTTTTCTTGAAGAACTGTTGAAGAACTGCTGTAGAACAAATGAAGAAAAGACGGACCTAATAGAACTCCACCCAGAGGTCACCGTTCTGCAGGCGGGTGCGGAGCCAGCGGCGCACACGGTCGGTGTCGAGTTTCTCGCCCGAGGGGATGACCATGACGTGGGCCACCACATCGTCGCCCACCTTTCCCAAACGCACCTCGCTCACCCGCGGGAAGAGGGTGGCGGCTTCGGCGGTGACGGCCGTCGCCAGACTGTCGTACTGCGTGTAGGCCTCCAACTGCCGCTCCAGGTCGGCGATGTGCTGAGTCTGACTGCGGCGCTCGGCGTCGGAGGCAGCCACGATGTTGTTCAGCTGCTTGGACAGCTCCTCGGTGTTGCCGCCTTGGATGACCACCAGAGGATATTTCTTCAATCCGTAGTCGGCCAAACGGTGGCGGGCCCCGTCCACCTCGGCGTCACTGAAAGGTCGGCCCACGGCAACGACGCGCAGGGTGTCGTGTTCGATGTTGGACGACAGTATCTGCGTGCCGGTCTGCACCAGCTCGTGCGCAACAAACTGACGCACACTGCGCTCACGCACCTCCTTCTTCACGATGCTAAAGGTCATCCAGGCGGCGGGAATGAGGGTGAGCACCACCACGGCGGTGACCACACGGCGCCCATAGAGGGCCCGCTCGGGCGAGAGGCTGCCGGCGCTGTGGAAGCGCAGCAGCTTGACACCGAGGAAGGTGCTGAGGGCAATGAAGACCGAGTTGATAAAGTAGAGGTAGAAGGCGCCGAGGAAGTAGCTCCACTGCGCCGTAGCCAAGCCGTAGCCGGCGGTGCAGAGGGGCGGCATGAGGGCGGTGGCGATGGCCACACCGGGGATAACCTGCCCCTTGCTCTTGGTAGTCAACGCCAGCACACCGGCGGCACCGCCGCAGAAGGCGATAAGCACGTCGTAGAGCGTGGGCGAGGTGCGCGCCAGCAACTCGCTCCGAGCCTCGCTCAGGGGCGAAAGCAGGAAATAGAGCATGGCGGTGGCGATGGAGATAAGGGTAGCGATGCCGTAGTTCTTCAAAGCACGGCGCAGCAGGTCATAGTCGTTGATGCCCACCCCGAGACCCAAGCCGATGATGGGGCCCATGAGGGGCGAAATGAGCATGGCGCCGATAATGACGGCGGTGGAGTTGACGTTGAGACCCAGCGAGGCGATGAAGATGGCGAAGATGAGAATCCAGAGATTGGTGCCGCGGAAGACCACGCCCTCCTTGACCTGCCGGACCACCTCGCGCTCGTCCTCCTTGTCGTCAAAGAGGTTGAAGTGCTGTCCCAACCCTTTCAAAAAAGCCTTGATATTGATGCGCATACCGATGATTGCGTTATTGTGTTATTGCGTTATTGTGTTATTGTGTAAGTCGTTAACGCAGAAAGGGAGGAAATATTGTGCACCAACCTATTACCTACCACTTTACTCCCACCGTTCTTCGGCCGTTCTTCGGTCGTTCTTTGCTTTTTTCCAAAGAACGACCGAAGAACGGCTGATAAACACCTGAAGATCAAACGGAATCATAACGAAGCAAAATATTTCTCACCATTTTTAGTGATTATATAAAAATTATTTCGTATCTTTGCAGGCACTAATTGTAATCAACAAACTAAAAATATTAATCTTATAACATTAAAATTATGGCATTTAAAGGACAAATCATTATCGACACCGAGCGCTGCAAGGGATGCGGAGTCTGTGTACCCGTGTGCCCGATGAAGTGCATCGCACTGTCGAAAAATGTAAACGGCAAGGGTTACAACTACACCGAGACCGTGAACGAGAGTTGCATTGGCTGCGCCAGCTGCGCCATGGTGTGCCCTGACGGCGTGATCTCCGTTTACAAGAAAAAAATCTAAAACAAAGAAAAAAGAGGAATAACTATGGCAAGAGAACTTCAACTGATGAAGGGCAATGAAGCAATTGCCCGCGCAATGATTGCCAGCGGTACGGACGGCTACTTCGGCTATCCTATCACTCCGCAGTCGGAAGTAATGGAAACCCTTATGGCCGAGAAACCGTGGGAGACCACCGGTATGACCGTGCTGCAGGCCGAGTCGGAGGTTGCCTCCATCAACATGGTCTACGGCGGCGCCGCCACCGGCAAGAAAGTCGCCACCTCGAGCTCCAGCCCCGGAATTTCGCTGATGCAGGAAGGTCTGACCTACTTGGCCGGCGCCGAAATCCCCTGCCTGGTGGTCAACGTGATGCGCGGCGGCCCCGGTCTGGGCACCATCCAGCCTTCGCAGAGCGACTACTTCCAGAGCACCAAGGGCGGCGGTCACGGTGACTACCAGCTCTACACTCTGGCTCCCGCCAGCGTGCAGGAGATGTACGACTTCGTCTTCGACGCCTGGGACATCGCTTTCAAGTATCGCAACCCCGTGCTGATCCTCAGCGACGGTGCCATCGGACAGTGCATGGAGAAGCTCTACACCCGCGACTACGTCCCCCTGCTGGACCGAGGAAGAGCGCCGCGCCAACGCCCCCTGGGGCACCTGGGGCAAGCCTGCCACCCGTAACCACAATATCATCACCAGCCTTGAGCTCGACAGCGCCCGCCAGGAAGTCTTCAACCTGAAACTGCAGGCCAAGTATGCCGAGATGAAAGAGAAAGAGGTCCGCTACGAGATGCTCAACTGCGAGGATGCCGAGTACATCATCGTCGCCTACGGTTCGAGCAGCCGTATCGCCATGAAGGCCATGCAGATGGCCCGCGAGAAAGGCATCAAGGTGGGTCTGTTCCGCCTGATCACCCTCTTCCCCTTCCCAACCAAACAGCTGGCCGAGGTTGCCGCCCACGTAAAGGGTATCCTTTGCGTCGAGATGAGCGCCGGCCAGATGATCGAGGACGTGAAGTTGGCCACCAAGTGCGGTGTGAAGACCGAGCACTTCGGCCGCTTCGGCGGTATCATCCCCACTCCCGGCGAGGTCCTGGAGGCTCTTGAAAACAAGATTATCAAATAAAGAAAGGAACAACAATGAATCAAGATATTGAAGCTCGCAAACAAGAGTTGCTGAAAGAGGGTTACGAGGAGGTTTACACCCGTACCAAGGTGCTCACCGACGCCGTCATGCACTACTGCCCCGGTTGCGGCCACGGCACCACCCACCGCCTCATCGCCGAGGTTATCGACGAGATGGGCATTCAGGACAACGTCGTCGGCGTCAGCCCCGTCGGATGCTCCGTGCTTGCCTACAACTATTTCGATGTCGACTTCCAGGAGGCCGCCCACGGCCGCGCTCCCGCTGTCGCCACCGCCATCAAGCGCCTCAACCCCGACACCTTCGTGTTCACCTACCAGGGCGACGGCGACCTCGCCGCTATCGGTACCGCCGAGACCATCCATGCCGCCAACCGTGGCGAGAACATGACCATGATCTTCGTCA
>JAGCOF010000021.1 GCA_017645585.1 Bacteroidales bacterium
ATCTACGAGCTCGCCAACAAGTACGACGCCATGGTGATGGTCGACGAGAGCCACTCCGCCGGCGTGGTCGGCAAGACCGGCCGCGGCGTCACCGAGCGCTACAACCTGCGCGGCAAGATTGAAATCCTCACCGGCACCCTCGGAAAAGCCTTCGGCGGCGCCATGGGCGGCTTCACCACCGGTAAGAAGGAAATCATCGACATGCTGCGTCAGCGCAGCCGTCCCTACCTCTTCTCCAACAGCATGGCCCCCGGCCTCGTGGCCGCCGGCATCCGCATGTTCGAGCTCATGAGCGAGACCAACGCCCTGCAGGACAAGCTGCACGAGAACACCGACTACTTCCTGCGCCGCATGAAGGAGGAAGGCTTCGACTGCAAGCCCTCGGAGAGCGCCATCTGCGCCGTCATGATCTACGACGCCGCCAAGAGCCAGCAGTATGCCGCCAAGATGCAGGAAGAGGGCATCTTCGTCACCGGCTTCTACTATCCCGTGGTGCCGAAAGGCCAGGCCCGTATCCGCGTGCAAATCAGCGCCGCCCACGAACACGAGCACCTCGACAAGTGCATCGAGGCCTTCAAGAAAGTCCGCGCCGAAATCGAGAAGTAAGACATGAAAAAGTCACTCATCATAATAGTGCTGCTGCTCCTTGGCGGCAGCACCTTTGCGCAATACTACTACGTGCCCTTGTGGCAGGGTCCCACGCGCGGCTACATCGCCGGCGGTTACGTGCAACGCTCGGGGGTGCCCGACTTCAAGGAGTATGGCGGCGACGCGCTCAAACCCGACCAATTCGCCGCCACCCCGGGCTTCATGGCCTCGCTGGGCGTCGACCTCGAGACGAGCAGCACGGGCCTGGCCTTCGGCCCCTATGTCCACCTCGACTACTTCACCGACGGCTGGACGGCCCGCTTCAACAGCGAGCTGCCGAGCGACGACCCCTTCGTCACAGGCCATACCTATAGCCACCTCAACGACTATGAGTACATCATGAGCTGCAGCTACATCGGCGGCACCTTCGGCGCGGCGGCCTACTACCACATCGGCTCCCTGCTCGAGGTCGGCTTGGGCGTCGGCATCTTCCTGACGCACGCCCTCGGCACCACCTACAGCGCCAACACCTACCTCCACGCCACCGGAGAACAGCTTGACTACCACGACGCAGCGCCCTTCATCCTGGAGAGCACCGCCGTGTCCAATCCCGTGCACGTGGGCCTCGAGGGACGCTTCGACATCAGCTACTTCGTCAACGAAAACCTCTACATCGGCCTGCAGGCACGCTACGACGCCGCCATGCTCCACTGCTCCATCGACGAGTCGCCCAACACCATCGGCTCGAGCATGCAATGCTCCGACAACGACCGTCCCCGCATCGTGGCCCTGCTCACCATCGGCTCCTACTTCCACTAAAGCCGCACACACCATCCACATACCATCGAGGGCGCCCACAATGGGCGCCCTCGTCTTTTTGTCCAAAAAATGAAAAAAAGCTCCCCCAAAGGCCGCTTTCCCCTCGCTCCTACTCCGCTGATACACAGCAATAACACCGCATCCTCTTCTTCTTCTCTTCTTATCAACGCTAACCCAACACATACTAAACCCTAAACATTCGCGTTATCAATACCGAGAAATGTAAGAGAAGGTTTAGTGAAGAATAGGTGATGATTGGAATAAAATAAGAGGAAAGTATTATGTCACTCAGTTACAATGGTTTCATGGGGCCGGTGATTGGCCGGTTGGGGCCTATGGTGGGTTACCTCTGGCGCGGGCGGCCCGTCTTCCGCGCCTATGTGCCCCATATACGCTACCCCAACACCCCCGGCCAGCAGGCCGAGCGCGAGTGGTTCGTCAGCATGGTGCGCTTCGCCGCCGAAGCCCGGCCCGCCTTGCTGCTGGGCATGAGGGAGTTGGCCGTGCGCGAGCGCATGACCGAGGGCAACACCTTCGTCAAGCGCAACAAGCAGCACTTCCGCCGTCAGGCCGCCGGCGACGCCCCTCTCGCCGACTATTCGCGCCTTGCCCTCTCCGCGGGGCCTGTGGCGCCCGTGACGCCCACCTCGGCCGATATCGCCGCCGACGGCATCCTCACCGTCATCTTCAACAAGAACAGCGCCATGCACCGCGCCAAGGGCATCGACAGCGTCCACCTCTACGTCTACGACGCCACCGAGCGGCGCGGCCTCCTGGCCGCCGCCGTCCACCGCTGCGCCGGCCGTGTGGCACTCCGTCTCCCCAACGCCTGGCAGCACCACGACCTCCACTGCTACCTCTTCGCCACCGACCTCCACGCCCTCGCCTCACCCACCAGCTACATCGCCCCAGCCCTACAAGAGACGCAACCAACTGACATAGAGGGAAATACAAACACCTCAACACCTCACAACAAAAATACATACAGTCAATTCTCCGCAGAGCCCACCCTCACCCTCTCCCCAATCAACCCCCACCCCAGAGGGAAACCTTCATAAGCACCCCGAAGCACATTTATTTTCACACGTCAGAAAAAAACTGTATCTTTGCAGATAGATTTTAGTAGGCATTATTTTATGAATAACAGATACTTCTACTACTCTACTATTTCCTCTTTTCTCAACGAAAGCATTGATTCCATTTTTGGGAAAATGTCTCGCTGTGACGAGTGGGACACTATGGCAACACAAAAGTTTGCGTGGGAAACGGAGATTATACTATTAAAGAGTGTCCTCTCAGAATACCAAGAGGAGGAAGGATGGGTGGTTTTTGAATACACCATTCCTCGCTTAGGGAAACGTATCGATGCGGTGGTACTACTCAGAGAACGTGTGTTTGTTTTGGAATTCAAAGCAGGGGAAGAAAAATACAATCGACAAGATGTTGACCAAGTGCTTGACTATGCACTTGACCTAAAGAACTTCCATCAAGGCAGTGCCGACCGTGTGATTGTGCCCATATTAATTGCAACCAATAGTAAAGAAAGCTCAAAACTATACAAATTATCTCATTACAGTGACAATGTTTGCGAACCGCTACTGACAAACAGCGACGACCTTAGTTCTATTCTTAACATGGCAATAAACGAACCATTGCCCAATACTACCCACGGTGTGGCATTGTCTGATTGGATACGTAGTCGCTATGCGCCAACACCAACTATCATTGAGGCTGCAAGCGCATTATACACTCAACATTCTGTAGCTGACATTACACGCCATGAAGCTGATGGTGCACAATTGGAACGTACTACTGCCTATATCCTGCACGTAATTGAAGAGACTAAAGCCCGAAGAGGTAAGAGTATATGCTTTGTTACAGGTGTCCCTGGTGCAGGTAAAACTTTGGTGGGTCTAAATGTTGCCATACGACAATCAGAGCAAGACAACAACGGCAAAAAGGACCTCGCGGTATATTTGTCAGGTAACGGCCCCTTGGTAAAAGTACTCACGGAAGCCCTTGCCCGCGACAAGAAGAGGCAGGAGAACGAGAAAGGCAATCGTTACAATATCTCTGATGCAAGACGTGAAGTTGGTCAATTCATCCAGATTATCCACCGCTATCGCGACCAAATGTTGCAGAAACTACGTACGCCTATTCGAGATGGAAAGATTGAGATTGACCCTGCAAAAGAAATAGCAGACCAACATGCGGGATATGCCGAAGTAGAGAATATAGCCATTTATGATGAAGCCCAACGGTCTTGGGACCAAGACCATATCTCCTCATGGTTGGCACGCAAAAAGGGAGTAAACAACTTTCCGATGTCGGAAGGCGAATTTCTGATATGGTCACTTGACCAACGTAAAGATTGGGCAGTAATTATCTGCCTTGTAGGAGGAGGACAAGAAATCAACACGGGTGAAGCAGGTATTGGAGAATGGGTTCGAGCAGTCAATGAGTCCTTCCCCCATTGGGATGTATTTATCTCAAAACAATTAACGGATAAAGAATACGCGGAAGGACGAGTTGAGGACTTGCTTGCTGATAATAATCGAGTAACATTTACCGAGGACTTGCATCTTGCAGTGTCCATGCGCTCTTTCCGCGCAGAAAGTCTTTCAAATATGGTACATCAGCTGCTGGATGGCAATGCAGCGGCGGCACGTCAAACATACCAAACAATCAAAGACCGCTACCCTATCATACTAACTCGCAATTTGGATACTGCCAAACAATGGTTGCGAGAAAGGGCCCGAGGTTCGGAACGATATGGCTTATTAGCATCTTCCAAAGCCTATCGTCTTAAACCGTTAGCCATTGATATGCGATGCCAGCCCGATACAGTGCATTGGTTTCTTGATGATATAGATGATATACGTTCATCTCTTTTCCTCGAAGATGCAGCCAGCGAGTTTGACGTACAGGGCCTTGAGCTTGATTGGACCTGCCTTGTATGGGACGGGGATTTACGTAGAGTTCAAGACCAATGGGAGTACTATGAGTTCAATGGAGGAAACAAATGGAACCACATTAACAAAATAGAACGGCAAGCATACCAAATAAACGCCTATCGTGTGCTTCTCACCCGTGCACGTCAAGGCATGATAATCTGCATCCCAGAAGGAAATCCTGACGACAAAACAAGGCTGCCTGAATATTATGATAGTACCTACGAATACCTGAAATCAATTGGATTATCCATAATATAGCCTTTGCCGATAGCGGCCGAAGGCAAAGCCGGTTATGGGGAGCAGCGGCACTTCTGTACCATCCTGTGAAAAAGTTATGCAAAAGCAAGATAATCATAGACGAATAATAAAAGCACGAAGAACCCGTTATTGACAAAAAGCACGCAGTTATTTAACAAGACACTTGATAAATATGGAATACTATATTATACCGGCGCTACCGTTGTCTTATGACTTGGAAACAAAAGAGATTCTCAAACAAGTCAACCGTGCCACACGAAAATTAGCGGAATTAAAAGGTGTTGCACAGACTATTCCCAATGAGCAAATCCTAATCAGTAGTCTTACCCTCCAAGAGGCAAGGGATAGTTCCATGGTGGAAAGTATTGTTACCACACATGATGAACTCTATCGTGCAGAGTTAGATCCGAATATTCCTCCTGTCAATGCTGCCACAAAAGAGGTTCTCCATTATAGAGAGGCTATAACGACAGGATTCCGTTTGGTCAGAGGGAAGAATATTCTCACATTAAATGATATCAAACACATTCAGGAAGTTTTAGAGGGAAATACAGCTGGTTTTCGTACAAACCCTGGCACAAAATTGAAGAGGTCGGATGATGTTGTAGTTTATGTGCCTCCACAAGATGGGCAAGATGTTCTTAGGTACATGACGAACCTTGAGCAATTTATTAATGAAGATGGATTGTGTTCGCTTGACCCACTAATCAAAATGGCCATTATCCACCATCAGTTTGAAAGCATACACCCATTCTACGATGGTAATGGGCGAACAGGTCGTATTCTCAACATTCTATACCTTGTTATCAATAGATTGTTAGATTTACCAATACTTTATCTTAGTCGGTATATCACTCATAACAAAGGGGAGTATTATCGTTTGTTGCAGGCCATCAGGGACAAAAACACCGATAATGCAAAGGAATGGGAAGATTGGGTGTTATTTATTCTCAAAGGGGTAGAATCTACTGCGGAAGACACGATTACTCTTGTAAAAAGTATTGGCTCCATGATGGATGAGTACAAGAGAATCCTTCGCCCTGCATTCGGCAAAAAATATAGCCACGATCTAATCAATGGGTTATTCTATCATCCTTACACCAAAATTGAGCATGTTGAGAAAAACTTGCAACTGTCTCGACAAACTGCAGCAAAGTATCTTGATAAAATTGTGGCGCTTGGTTTGTTGCACAAGGAAAAGATTGGAAAGGAAAACTACTATATTAACACCAAGTTGATGGACTTGTTTGTCTCGTTTGGCGAATTTAACCCATCAGAATCGACAGACAGCATAGAGTCGGTTCATGTTAAAGAAAACGAAAAAGCATAACATGAACCGTGAAACGTGTTAAGAAATTTCATTTTTTTTAACACGTTATTGCAGTCACGTTAAACTTTTTGAAAAAAGTTAACACGAGATTATCCAATTTGAGCATCTCCAAGCAAAACGGAAAGACCTTTTATGACCGACACGATGACACCGGAGCAGCGGCATAGGTGTATGTCACAGATTCACAGCAAAGGGACGAAGCCGGAGATGAAGGTGCGGCGTTGGCTGTGGGCACACGGGTATCGATATCGGCTGAACGTGAAAAGTGTGCCTGGGAAGCCGGATATCGTGCTGCGGCCCTACAGGACGGCCATTTTTATCAACGGCTGTTTCTGGCATGGGCACGGGGTGACGGAGTCACCAGTTAAGAATGATGAATTAAGGGTTAAGAGTGACTTGGAGAGTTCGGCATGCTGCAAAATTCCGACGACGAACAGGGAGTTCTGGGTGGAGAAGATACGGCGCAACCGGGAGCGCGACCAGGAGAACTACCGTGTGCTACAGGAGAACGGCTGGCAGGTCATCGTCGTCTGGGAGTGCCAGTTGACGCCCAAACGCCTCGAACACACCATGCGCGAGGTGGAGGTGCTGCTGAACGGAAACATGCTCTCGCTCTACAAGAAGCACCGGCCCATCCCCTACACGACAGAGGATGAGCCCTTGCCGATGGCGGCTGAAATGGATTGAATATTAAAACTTAATAACAATGAAACGATTACTACTGATTTTGGTATTGGCGTTGCCGCTGTGGACGGCGGCGCAGGAGATGAAAATCATCTCGTTCAATGTGCGCTACAACTCCGCCTGGGAGGACGACGGCGAGAACCGCTGGGAGAACCGCCGCGAGGCGGCAGCACAGATGATTATGGACGAACGGCCCGCCGCCATAGGCCTGCAGGAGGCGCTGATTGACCAACTGCATTTCCTTGACAGCCGTTTGGACGGATACATCCGCGTGGGTGTGGGACGCGACAACGGCGAGGAGGAGGGCGAGTTCATGGCCATCTACTACGACAAGGAACAACTCGAGCTTGTCAAATACGAAACGCAATGGCTCAGCGAAACTCCCGAGAAGCCGTCGAAGGGATGGGATGCCGCCTGCCGCCGCACCGTCACCGTGGCGTTGTTCCGTGACCTCAAGTCTGATATGTTTTTCTGCTACCTCAACACGCACCTCGACCATGTGGGCAAGATGGCGCGAGCCGAGGGTACGAAACAAATCGCCTCGATTGTACGCAACCTATATGACAAAGCCATTCCCGTGATTGTGGGCGGCGACATGAATTCGACCATCAAGGACCCCATTTTCCGCAACTTCTATGACGAAGGGCTGCAGGTGGCGCGCGATATGACCGAAGAAAGCAGCAATGCCATCACCTACAACGCGTTCGGCAAGGGCAAGGGTTCGGTCATCGACCACTTCTTTGTGCGCAACATGAAGGTGATGCGCTTCCTCACCCTCGACGGCAACTACGGCGTGCCTTACATCTCCGACCACTACCCCATCGAGGTGGTTGTCGAACTTCAGAATTAATAAAATATCTTGCACTTTTTTGGAATTATTTCGTATTTTTGTAATCTCCAAGCATAGAAAATCACATGCACAAGAACATGATTTATTGTGCATTATATGATACAGAGAAGTAATTAAAAAAGGCTAATAACAATGAAAAAAATTCTTATCGTCGGTGCCGGCGGCCAGATTGGCAGTGAGCTGACACGTAATTTGAGAGACATCTATGGCGACAGCAACGTGGTGTGCAGCGACCTGCGTCCGCTGAAGGGCGACCCCTATGAGCGCGGTCCTGTGGAGCGCATCGACTCGACCCAGATTATGCAGATTGCCACCGCCGTGAAGCAGTACAACATCGACACCATCTACAACCTGGCGGCTATCCTGAGCGCCACCGCCGAACTGAACCCCATGTTGGGTTGGAATGTCGGCATCGGCTCGCTGGTGAACTGCCTCGAGGTGGCCCGTCTCTTCGGCTGCGCCGTCTTCACACCCTCGAGCATCGGCGCCTTCGGCCCCTCGACGCCGCACGACAATACGCCGCAGGACACCATCCAGCGCCCCAACACCATCTATGGCGTCACCAAGGTGACCGGCGAGCTGCTGAGCGACTACTACTTCACTCGCTTCGGCGTGGACACCCGCTCGGTGCGCTTCCCCGGCCTCATCAGCTGGCAGACCCTGCCGGGCGGCGGCACCACCGACTATGCCGTCGAGATCTACTACGCTGCCGTCAAGGGCGAGAAATTTGTCTGCCCGCTGAAGAAAGGCACCTACATGGACATGATGTACATGCCTGACGCCCAGAAGGCCATGATTGACATCATGGAGGCCGACCCCAGCAAGCTGGTGCACCGCAACAGCTTCAACGTCACCAGCATGAGCTTCGACCCCGAGATTATCTATGCCGCCATCAAGAAGCACTATCCGCAGTTCGAGATGATTTATGAGCCCGAGCCCATCAAGCAGGCCATCGCCGACAGCTGGCCCGACAAGATGGATGACAGTTGCGCCCGCAACGAGTGGGGTTGGAACCCGCAGTATGACCTCGACCGCATGACCGAGGACATGATTCTCAACCTGAAGAAAAAGCTGCTCTAATAGTTAAGTAGACAGTAGATAAAGTAGATAGTAGAAAGGAGCACAAGAAGAACTATTGTCTTGTACTCCTTTTTTTTACACAATAATTATTCCTGAATATGAAACGGTTTGTCGCAATCCTTGCCATTTTCACCTTTCCCCTTTTACCTATCACCTCTCACGCCTGCACCAACCTGATTGTGAGCCGTGGCGCCTCGGCCGACGGCAGCACCTTCATCACCTATGCCGCCGACAGCCACACGCGCTACGGCCAGCTGCGCTTCTGCCCCGCCGCCGACCACCAACCCGGCGAGACGCTGAAGCTCTACAACTACGGCAGCCTCAAGTTCCAGATTGAGATACCGCAGCCGGCACACACCTACCAGGTGGTGGGCTTCATCAACGAGCACCAGCTGGCGATGGGCGAGACCACGTGGGGCGGCATCAGCCCGCTCGACAAGGGCAACGCCGAGGGCATCGACTACGGCAACCTCATCTACTTGGCCCTGCAGCGCGCCCGCAACTGCCGCGAGGCCATCAAGGTGATGCACGAGCTGGTCTCCACCTACGGCTACAGCGACGGCGGCGAGAGCTTCTCCATTGCCGACCCCAACGAGGTGTGGATATTCGAAATCACCAGCAAGGGCACCTTCGAGAAGGGTGCCGTGTGGGTGGCGCGCCGCGTGCCCGACGGCTACATCAGCGGCCACGCCAACCAGGCCCGCATCACCACCTTCCCGCAGGAGCCGCTGAAGTGGAAGAAGAAAGGCCCGCACCCCGCCATCAGCAGCAAGCATATCGACCACATATTCGAGCCCGAGGTGGAGTGTGTCTACAGCGAGGATGTGGCCTCGTTCGCCCGCAAAAACGGATGGTTCAACGGAAAAGACGAGGAGTTCTCCTTCGCCGACACCTACAACCCCTTGACCTTCTCGGGTCTCCGTGCCTGCGAGGCTCGCGTGTACGCGATGTTTAATCGCTGTGCCAACGGCATGCAGCGCTACGAGTCTTTCGCTATGGGCGATCCCATCGCCGAGCGCCTGCCGCTGTGGGTCAAGCCCAACCGCAAGCTCGGCGTGCAGGACGTGATGGCCCTCATGCGCGACCACTTCGAAGGCACGCCGATGGACATGACCAACGACGTGGGCGCAGGCCCCTTCCACTGCCCCTACCGCTGGCGCCCGATGGACTTCGAGGTCGACGGCAAGCAGTATGTCCACGAGCGCGCCATCAGCACGCAGCAGACGGGCTTCAGCTTCGTGGCCCAATGCCGCAGCTGGCTGCCCAACAGGGTGGGTGGCATCCTCTGGTTCGGCGTCGACGACACCTACAGCACCTGCTACTGCCCCATGTTCTGCTCCATCGACAGCGTCCCCCTCTGTTTCCGCGAGGGCAACGGCTCGATGAGCCAATACAGCGAGACCTCCGCCTTCTGGCTCTTCAACCGCGTGAGCAACTTCTGCTACCTGCGCTACGACTCGATGATTGTCGACGTGCGGCGCGTGCAGCAGGAGCTGGAGAGCGCATGGGTTCGCCAGGTGGGGCAAATCGCGGAGAATGCCGACAACCATACCCTCACCTCGTTCAGCCACCGCCGCGCCAACGAGATGATGAGCCGCTGGCGTGAGCTCGACCAGCTGCTGCTGATGAAATACATCGACGGCAACATCAAAACCGTCGAGAACGGTCGCATCAAGACCACCCCGACGGGCGTCGTCACCGGCATCAAGCAGCCGCCCTATCCCGCGTGGTTCTACCGCCAGATAGTCAACGACAAAGGCGAGGTGTTGCGGGTAAAATAAAAAAAGGGAAACAGCGCCGTATCAAGTCTGATACAACTCCGACGGCCGTCGGACAAAACACGGTGTTCCCGTCTTGCATTTGGTTAAAAAAACTTAATTACGCACCCCGTTTGAGCCAAACGGGGTGCGTTGTTCGTCTATAGGGCGGTTGTCATAAAAAATGTTAAAATGCAGCATTCTGGTAATCCTATTATTTTTTTTCGGGTTACTATATATGCGTAAGGCTTGAATAATGTCCGAACACGACAATACACGGTATATCAACTTCGACAGGTTGATGGCGCGCCACCGGGGGCTGATCAAGCGGCTCTGCTGGTGGTACGCCGGAGGCAAGGCTGACGCCGTAGCCGACCTGATGCAGGAGGTGATGCTCCACCTCTGGCGTTACCGTCATACGTTGCGTGCCGACGCGAGCGAGTTGCAGGAGCGGGCGTGGATGTGGATTCGCTGCCGGAGTGTGTTCGAGCACCAGCGCCGCCGCCCGAAGGTGGATACCGTGCCGATGGAGGAGGCGCTGCATGTGGCCGCCGAGGACACCACGACACGCGACGCCATCGACCGCCTGGCAGCCAGCCTTACGGACCTTGAGCACAGCGTGTTGGAGCTGGTGCTCGACGGCTATACCGACGGCGAGATAACTGCGGTGCTGGCGGTGTCGGCTGCCGAAGCCCGTCGGCTGCACGCCACGGTGATAGAGAAGATGAAACAGAAAGCAGGAAATAAGGTTTGAAGTTTAAAGATTATGGAAGAGAAAGAGATACTACAACTGATAGAGGCCGAGCAGGCGCGGCGCCGGACGGCCGATGCCGGGCATGTGCGGCGGCTGTCGCGCGAGGTGGGCGGCGACATGAGGGCCTGGTGCGCCGCGCGCCGTCACGCGATGCGGGCAGCGGCCATGGCGCTGCTGGTACTGCTGCCGGCCGGCTGGTATATGCTGCTGCCCCAGCGGACGGACGACCGGCAGGTGCTCTGCAATGTGCGCGGCGATGAGGCGCTGGTGGTCAACCGCGTCTGCAGCGTCGTGGGCAACTGTGCCGAACGGCAGGTGGTCAATATACTGAACATGAGATAGCAATGAAGAAACACGCGCTCATATACATCGGTGTCTTGCTGCTGCTGCTGGCGGCGGTGACGGCCTTCAAGGTTCGTCCCGTCGAGCCGGAGGGTAGCGAGCTGTATGAGCGCTGCAAAGATGTGCCAGGTGTGCGTGTGGGCTTCATCAAGGACTATCCCGTCAATGACAGCGTCACCTGCGACGTCACCACCGTCGAGGCCTTGACCGACGAGGGCTGGGAGTGGATGCTGGACAGCTTGGGAGTGAGGAGTATGGCTGAGATGGATGCCTTCTTCGACTCCATCTATCTCGCATCGGGAATGTCAGAGGAGGATTGCGCTAATACAATCGACTTATGGCAGAGCAAGCGCTTCCACCCCGAGGTGCAGGGAGACTCGAATATGCTGGGCAACAGCGTGGACTGCAACCTAGCCTCGCCCCACTACCGCTGGTTGACGGTATACCATGCGACTTCAGATGAAGAATTGGATGCAGTCATCAACTTCCATATAAAATATCAGATGGAGCATCCGATGACGGTGATGCCGACAAAGGGCAACACAATATAATTATAATAAACGCGTTATCATTAACAATAAGTATTAATAGCAATGAAAAAGATTTTACTTTCGGTCCTGATGGGTCTGATGGGTCTTTCGGGCCTGCGGGCGCAGCAATGCGACACGGTGCGCCTGTTCCCTTGGGACAACGACTTCTACAGCGACTTCGGCTGCTGGGAGCAGCTGGGCGACAGCTCGTCGCTGTGGCAGCCGAACGCCGATAATAACTATAATTTTGAGAATGCCGCTTATATCACCGCCCCTTGTGACTCGGCGGCCGACGGATGTGTGCTGGTGTCGCCGGCACTGGCGCTGCCCGCCGACACGGCGGGCATGCGTCTGTCGTTCAAGACACGCCGCGTGGGTACCGCTGCGCAGCTGCGGGTGCTGGTGAGCACGGGACAGCGCGAGAACATGGCGGGATATGACACCCTGCTGAGCGTCACCCCTTCGGGCATCAACAGCTATGAGGTGAACCTCTCGGCCTACGCTGGACAGACCATCTATGTGGCTTTCAGCATAGTGAAGCCCACCCAGTCGTACAACATGACCTTCTTTGGCGTGGGGAGCGTGAACATCCTCAGCGACCACATGCCGCAGGGCGAGTGGTTGATACAAAACATGGCGGCACGTACCGCCGACACGGTGGAGCATGAGTTCTACCTGACCCAAGGCATCGAGACGGACTCGAACGCCACCTTCCTGTGGCACAGCACGATGGTGGCGGCCGGACAGGCGACGCTGGTGGAGGTGGTGACGGACATGCTCTATGATTATGCCACCGAGCGGCTGCTTCCCCGCTCGATCTACCGTGTGGTGTACCACACGCCGGGCATCGACACGGTGACGGTCGTGGTGAGTAACCTCTACGGCACCATTACGTCGCAGTCGGTGTCGCATGTCTACGACTGCGCGCCGATAGCGTCGTTCCCGTGGGAGATGGAGTTTGGCGACCTAGGCGTGTGCTGGTCTACTGATTACTCCATTCACAACAATGCCACCTACGGATTTACCGACGAGGACGGTGAGATATATTCCACCGACTGCTATCTGCAATCGCCGAGCTACACGGAGAACTTCGTGGTGACCAACGCCATCGCCGTGCCTGCCGACGCCGCCCATCTGGCGTTGACGCTGCGCTGGCGCCTGGGTGTTGTCGAGGTGCGTGCCGCCCGTGTGGATCAGAATGATAATATGTGGGACTATTTGCTCGACACCACGCTCTTCACCGACCTGCTCTTCAATGAGTCGGCCACCTCTGTCCTCAATACCCGCAAGGTGAACCTTGCGGCCTATGCCGGCGACACCATCCGGTTGGCGGTGTTCCATAAGAGCAGCAATGTCATGTACCTGATGCCGCTGAGCATCGACTACGACACGCTGCCCAAGATAGCCTCGGTGCAGGTGCCCTCATTGGCGACGGTCGGCGATTCCGCGCTCTGCACCGCCTCGTTGCGCTATGGCGCCACCGACGGGCTGCACTACAGCTGGACGTCGGCCCAGGGCGGTGTGTTTGTCACCAACGCCTTGGGTGACAGCGCCTGGGTGACCTACCCGAGCGGGGTGGGCGAGAGGGACACCATCCGCGTGGTGGCCGAGAATGCCTATGGTGCCGACACGGTGGTGCGGAGCCTCCGCATCCTGGATTGCACACCGCAGCTGGTCCTGCCGTGGAAGGAGACCTTCAGCGACGGCATCACCTGCTGGTACAAGCCCGAGGGGAGCAACTGGACGACGGGCTCGTACTATGGATATGAACCCAAGACTATGGCGTCGAGTTGCAACAACAGCCCGGCACCGCACTGGATTATGTCGAAGGCTGTCGTGCTGCCGGCCGACACCGCGCTGGGAATGCGCCTCTTCTGGGATGCCGCCACGACCTATACTGCCTACCAGCAAAACTGCGGCGTCTATGTGACCACCAGCGAGGACTATACCGACACGGCCAACTACACCCTGCTCTACCTCGACACGGCTTACCATACGGCCTATACCGCTTTCGACCACCTCAGCGTCCCGCTGACGGCATACGCCGGACAGACCGTCCATGTGGCCTTCCGCAACATGCCTTACAACTTCAGCACATCGGCGACGCTGCATATCGACAATGTCACCATCCGGACGACCGTCGAGCCCATAGTGAGCCTGGCTGCCACCACGCAGGCTCTCAGCCATGAGCCGGTGACCCATACCGCCACCCTCACCGAAGGGTCGACGAACGGCCTGACGATTACATGGCATTCCACGCTGATGGATACGACTTGGGTGATGAATGGGTCGGATGGGGTGAATGGGCAGTTTGGGCTGGAGATGATGTATACCTTCGGCGGTAGAGACACCATTACCGTCACCGCCTCGAACATCTACGGTTCCTCCTCCGCTTCGGCTGTGGTTATCGTGACCGACTGCAGTCCCATCGACTCCCTGCCATACGAGGAGACTTTCAATGGCGTGATCTCCGCAACTTACAACACCTCGTCGGGCGGAAATGTACCCTCTTGCTGGCACCGCTACTGGAATGGCAGCACCAACTACATGCCGCACGTCATCAACAGCTACCTCAACCAGACGGCCATCCACACCTACGTCCAGTCCGACCGCGCCCTCGTGCTGATGGCCGGCGTCGACTCCGGCTGGGACACTGTGGCCACGGTGGAGAGTCCGCTGTTCGAGGCTCCGCTGAACGAACAACTGCTGTCGTTCTACTATATGTACGAGAGTTCCAACCGAGGCGTCTTGAGCGTGGGCTACCTGCAGGACGGCGCCTTTGTGGAGGTCGCCTCCCTAGAGCCGCAGACCGCGGGTCGCACCGACACCGTGAGCCTCAGCGCCTTCCCCGCCGACGTGCACCGCTTCGCCCTGCAATGGAAACAGAGCGTTAGCTCGTGGTACGGCGTTATTGTCGACAACATCCGTGTGTTTGCACCCGACACCCTGCCCTCGGTGCGCCTGACGGCTCCCGTCACAGCTTTCGTGGGCGACAGCGCCCACTTCTCGGCCACCCTCTCCAACGGCCTGCCTAACGGCCTCACATACACTTGGCACAGCACGATGCTGGGCAATTTGAATGGGTTTAATGGGCAATGTGGGGTGGTATACTCTGCCGAGGGCATTGACACCGTCACCGTCATTGCCACCAACGCCTACGGCAGCGATACGGCCTGGGCCGTGGTCACAGTGGGCAGCCATCCGTTGCCTCAGGTGACCCTCACGGCACCCGCCACGGTGGTAATGCCCGCCTCCGCCACCTATCTCATCGCCCTCAACGACTGCTCACAGAACGGCCTGACAGTCAGCTGGCACAGCACTATGCTGGGTGATTTGGATGGGTTTAGTGAGTTTAATGTGTTTAGTGGGCAATGTGTGGTGGTATATCCCGCCGAGGGCATTGACACCGTCACCGTCATTGTCGCCAACGCCTACGGTGCCGACACCGCTGTAGCGGTGGTGCAGGTCATCGATTGTAGCGGTGCTGCGGTGCCTTACTTCGAGGACTTCGAGGGTGTGACGGCCGAGGGTTGGAACAGTGCCTACGGCAACTTGCCTGAATGCTGGGGCAATATTGCCATTGGTGCATCACACAGACCCAAAGTCGTCGACAGCTACCAGTACATAAGCAACCTGCCCAACCAAGCGTTGCTGATAATGGCAGGCACATATTCAGGCTACGCTGATGCAGCATACGTTCTGTTGCCGCTCTTCAGCGACTCGCTGCAGCGACTCTCGGTGGCATTTGACTACCGTTGTGAATCGGCCAGCTATGGCACCCTCACGGTGGGCTACTGGAACGACAGCCTGCTGACCTTCCACCCGGTGAGGAACCTCGCGTCTCATACCGGCCTCCTCTACGCTCGCGATACCGTCAGTTTTGCCGATGTTGCGTCGGTGCCGCATCCTACGCATACGCATATCGCTCTGAAGTGGTATTGCAACACTTCGTACTACGGCGTAGCAGTTGACAACCTCGAGGTGTTCCGCGATGCTACCATGGACATCTCGGTCGACAGTGTGAGCGCCCATTGCGTCACCCTCAGCTGGCAGCCTGTCGACAGCGCTACGGCCTACCATGTGTCTGTCGCTGGAATAATCGATACCACCGTCGCTTCCACAGCAGTCACACTATGTGGACTGACCATTAATAGCCAGTACACAGCCAGTGTCGCCGCTATCGTGGGTGGCGATATAGGACAAGGAACTACTGTTGCCTTCAGCACTCCAAGCCTCAATCCAGCCATGCTGGAGGTCGATAGCGTCGGTAGCCGTTGTGTCGGCCTGTCGTGGAGCGCATGTTCGGGTGCTTTGGCTTACAATGTGGTAATTGACGGTGTGGTCGACACCGTTGTTGCCGACACCGCCGTTGTAATATGCGGCCTCGAGACACAAACGCAGTACACGGCCCGCGTCCGCGGCATCAATGGTACCGACACCGGCCTTTATGCCACAGTACAGTTCTCCACTCCTTGTGTCATCGTCGACCTGCCGTGGTTCGAGGACTTCCAGGGCGGCAGTCCGTTGGCCTGCTGGAGCAAAAGGGGTATTGGCTACTACGGCATGCAGATTTGCACGGAATACTATTGGGAAGACTATTGCCACAGCGGCAGCCGCGGTTTGCAGATGTACAACTATACAGACGGCAACACCCTTGTGGTCTCCACGCCCGTCATAGAGGCTCCCGCCGACGAGCTGCTGGTCAGCTTCTGGGTTTGCAACCCCAACGAGGAGGGCGGGCTGCTCGAGGCAGGCGTCATTACTGACCCGACCGACAGCACCACCTTCGTGCCCCTTATGCAGTGTACGATGACCGACACACCCACCCGCTACGAGTTCGACACACGCAACGTGAATGTGTCTGGTAACGAGACACTTGCCTTCCGTACCACCGTCTACTGCACCGCTATGATTATCGACGATATCAACGTGGAACAAATCAGCACCTGCGCCCGCCTGCGCAGTGTGGGCAGCTATGCCCTCGACGCCCGCACCGCCGTGGTGGAGTGGCAGTACGACACAGCTTCGGCTATACCCAACACCGGGGCGCTGATAACCCTCACCGACCTTACCAACAGCAGCATCGCGCCTTTTGTGACGGATGCTACCGGCAACAGCTACACCTTCGGCAATCTTACTCTCGGTCATCGCTATCTGGCCAGTGTGCAGGCGTTGTGTACGGACGATACCTCTGTGGCACTCACCACCGAAGTGGTGCCCACAGGCAATCCCTGCGCCGAGGTCACTGGGCCCTATAACTCCGGCTGGTTCCTGATGAACTGCGACCGCCCCTACTCCTATTCGCAGAGCCTCTATCCCGCCGTGCTGGCGGCCAGCATTGACACCCTCTTCGGCATCGCCTACCACCTCACCTCGTCCAGCGTGGAGCAGTATCCCAACAGCAACAACACCTACTCTTCCGGTCCCCGCCTGGTGGATGTCTATATCGGACAGACCTCCAACACCACCCTTACCGCTCCCGTCAGCGCCACTTACCTCACCCTTGCGGTGCAGAACTACGAGCTGCCGGTCAGCGATACCGGATGGGTACATATCAACTTCACCACACCGGTGCCGCTTGACGGTGTGAGCAACCTGATTGTCACCCTCGACGACAACACGGGAGCCATTTATGGCGATGTCGAGTTCGGCCACCACACCTCCGACATCGGCACCTGCTTCCGCACCAGCACGTCGAGCTACAGCTACACCCAGACTTACGACCCCTACAACCCCGCCGGCTTCAGCCCAATGGCCGGTACGCAGATTCCCGACATTCAGCTGCTCGGCGGCTGTAGCAGCGACCGCTGTCTGCAACCTATCGCCACTGTCACCGACGAAAGCGAGCAAAGCGTCAGCCTCGGTTGGTATCAGCGTGGTAACGAGACACAATGGCAGGTGGAGTACCACATCGACGGCGACTCTACTTGGATTGTCGCAGGCATTACCAACGATACCGTCTACACCGTCGTAGGCCTCAATGCCGCCACCGGCTACCGTCTGCGTGTGGCTTCGCTCTGCTCGGGCGGCACCATCTATGGCGACATCCTGAGCGCCCACACCCAGTGCGGCACCGTGAGCCTGCCCTACCACCAGACCTTCCGTAACTACGACATACCCAACAATCAGAGCAGCATCACCGAGGGCGGCACACCCTGCTGGCAGACAGGCAACATCACTCTCCTCTCGCAGGGTCGCGGTCTTTGGAACACCCATCAGAACGGCGACTACATCATCTCGCCCGAGATAGGCATCGACCTCAGCCTTGTGAGGGTCACCCTCTCGGCCTCCGGCTCCACCTTCTTCAACGCAGGCATCAAGGTGGGTGTGTGCGACAGCATGGGCGGCAACCTCGTCTGGCTCGACACTATCACCCTCAGCGACAACGCACAGGATTACATTGTACACTTGAACAGCTATACCGGCAGCGACCATCATCTTGCCATCGGCGGCAGCTATGAGTCGTGGTATCTCTACGATGTGCTCCTCGAACAGGCCGCCAGCTGCCTGCCCGTACACCACATCGCCCTCAGCCATCTCGACGACGAGAGCATCTCGTTCTGTTGGCCGCCCATAGACGCCAGCCACAGCTGGGCCGTCTACCTCGACGGTACGCTCATCGGTACGACAAACAATACCTCCTATGCCTTGTCGGGACTCACGTCCAACACGGAATACCAACTCGGTGTACGCGAGGTATGCGGCGTCGGCGACACCTCTGAGTTTACCACACTCACTGTCTCCACACTCTGCAGCACCTCGCTGCCCTACAGCGAAAATTTCGAAAGCTACGTGTACAACTCGCTGCCCGACTGCTGGTACCTCGACGAGCGTCCCCACACCGGCAGCTCACACAATGCCTGGATACTCAGCAGTGCCTCGACGGATGCCGAGCTGCGCATGGGTGACTACTACTCGCCCTACGAGGTAGAGGATACCCTGGCCAACTTCATCTGCTCCCCCATGCTGCAGGTGGCCAACCATTCCGTCAGCATCAGCTTTGTGGCAAGCAGCGTAACAATAAACTGGGGCACCTGTCAGGTAGGCATCATGACCAATGCCGCCGACACCGACAGCTTTATCGCATTGGCCACTATCACACCCACCATCCACGACTCCATCTACCAGCTTAGTACCACCGGGATGTCTCTGCCCGCCAAATTTGCGCTGGCTTTCCGCTGGTATGGCTATACGTACTGCTCGGTCGACGATATTAACGTGACAATAGAACCTTCGTATTATACTATCGACCTTGCCGTCAACGACACCGCGATGGGTAGCGTCAGCGGTGCCGGCACCTTTGAGGATGGCTCCACCGTCACCGTCACGGCCACGCCGAACGAGGGCTATCGCTTCGTGATATGGAGCGACAGCGTGACAAGCACCACGCGCCAGATAACCCTCCGTAACAGTGATATCAGCCTCACAGCCTACTTCGAGCCTGTGCCGCAATACACCGTCACGGTCAACGCCGTGATGAACGTAGGCCACTATGTCGGCCTTGCCGACATGGTGCATGGCGCCGGTACCTACATGGACGGCGACACCGTCACCCTCGAGGGCGAGGTGCACGGCTGTGCCGTTAGCTTCGTCTACTGGATTACCGCCGAAGGCGACACCCTCTACGACAACCCCCACAGCTTCGTCATCCACTCCGACGTCACCATAACGGCCGTCTTTGCACAGTTCAGCGGTATCGGGGAAATTGAAAATTCAACATTGAAAATTGATATTTACCCCAACCCGACGCATGGCGATGTGACCATCAGCGTCACGCAGCCCTCGACCTTCACTGTTCTTGACATGACTGGCCGTGTGGTGATAGCCCCGACTCCCATCATCTCCAGTCTCCGACTTCCAACCACCGACCTTCCCGCCGGTGTCTATTTCGTGCGTGTGGGTAGAAGCGTGAGAAAACTGATAGTAAACTAAAAGAGAAGGCCGCGCAGTTGCGCGGCCTTCTTATTATTCTTGTTCTTGTCCCTCCTGTGGAGGTTCCGGCGAGTTGGCTGTCAGCTGACGCAGAAGGAGGTAGTAGACGACGATAAAGAGGAGGGCCATCATGATGTCGCCGACGCCCACAAAGCCTTTGCCGATGAAGAGCAGCGGCAACAGGAGGAGCAGCAGGCGCGCCAAGGTGTAGCAGTGGAAGCCCGTCCAACGGAGACGCCACATGAAGGCGGCACCGAGCACTTCGAGGCCGTAGAGCAGGCCGGCGCCCACGTAGTAGCCGCGCGGTATCTCGAAGAGGCGATGGATCATAACGGTGAACTCCTCAGGCATCATGCTCGGGGTTTGTTCGTAGATGGTGCGCATGGAGGGCATCAGGAGCCCCATCATCAGGTAGGCGAAGCAACTGAGGCCTGCCCACACCATGGTGAGGACTAGCAGGACATGCAGGAGGGTGCGGTTGTTCATAGTACGGCGGCCATTTGCTGTTGCAGTTTCATGGCTTCGCGTGCAGCCGCTTCGGCAAAGTCCTCGCCGTTGGAGGCATAGATGATGCCGCGCGAGGAGTTGACCAACAGGCCGCAGTCTTTGGTAAGACCATACTTGCATACCTCTTCGAGGCTGCCACCCTGGGCACCCACGCCAGGCACCAGCAGGAAGCTGCCGGGCACGATGCGGCGCACGTCCATGAGCATCTCGGCCTTGGTGGCGCCCACCACATACATCATGTTCTCTTCGTTACCCCACTGCTTCGAGGTCTCAAGCACACGTTGATAGAGCGGCGTGCCGTTCTTGTCCTCGGTGAGCTGGAAGTCGAAAGCGCCCTTGTTGGAGGTGAGGGCCAGCAGGATGACCCATTTGCCGTCGTAGACAGTGAAGGGTTGCACACTGTCGGCACCCATATAGGGGGCCACGGTGATGGCGTCGAAGTTGAAGTCGCCCTGCGGGTCGAGGAAGGCGCGAGCATAGCGTTCGCTGGTGTTGCCGATATCGCCGCGTTTGGCGTCGGCGATGGTGAAGACGGGTTTGCCGAGGCCGTGGAGGTAATCCATGGTGAGCTTCAGCTGACGCAGTCCTTCGATGCCGAGGGCCTCATAGAAGGCCAGATTAGGCTTGTAGGCCACACAGTGGTCGATGGTGGCGTCGATGATGGCGCGATTGAAGAGGAAGATGCCGTCTTTCTGATCGCGCAGGTGGGCGGGCATCTTGGCGGGGTCGGTGTCGAGGCCGACACAAAGGAACGAACGGCGCTCACGGATGAGGCTGATTAACTCTTGGCGGGTCATGATAAAGTCAATTTATGGAATTGTTCGGTCAGTTTTTTGGCGTTGAGGCCGGTCATGCTTTCGTCGGCAACGATGCGGCCATAGTTGATGATGATGGCGCGGCTGCACATGGCTTCCACCTCCTGCATGATGTGGGTGGAGAGCAGCACAGCTTTATCCTTGCCGCTGCGACGGATGACGTCACGGATGAACTCCAGCTGGTTGGGGTCGAGGCCGGTGGTGGGCTCGTCGAGGATAAGCACCTGGGGGTCGTGGATAAGGGCCTGGGCGAGACCTACACGCTGGCGGTAGCCTTTGGAGAGCTGCGCGATGCGCTTGTTGGCCTCGGGTTGCAGGCCGGTAAGCTCAATCATCTCGTCGGCGCGCTGTTTGATGTCCTTCACGCCACCGAGACCGGCGGCGAAGCGCAGGTATTCGCGCACATACATGTCGAGGTAGAGCGGGTTGTGTTCAGGCAGATAGCCTATGCAGCGGCGCACGGCGAGGGTGTCGTCATAGATGCTGTGTCCGCAGATGGTGGCTTCGCCTTCGGTGGGCGGGATGAAGCAGGTGAGAATCTTCATCAGCGTCGACTTGCCGGCGCCGTTGGGGCCCAGCAGGCCCACGATCTCGCCCTGTTGCACCGTGAAGCTGACATGGTCCACTGCACGTTGCTCACCGTAGAGCTTGGAGATATCCTTGATTTCTATCATTTCTTGTTCTTTTCTATCTGTGCCGCACGTTCCAGCGTGATACGTTCGCCGCGGTAGATGGCGATGACGAATGCGTCGCGGAACGAGGTGGTTTCCTTGATTTTCTTGCAGCGCTGACGAGCTTCCTGCACCGAGGAGTAGTCGCCTGCGGAGTAGACGTAGTATTTGCCGTTTTGCACAACGTGGATGTCCCTAACGCCCTGCAGGTCGGGGTCGCCCGCCTTCATCTGGCGCTGAGCCGTGCAGAACTGCACACGGTAGATAACGCCGGCATTGCTCTGTGTCTTGGTGGCGGGTTTAGACTCCTGCTTGGGTTGCTGTTGCGCAGGTTTGGTTTCGGGTTGGGGTTTGGGGGCCGGGGTGGCTTCCTGCTGAGGTTTGGGCGCAGGCTTGGCCTCTTCCTTGGGGGCGGACTCCTGGGGCTGCTGCACGGCGGGCAACTCCACGGCGGGCGTCGGTTTCTCGGTGGGTACTGCCACCGGTGCCACCACTTCGGCCACCACTGTATCAGGGGCAGCCACCTGTTGCGGCTCGGTAACAGGTTCGGGTTGCGGCGCAGGCTGCTGCTTTTCGGCTACGGGCTCCGGTTCGGGTTTGGGGGCCTCTTTCTTTGTCTCTTCGGCCTTGGGGGCTACGTTCCAGCCCTTGAGGTTGATGACAGGATTGGCAATGCGGTTGGTGCCCTCTTCGGCCGACTTGTAGTTCATGAAGGCGTTGAAGAGGCACACCGCAATCTTGGCCTGTCCTTCGTCGCTGAGCATAAAGGACTCCTCGGTGGGGTTGCTGATGAAGCCTATCTCGGTGAGCACCGAGGGGCAGGTAGTCTTGTAGAGCACATAGAGCTCGGCCTGCTTCACACCGCGGTTGATGGTGCGCAGGTTCTGGCGGTATTGATTCTGTATGGCTTGCGCCAGGTTGAGGCTCTTGTCGATGAAGGCGTTCTGGAACATGGTGAGCATCACGTAGGACTCCGGCGCGTTGGGGTCGAAGCCGCTGTAGTCGGCATTGTCCTTATAGCCAGCCTCCAGCAGTATATCGGCGTTCTCCTTTTTGGCCACCTCCAGGTTGGCGCGGCTCTCGGAGAGGCCCATCACGAAGGTCTCCACACCGGTGGGCGCGCTGGTGGGGTGTGAGTTGGCGTGCACAGAAATGAAGAGGTCGGCCTTGTTGCGATTGGCGATATGGGCACGCTCGGCCAGCGAGACATCCACGTCGGTGGTGCGGGTATAGAGGACTTTCACGTCAGGATAGTTGTCCTCGATGAGCTTGCCGAATTTCTTGGCCACCGAGAGGGTGATGTCCTTCTCCCACGAGCGGCTGCCCTGGGCGCCCGGTTTGGCGCCTCCGTGCCCTGGGTCAATGACTACCGTACGTACGTGATAGGTGTCTTTTTTTTGCGAGAAAACGGCCCCGCAGGGTAAAAGCAACACAATAATTATCGCAAATAATCGTTTCATAGCCAAAACAATAACTTTTTTGTTTTACAGTTTGCATAAATAGTTTTATCTTTGCAAACTGAAATGCAAAGATACGAACATTTTTTGAATATTGAAAATTTAATAATTTGAGGGTAAACGGAGGACACTTGCTGAGGGCGCTGCTGCTGCCGCTAATGGTGGCGGTGGGGTTGTCGGCGTCGGCGCAGAGCGACATTGACACCCTGGCACACGTCTCCTCCAACGCCATCAAAAGCACCATCAAATACAAGGCCAAGGACTCGGTGGCCATCAATCTCGACACGCGTCACGCATTCCTCTACACCGACGGCAGCATCGACTACGACAAGATGATCCTGCAGGCCGACCGTGTGGATGTGGACTTTGAGAACCAGATTCTCCATGCCCACGGCACCACCGACACCGCCGGCAACATTGCCGGACGCCCCTACTTCAAGCAAGACGACGCTGAATATCACGCCGACACCATCACCTTCAACTACAACACCCAGAAAGGTATCATCCAGAGCGTCATCACCCAGGAGGGCGACGGTTTCCTGCATGGCAACAAGGTGAAGAAACTCAACGACAGCGTCATGTATCTCAGTGGCGGCAGCTATACCACCTGCAACTACGCCCACCCCCACTTTGCCATCAACTTCACCAAGTCCAAGCTCATCACCAACGACAAAATCGTCACCGGCCCCGCCTGGCTCACCGTCGAGGACGCCCCTACCCCTGTTGCGCTCCCCTTCGCCTTCTTCCCGTTGAACAAGAACCGCCAAAGCGGCGTGCTCATCCCCTCCTACGGCTGGATGAACTACCGCGGCTACTACCTCAGGGATGGCGGCTACTACTTCGCCTTCAACGACTTCATCGACCTGGCCCTCACCGCCGAACTCTACACCAACCTCAGCTGGGCCCTTGAAGCCAAAAGCAACTACTACAAGCGCTACAAATACAAGGGCGCCGTCGACCTGCGCTTCGGACAGACCTTTGAGGGTATCCGCGGCGACAGCAACACTTTCAGCGCCTTCGATGACTTCAAGTTCACCTGGCGCCACGACCAGGACCCCAAGGCCAACCCCTACAGCCGTTTCTCGGCCAACGTCAACCTGCAGAGCCGCAACTACAACA
Organism: Bacteroidales bacterium; assembly: GCA_017645585.1. Taxonomy (GTDB): domain Bacteria; phylum Bacteroidota; class Bacteroidia; order Bacteroidales; family P3; genus Colimorpha. The sequence continues at coordinate 24,448 of JAGCOF010000021.1, forward strand.
AAAACACCACCAACCGCAACGACTACTTCAACTCCACCACCACCTCCTCCATCAGCTACACCACCAAGATAGGTTCCTATCTCAACCTCACCGCTTCGGCTCGTGAGTCGTTCAACGCCCAAACCGGCGTGATGAACATCAAACTCCCCTCCGTGTCGCTCTCCTCCATCACCGTCTACCCCCTGCGCCGCCGCAACCCCTCGGGCGCCTACCGCTGGTGGGAAAACATCTCGCTCTCCTATGTCCTCAACGCCGAGAACAACCTCACCACCCAGGACACCGACCTCTTCAAGACCCAGACACTCGGCCTGATGCAGTACGGCATCCAGCACCAGATACCCCTCTCCAGCACCGTCAAAGTGCTCAAATTCTTCAATTGGACCAATTCCGTCAGCTACAACGAGCGCTGGCACTGGAGCACCATCCGCCAAAACTACGACAACCAAACCGGCATCACCACTACCGACACCGTCTTCGGCTTCAAAAGCAACCGCGACTTCACCCTCACCTCCTCGCTCTCCACTCGCATCTACGGTATGTTCCAATTCAAGGTCGGCCCACTGAAGGCACTGCGCCATGTTATCAACCCCAGCATCGGCTTCAGCTACCACCCCGACTTCGGTGACGAACGCTACGGCTGGTGGCAGCAATACACCGACACCACAGGTTACGTCCACCGCTACTCCATCTTCCAGCAAAGCCTCTACGGAGGACCCCCCGACGGTAAGAGCGGAAGCCTGCGTCTCGGCCTCGGAAACAACCTCGAAATCAAAGTTCAGAACCCCTTCGACACCACCGCCGAAGTCATCAAGGTGCCCCTCATCGAAAGCCTCAACCTCAATATGAGCTACGATATGGCCAAAGACTCGCTGCGTCTCTCCAACCTCGCCGTCAGCGGCCGCACCACCCTCTTCAAGGCCCTTGTGCTCAACTACAGCGGCTCCTTCTGCCCCTACGTCATCGACACCCTCGGCCTCGTCCACAACAAACTGCTCATTAACGAGGAAGGACGTCTTTTCCGCATGGACAACTCCACCTGGAGCGCCCAACTCTCCTACAGCCTCAACAACAACACCTTCAAGGGCGACAAAGACACCAAGAGCGAGGGACGTCCCACCCGCACCGTCATCCAGACGCCGCTGGGATACAACAGCTCGCTCCTCACGGGCGGCTATGTCGACTTCAGCGTCCCCTGGAACGTCAGCTTCAGCTACACCTACAGCCATGTTGACCGCTATGTGGCGCGCGAGATGAACTTCAAGAGCGAAACCATCCAGAGCATCACCCTCTCGGCCAACGTCAGCCTCACTAAGAATTGGCGCCTCGCCATGAGTACCGGCTACGACATCGCCAACCACGGCATGAGCTACACCACCGTCGACATCTATCGCGACCTGCATTGCTGGGAGATGCGCTTCAGTTGGGTCCCCTTCGGCTACTACCAGAGCTGGTTCTTCCAAATCAACATCAAGGCCGACGCCCTGCGCGACGTCAAGTACGAGAAGCGCAAGACCTACCTCGAGAACCAGAGCTATTATTCGTATTAATCAAAAACACAAGTATATGGAAAACAAGAAACTCTACTACAGCATCCGCGAAGTCTCCGACGAGCTCGGCGAACCCGCCTCGGTACTCCGCTTCTGGGAGACGGAGTTCGACTGCCTAAAGCCCGTCAAAAACCGCCGTGGAGTGCGCAACTATACCGAGCACGACATCGACCTGCTGCGTCGCATACAGTACCTCACCCGCCAATGCGGCTACACCCTCGAGGGCGCCCGCGAGCAGATGCGCACCCGTCCGCTCGACGACCCCAAGCAGACGGTCATCAACAACCTCACCGAACTCCGCCGCACCCTCGTGGCCCTCAAAGAGACCCTCTAAAGCTCCATCAGCTTCAGGAACGACGCAGGGACGGGTGTCTCAAACTTCAGGCGCTTACCGGTGACGGGATGCGTGAAACAGAGGCGGTAGGCATGCAGACACAGCCGATTGACCGGCGAGAGATCCTCCTTGTAACCATACATCGGATCGTGCACCACAGGGTGCTGCAAATCGCGCAGATGGACACGTATCTGGTTCCTTCTTCCGGTATCGAGTTTTAATTCCACCAATGAATAGCGGCGGCTCGTCTGCTTCACCTCGTAGTGCGTCACCGCCAGCTTGCCGCCGTTGTCCACAGGCGACGACAGGACGCAGTATTCACCGTCGGTGAACCAACTCTTCACCTCGCCCTTCGGTGGCTCGATCTTGCCCCAAGCCACCGCCACATAGCGGCGATCGAACACCATCCCCTTCCAATCCTCCTCGAATTTCTGGCTCACCTCCTTGCTCTTGCTCACCACCATCAAGCCGCTGGTGTCGCGGTCGAGACGGTGCACGATGTGGGCGTGACAGCGCTGGTGCGATGCCTCCAGATATTGGTTCAACACCGTGATGACAGTTTTGTCATTGGGGTATTTGCTGTAGCTCAGCAGCCCTTCGTGTTTGTTGACCACCAGCAGGTGCTGGTCTTCGTAGACGATATCCAGGTCGCGCGGCCGCAGACGGTCCTTTCCGCTAACCTTCTCGATGCTCACCTTCATCCCCTTTTGCAGGGGGAAGTTGAACTGCGACGTGCGCCGCCCGTTGACATAAACATTGTGTGCCAGCAGCTCCTTCACCTTCGTGCGACTGCTGTCGGGCATTATTTCCTGCAAGAACGTGAGCAGCTCCTTAGGCTCACTGACGATGTATTCATTCTGTTTCATTTCGGCTGCAAAAATACGACATTTTTTTCATTCGGCGAAACACCTCATTGGCCCTTGGCGTTGAAGCTGTCCCAAATCATCAGCTCCAGCTTGTTGGGCAGCAGCTTTATCAGCACCGGCAGGCAGTAGTTCATCACGCCGGGTTTCACCACATGGCGCCTGCGCAACATGCCGCGCAGGGCCCGTTTCACCAGCCATTGCGGCGTGCGGATAAGGCCTATGGCGACACCCAGCTTCATCAGGCGCGGTTGAATGTGGTAGAGCGGCGTGGCCACTGCAGCGGGCAACACGGTGGTTACCCCGACGCCATAGGGCGCCATCTCGAAATACAACGACTTGGAGAAACTCTTCAGATAGGCCTTCGTGGCCGAATACATCGTTATCCCGGGGGTCGGCAGCTTCGCCGTCATCGACGACATATTGACGATATATCCCCGGCGCCGCTCCTTCATGGCCTCGCCGAAGAGCATCATCAGCCGCGTGGGGGTGACGACATGCAGGCGCATCATCGTAAGGGCCTTCTCCTGCGTCGCCCTGTCGAGCTCATGGAAGAAGAACATGCCGGCATTGTTGACGAGTATGTCGACCTCGAGGTGCCGCTCCTGGCAGTAGTTCCACACCTCGTCGGCCGCCGACTCCTGCGAGAGGTCCGCATAGAGGCCCCACGACTGCACGCCATACTGCTCTGTCAGCGTCTGCGGCAGTGTTTCGAGCAACTCCCGTTGGACAGACACCATCAGCACATTGCAGCCCTTGGCGGCCAGCTGCCGACAGTACTCCCACCCCATGCCCGACGTGCCACCGGTAACCAAAGCATTATATCCCTTGATATCTTTCATTCCAGATTAAAAAAACAACCAAAGTTCTGTAATGCAAAAATACAAACTTTTTCCAGAATGGAAACAAAAAAGTGCCCTTGAGGGCACTTTTTAACATTAAACATGATAGAATAATCATCTCACCACCACCACGCGGCGCGCCGGATGGTTTCCGACCTTGATCAGGTAGGTGCCTGCGGCGGGCACATCGAACCGCAGCGCCGAGTAGTCGTCCTGCCGCGTGGCCAGCAGACGCCCCACAGCGTCATACAGCCACACGGTGTTGCCCTCTGCACCCTCCACCACAATCTGCCCGTTGTTGATATACACCTTGGCGTCCAGCGCCACCACGCCCTCTATACCCTCGGTGCTGTCAGGGGTAAAGTAGGCGACGATAGATATATCTTCTATCACAGTGACGGTGAGCGGATTGTCGGTGACAATGTTTTGGTAGCCAGGGGTAATGCTCCAACCCTCGAAGTGGTAGCCCTCGTTAGCGGTGGCAAGCAGCTCGGCTTGAGGATTGTTGCAGGTGGGTTCGCTGATAACCTCGATGCTACCATGTTCCTCGTTTGATGCCGTAACATCAAGAACATATCCCAGCTCCTCGATGAATGTGGAAAAATGCTGACTCCATTCCTGTACTGACGTGTAAGAGGCCGTGCTACCGCATGGGATGTATATTTTGGCTGTGTCGGGAATGTCCCACAGGGCACGGTAGCCGACACTGGGTGCTACATTGTTAAGCAAATGCATTTCCATCAGTGCCTGGCAAAAAAGGAATGCATCTGAGAAGATGTTCGTGACGCATCGGCCCAAGGTGATTTGTGGCAGCGAAATACAACCCTTGAATGCCATATTTGGAATATACGTTATGCTGTCCGGCAGATGGACAGAGACAAGCGAAGAGCAGTAAGCGAAAGAGTATTCTCCCATGTATCTCACACTGTTCGGCACATAAATTGATGTCAGCGTCTTGCAGTTGAAGAAAGCGCCAATCATAAAGTCATGGGTCTTAAGCTCGGTTACCGTGTAGGTGGTCCCGCAATAGGACACCGTCTCAGGGATGATTAGGTCGCCGGAGACATAGTTGCTGTCGCTGCTTCTCGTATAAGGACTAACCACGCTGACCTGGGTTGAGTCGTAGATTTTGTAGTAGAGAGTCTGCCCGCTCGGAGCGGCGGCGGAAAAGTCGTAGGCATAATACTGTCCATAAACATTTGTCGTTCCCATCAGCACTGCGAAGAGTGCTGCGATGATTTTAGTGCTGTGTTGTTTCATTGTATTGTTGTTTTTGTTGGATTAAACAAAAATGCCCTATTATAATACGCATTTCTCGGGTCAAATCTTACAGGCATGAATATTTTTTTAGCGAACCTTATAGATAAAAAAGGCGTTGAATTATTCTTTTGTTGCTCCTTATTGGCTGCAAGGCTCTGGACTGCCTATCCTATCAATAAGTTGCGAATAATTCACGCCCTGGCGTGAACTACCCCCGAGCTTATTCTCATAGGAAGAAGAATTGTCCAGATTCTTGCAGCGAGAATAATGGGCGGTTAGCTCAATATGTTTTTTGTCTTTTTTACATTGCTGTTTTTTAGTTAATAATACCTTTGTATAGTTGTTCTATCGGAAAGATTAAGTCCCAATTACGGCCCCAAACAATATTGCCACCGTCGAGAGTGAAGGTGCTGAACTTCTTGGGGTCAAGGTATTTGTTGTACTGCGGATGCGGATGCCGACGGATGTAGTCGCCGACATCAACCGTGCTGTCGGTACCGTCGCTGAACACCAGCCGCACCTTCAGCCCGCCCAGGTCGTATGCATCTGTTATATATAGTCTTTCGCTCATATTTTCGTCTTGATATTGGTGCTTCTCACCTGTTGCTTCATCACAAAGAAACGCACCCACTTGTCGATGATATTTTTGCTGTATTTGCGAATAAACGCTTCTGCCACACGTTTGTCCTTGGCCGTCAAAGGAGGCTCTCCATGCTTCTCCCGTATATTGATGTTGCTCAACTCACCATTCATCATAATCAACTCAAAAATACTCTCACAATCACCGTGTTTCACATGCACATGTATCGGCTCGTGTTCGTTGGAGTAGAAGTAGAAGATAAAACCGAAGTATTCGTATATTTTTGGCATTTTATTTATTGTTGTTTCCGACTGCAAAGATACAAAGATTATTTCATCTGGCAAAATTTATTTCTCCCGCTGTGGTTTCAGTCTCCCCGCCTGGCGGCGGTAATCTATAAATCCTTGGATTATTGGATTACGCCGCAGGCGGGAGATAAATGGGTGATCGGTAATCGGTATTATTTCGGGATGACATCGGGTTAACCTCGGGTTAACCTGCTATTGACCTGCTATTAACCTGCCTCTAACCTGCCTTTGACCTTCACTTGACCTTCATTGAACCTTGGGTAAAAATGGACAACAGCAAAACACAAACAATAATTGGAATGGCAAAATCTCCCGCTGCGCGTAATCCATATATCCAGAAAAAATGATAAGATTAACAGGATTACCGCCAAGGGCGGGGAGGTTATAAAAAGGAATTTATGTCGTGCACGACATATCCGTAAGTGCACCGTAGATGCACCGTCTTTTCTCCGACCGCAGTCGGACTTCAGTCGGAGTTGACTCGGACTTGAGTCGGACCAGAGTCGGAGGGGGTCCGTAGTGACACTGATGGCAAAACGGCATTTAATTAGCTTATAACATGATTATTAGTAACGACAATTGCCGCCTTTGCCTGTTTTTGTCCAACAAAGGAGCTTTCTGGGGGTGGATTGAAGGTCGAACTGACAACTGACAACTAACAACTGACAACTATTTACATCGTGCACGACCTAATTTTTCTGTCCGAAAAAGGTTTCACGTGAAACATTGGTTTTTGTTGGGTTATCAACAATTCGGGTCGTATAAATCAACAACCTCGTGGGGGTTGCCGATCCCGTGGATGAACTTCAACATGTCGTCGCGGGTTATCACCAGCGAGGCGCGGTTGTCGTTGGGGTGAAAGCTGACTTTCTGGGCGTTCAGGAGGTTCCTGTCCACGAAGAGTGTCACCTCGTGGTTCGCGTCGTTTACAAGTGTAAACAGCGACACGCTGCCGGGCCGCACGCCGAGGTAGCGCATCATGCGCTCAGGGCTGGCAAAGCTGAGTTTCCCCTGATGCAGGCGGTGCTCCATATCGTGGATGTCCATCGGGAAGCGGCTGTCCATGATGACGAGGTAGTGGCGGTTGCCCTTGTGGTTGCGGAAGAAGAGGTTCTTGCAGAGCGTGGTGCCCTCGCCGCGGTAGAATTGCGCGGCAATCTCGATGGTGGGTGCCTCGGGGTGCTCGTAGTAGTCGAAGGGGATGCCCATGCGGCTGAGGGCATCATATACTTGGGGTTGTCCTATCATAGTCGTATTGTTTCGAACTGCAAAATTACGAATATTTATTCACATGTCGGAGAATTTATGTATTTTTGCAATCCGATTACAGCAGACACCTATGAAGACAATGATACACGACTGCCCTGAGTTGATGGAGACCATCGAGCGCATCGGCTTCCTGCCGCTCCTCGCGGGCACCATACCCGGTTTCTCGGCCGACGAGATGATGGCGCCGGAATGTCGCTACAAGCTGCTGGACGACGGCAGCTGGGACTGGCCGCTGTGGGATTGGAAAGGACCCGTCGTCACCGAAGGTCATTTTGCCTACGGCAAGTTCTTCGACGGCAAGGCGGGGTTCGTCACGCTGGAGTGGTGGCCCGATCTGTGCAATTGGCGCCGCAGCCGCCATCCGCTGCCCGACGAGGAGTCGGTGGAGGGCGCCATCCTGTCGGTGCTGCAGGTGAACGGCAGCATGATTACACGCGATTTGCGCGCCGCCTGCGGTTTTACGGGTGCCAAGATGCGCAGCCGCTTCGACAGCTATGTGACCCGCCTGCAGATGGCCTGCCGCGTGGTGACCGAAGACTTTGTCTATCCCCACGACAAACACGGCAACCGTTACGGCTGGGGTTGGGCGCTGCTGAATGTCCCCGAACACCTGTTCAGCCGCGATACATACCTCTGCGACCGCAGCCCCGAGGAAAGCCGCGAACGGCTGCTGACTCATTTCCGCTCCCTATTGCCCAAAGCTACCGCGAAGCAATTGGAGCGGCTGATTGGATAAGATTGTTCCGCCTTATTTGATGATGCCGAGTTGGCGGCTCATGTCGAGCATGCGGACGATGGGGCGCTTGGCGGCCTCGATCATCTCGGGGCTCATCAGTATCTCAGGTTGCTCGTCGCGCAGGCATTTATACAGTTTCTCCAGCGTGTTGAGCTTCATGTAGGCGCAGTCGTCACAGGCGCAGCTCTTGTTGTCGCGCAGGGTGATGAACTCCTTGTCGGGATTTTCGCGCTTCATCTCGTAGAGGATGCCCGTCTCGGTGGCCACAATGAACTGCTTGGCGGCAGAGGCCTTGATGTAGTTGAGCATCGCCTTGGTGGAGCCGATGAAGTCGGCCACCTTGAGCAGCGCGGGGTTACATTCGGGGTGGGCAATGACGGGGGCGTCGGGGTGCTCGGCCTTGAGCTGCAGCACCGCCTCGGCCTGCATGGCGTCGTGCACGGTGCAGACGCCGTTCCAGAGCAGCATCCGGCGACCGGTGACCTGATTGATGTAGCCGCCCAGGTTGCGGTCGGGCGCGAAGATGATTTTCTGCTCTTTGGGTAGTGCGCGCACCAGCTTCTCGGCGTTGCCGCTGGTGCAGATAAGGTCACTGAGGGCTTTGATTTCGGCGGAGCAGTTGACATAGCTGATGACCATGTGGTCGGGGTGCTCGGCCTTGAACTTGGCGAAGTCCTCGGCCTTGCAGCTTTCGGCCAATGAGCAGCTGGCTTCCATATCGGGCAGCAGCACCTTGCGCTGAGGATTGAGGATTTTGGCGGTTTCGGCCATGAAATGCACTCCACAGAAGACGATGATGTCTGCCGTTGCCTCCTGGGCCTTCTGAGCCAATGCCAAGCTGTCGCCCACATAGTCGGACAGTTCCTGTATTTCGTGCCGCTGGTAATAATGACCTAATATGACGGCGTTCTTTTCTTTCTTCAGGCGCAGTATTTCCTGCTTCAATTCATTGTCGGTCATAGTGACTTATCCTTTGATTTCAAAGTGCAAAGATACGACTTTTTCACCGTTTAAAGATTATTTCTTTTAAATTCATTTTAATTTTGTTTATTTTTTATGGCTGTTAGTTTGGTTGATAACTATGCTAACTGCATCTTGGCAGATAAAGTTATCAGAGAACTATTCACACAGTTTTCATCAGTTTTATTTCTTTGATTTCAGCTATTTGTGATTTTTATCAACGTGTTGTTAATACGGTGTTCAAACAGTTAAAAGTTTATATCCCGAAACAGCAGTTACGAAAGGATGGTTTTGTTGAAAAGGGGCTGAAAAAAAGGGTTGTTCTCAACACAGAAAACTTATCAACCACGTTGCTCACAGGAATTAACACGACGATTAACAAACGGTGTTAAGAAGGGTGTGTGGTCATAAGATGTTGAAAAATTGGGAAGGGGGAACTATGTGGGAGTGAAATAATTGTCGTATCTTTGCAAAAAATATTCCGTACTATGAAGGAAATCATCCCTATTGCCTGCGACCACGCGGGTTACGAACTGAAACTGAAAGTGATTGAGCACCTCAAGGCACGTGATTTGGAGGTGAAAGACTTCGGCACCCACTCGACCGAGAGCTGCGACTACCCCGATTTCGCCCACCAGGTAGGCTCAGCACTCAACAAAGGCGAATACAAACGAGGCATCGTGATTTGCGGCAGCGGCAACGGTGTGCAGATGACGGTCAACAAATATCCCCATGTGCGCTGCGCTCTCTGCTGGACGCCCGAGATCGCCCACCTGGGACGTCAACACAACGACTGCAACTGCATCTCCATCCCCGCCCGCTTCATCGACGAAGCCACCGCTCTGCAGATTGTCGACGAATACCTCGACACCCCCTTCGAAGGCGGCCGTCACCAGCGCCGTGTGGAGAAAATTAGCCAGCTGCTCTGATGGACAGGGACCTTGCCAAGAGGGTGTTCTCCTGCATCGACAACACCACTCTTAACGCTATCGACAACGTACAGTCGGTGGCCGACTTCTGCCGTCGCACCCTCGCGATGCGCCTTTCCGATGGCACCACCGTGGCTGCCGTGTGCGTTTATCCCCGTTTTGTTTCCGTAGCCAGGCAGGTGCTGGCTGGCAGCGGCATCCGTGTGGCCAGCGTGGCCGGCGCCTTCCCGCATGGGCAGCTGCCTCTCGACCTGAGGGTAGAAGAGGTGCGGCGTGCCGTGGACGACGGCGCCGACGAGGTGGACATCGTCATCAGCCGCGGCCTCCTGCTGGCCGGCGAAGACGACGCTGTGCGCGACGAGGTGGCCGCCATGAAGGCCGCCTGCGGCACCCACACGCTGAAGGTCATCCTCGAAACCGGTGAACTCCCCTCCCCCACCCTCATTGCCAAGGCTGCACGCCTGGCCATCGACGGCGGCGCCGACTTCATCAAGACTTCCACCGGCAAGATTGCCACCGGCGCCACCCCCGAGGCAGCCGAGGTGATGTTAAATGTAGTTAAAGAAAACGTTAATTTTAACAAAAAAGCAATCGGTTTCAAGGCCGCCGGAGGTATTCGTGAGCCCCTGGAGGCCCTCTCCTATGCCGAGATGGCAAAAAAAATAATGGGTGATGAATATATTAATAAACAGACGTTTAGGATAGGCGTCAGCCGTCTGACGGAGAGCCTCTATTCACTTTTAACATTTTAATTTGCCCATTATTCGGAAATTTTTTGTTTCTTTGCACTTTCATTAAATGTTAAAAACTATGAAGCCGCTACAGCAAAAGTTAGCACAATACACCTACCCCCAGGAGATGAGAGCCCTGGGTATTTATCCTTACTTCACTCCCATCTGCAGCGAGCAGAACACCGAAGTGTATGTCACCGGGCACGACCATCCCATCCTTATGTTCGGCTCGAACAGCTACTTGGGCCTCACCAACGACCCGCGTCTGAAAGAGGCCGCCAAACGCGCCATCGACAAGTACGGCACCGGTTGCGCCGGCTCGCCCTTCCTCAACGGCACGCTCGACATTCACATACAGCTGCAGGACGAGTTGGCCGAGTTCCTCGGCAAGGACGGCGTGATGCTCTTCTCGGCCGGTTTCCTGGCCAACAGCGGCGTCATCCCCAACGTGTGCAGCCGTGGCGACTACCTCTTCTATGACGAGCGCGTGCACGCCAGCATCATGGAGGGCCGTCTCATCACCATTGCTTCCACGCAGAAATACCGCCACAACGATATGGCCGACCTTGAGCGTGTCCTGGCCAAGGTGCCCGTCGAGGCCTCCAAGTTGGTGGTCACCGATGGCGTCTTCTCCATGGAGGGCGATGTGGCGCAGGTGGACAAGATGGTGGACATCTGCAACAAATACGGCGCCACCCTGATGGTCGACGAGGCCCACGGCCTCGGCGTCTTCGGCCGCGAAGGACGTGGCACCTGCGACCACTTCGGCAAGCTCAACGACGTGGAGCTCGTCATGGGCACCTTCAGCAAGAGCCTCGCCTCGGTGGGTGGCTTCATCGCCGCCGACAAGGACACCATCAATTGGATGAAACACTCGGTACGCCCCTATATCTTCACCGCCAGCATCACTCCTGCCAGCACCGCTTCGGTGCTTGAAGCCCTGCACATCATGCGCAGCGAACCTGAGCGCAACGCCGCCCTCTGGGACAACCAGCGCTATGCTTTCAAGGCTTTCAAGGACCTGGGCTTCGAGATAGGCAACACCCAGACGCCCATCATCCCGCTCTTCATCCGCGACAACGTGAAGACCTTCACCATCACCCACGACCTGCTGGTCGACGGCGTCTTTGTGACCCCCGTCATCTCGCCCGCCGTGCCGAGCGACGAGACCCTCATCCGCTTCGCCCTCATGGCCACCCACACCCACGAGCAGATCGACATCGGAGTGGAGAAGATTTACAAAGCTTTCAAGAAACAAGAAGTACTTTAGAAGCTGCGAGCCGTAAGCTGTGAGTTTTAAGTGGTGCTTGCCACTTAAAGCTTAAAACTCAAAACTTAAAACTCTCAAAATGATTACTATCCGTACCGTTAAAAGCCGCCGCGATTTGCGGCGCTTTATCGCCTTCCCCAACAAGCTCTTCAAGGATGTGCCGAGCTATATTCCAGCGCTCGACTTCGACGAGGTCAACCTCCTCACCGACCGAAACCCCTCGCTGGAGCACTGCTCGCGCGAGCTCTTCCTCGCCTACCGCGACGGCAAGGTGGTGGGTCGTGTGGCCGCCATCATCAACCGCACCGTCAACGAGCATTGGAACAAGAAGGCCGTCCGCTTCGGCTGGTTCGACTTCATCGAGGACTACGACGTCTTCACCGCCCTGCTCGACAAGGTGGCCGAATACGGCCGCGCCCACGGCATGAACGAGATCGAAGGCCCCTTCGGCTTCACCGATATGGACAAGGAGTGCTGGGCCATCGACAACTTCGACGCCCGCCAGAACACCTCCACCCTCTACAACCCCGAGTACTACGTGCGCTTCATCGAGCGCGCCGGCTACGAAATCAAGTGCCGCTGGCAGCAGTACTCCATGCAGGCCAACCAACCTGTGCCCGACAAGGTGGCCCGACTCAACAAAATCATCATGGAGAAATACCACCTGCACCTCGTCAAAGTCAAGAGCCGCAAGGAGATATATCCCCATGCCTGGAAGTTCTTCCACTCCATCAACGAGAGCTTCAAGGACCTCTACGACTTCGTGCCCATGACCGAGAAGGAGATCGGCGTCTACATCAAGGAGTACATCCCCTTCGTCAACCTCGACTTCGTGCAGTTTGTCGAGGATGAGAACGACAACCTTGTCGCCTTCGGCCTCAGCATCCCCGACCTCACCAAGGCCTACAAAAAGGCCAATGGCAAGCTTTTCCCCTTCGGCTGGTACCACATCCTGCGCGCCCTGCACAAGTTCGACACCATCGACCTGCTGCTCAACGGCGTGCTGCCTGAGTGGCAGAAACGCGGCGTGCACAGCATCTACTACAGCGACATGAACGAGGCCGCCATCCGCTTCGGTGTGCACACTGCCTACACCAACCCCCAGATCATCGGCAACGAAGCCGTGAAGATTTGGGAGACACAGTACCACACCAAGCCCCTGATGCAGCGCGCCGTCTTCGCCAAAGCGCTGTAAATAACTTTAATCAGCTCTTATAGTAGTCTCGCAGGAATAATGTCAGGTTGACATTATTGCTCAACTTTTGTAGTAGTCTCGCAAAATGCCGACCATCTGGTTGCCGGTGAGGATGCGCTTGATGACCACCGAGAGCCACTGCTCCAGGTTGGCCACCACGTTGCGCAGCGGCGGGTTCTTCTTCTCCACCAGCTTGGCGATGCGGCGGGCCAGCACCGCCGGCTGCAGGCCGCCGTTCTCCTCCTTCTCGATGATGGCCAGCGAGCGCTTGAAGACGGGCCCGTAGTCGGGGTCGTCGAGCGACGCCTGGCTGTTCTTGCGGCTGCCCGTGAAGCCTGTGGCAAAATCGCCCGGCTCCACCATGCACACCCTGATGCCGAAGCGGCGCACTTCGGCGCTCAAAGCCTCGCTGAAGCCCTCGATGGCGAACTTCGAAGCCGAGTAGAAGCCCTGGTAGGGCAAGCCCATCACGCCTCCAATGGAGCTCAGGTTGATGATTTTGCCCGCGCGCGCCTTGCGCATGTAGGGCAGCACGGCCTGGCACATGTTGACGCACCCCATGAAGTTGGTCCCCATCTGCAGGTCTATCTCCTCCTCGGTGGCCAGCTCCAGGGCGCCGCCGATGCCCATGCCGGCATTGTTGATGAGGACGTCCACCCTACCCTGCTCGGCAACAATCTGCTCCACGACAGAACGTATGTTTTCGCGGTTGCGCACGTCGCATTGGCGGTATTTTATCTGCGTGTCCTCCATCGCGCGGCGGCAGAGGCCGTAGACGGTGTGACCTTTCTGTGACAATAGTTCGGCGGTGGCCTTGCCGAAGCCCGACGAGGCGCCTGTGATGATGATAACCTGTGTGTCCATAGTTGCTCTAATTTGGGTGCAAAGATACGAAAAAGTTAAAAGTTAAAAGTTAAAAGTTCAAAATTAAAAGCAAAGCATTGGTTTTCACCTTTCCCCTCTCA
>JAGCOF010000022.1 GCA_017645585.1 Bacteroidales bacterium
ACTCTTCATTGTAAGAATTGTTCTTTGTTTACCTTTGACTCGTCTTCGTATCCCCTATCCTATCTTATATAGAATAAGTGACACACGCTATCTCTTTCTTCTCATCCGTTTCTATGAACTGTCGTTTTCCGATCGAAAACGGCTGCAAAGATACAACCATTTTCAAAACTACCAAAATATTTTTTCAAAAAAATTCGGCAAAAGACATATCTTATCTGTATATCAATGTTATACACACAAAACTTTTTTGCCGGAAAGGCCAAAAACAGGGGGCAGGACGGCCCGCGGGAAGGCGGAAAACACCGTTTTATGCACATCCGGAGGCATGGAATTGTTAAAAACTAAATATCTGCATATAAATCAATAACTTGAATTAAAAAACAGGCACAAAAAGGCCACCCTCCGGGCCACCTCCGACTCCTCCTCTCCCCTCCCACTCCTGTTTAACTACATCTCCTAGTTAAACGGCAGTTGAACAACCGTTGAACATTAGAAGAAGAGTTGGTGTCATTATAAATTCTACGCGCGTATTCATTTATTTTTGTATCTTTGCAGTTTGAATAAATGAAAAAATAGATACATAATAAATTGAAAACAAAGGTTCTATTATCAGTATTCGCCATTACTGTAATGGCTGCGACAATGCCGCTGAAGGCGCAAACCTCCTGGAGCGACGCCTTCAGCAAGTTGAAGATGGAGGTGAGGGCCGACGGAGAGTATACCACCACCGACACGACCCCTAACCTGGGTTTCCACGGCAGGTATTTCAACATTATGATTGGCGGCGACCTGGGCGGCAAGTTCAGCTACTATGTCAAGCAACGCATCGTGGCAGAACCCGGCACGGTGACATTCTTCGACAACACCGATTTCCTGTATTTGGACTATAAGCCCACACAGAATTGGCGCCTGCGCTTTGGTAAGGACGCCATGGCGCTGGGTGGCTTCGAGTACGACGCCTCGCCCATCGACGTCTACTTCCCCACCAACCTGTGGCGCAATATCTACTGCTTCCAGCTGGCCACCAGCGGAGCCTACACAACCGACGACGGCAACCACACCTTCGTAGCACAGGTAAGCAACTCGCCCTATGTCAACTACAACGGCCTCAATTACGATGCCGGTTTGGTGTCGTACAACCTCTATTGGTCGGGCAAAGTAGGCCATTGGCAGACACTGTGGAGCACAAGCATGGTGGAGTACAAGTGGAACCACTACCTGAACATGATTATGATAGGCAACAAGTTGGTCTACGACAAGTGGGATATCTACCTCGACTTCATGCACCATGCGCTGTCGTTCGACGATTGGGGCAAGAACTTCGGCTTTGTCAGTTGCGCCAACTACTACTTTACCGACCGCTTCAACATCTTCATCAAAGGCATGTATGAGCAGAACATGTCGAAGGTGACCCTGGGTTCGTCGGTGTCGATGGACCACCAGCTCGCTGCAGGCCACACCTCGGCGCGCTATGGCTTGGGCTTCGAATGGTATCCCTCGAAACAGAAGAACGTACGCCTGCACATCTATGGTTGCCGCATGACCGACAGCTATTCCGACGATGAGGGAAATCACTTCAATGAGTCGTGGAACTTCAACATCGGTGCCACCTGGACGGTGGACTATTACCAACTATTCAAGAAATAACAACCTATGGAAGAAAAACATAACAAGAAAAACAGCCTGCTGTCGGTGCTCAACCCGATTGAGGTGTTCCGTCACCACGAGACCGCCGAGAGCGGCAAACCCAAACGGCTGAAATTCACCACCAGCCGCAGCATCGAAGCCCTCATCTTCTTGGTCATCTTCTTTGCCTTCTTCGGCTTCCTGGCCTACAAGATGACGCTGCCCAACATGCTGAACACCTTCATGCAGACGGCCTATCACCTGCTGCTCGAGACGGTGTTCTACATCATGGCCATCTGTGTGCTGATGGGCGCCATCAGCAAGCTGTTGACTGAGTTCGGCGTGGTGCGCCTGATGGAGAACATCCTGCGCCCGCTGATGAAGCCGCTCTACAACCTGCCGGGCGTGGCAGCCCTGGGTGCCGTGATGACCTTCCTGAGCGACAACCCCGCCATCATCTCGCTGGCCAAAGACACTAACTTTGCACGCTACTTCAAGAAATACCAGCTGGTTAGCTTAACCAATTTCGGCACCGCCTTCGGCATGGGCCTGGTGGTCATTGCTTTCATGACGGGTCTCGGCTTCGGCAAGGGTGCCCTGGTGGGCCTGCTGGGCGCCGTTATCGGCAGCATCATCTCCACCCGCCTCATGCAACGTTTCACGCTGAAAAGCTATCCCGAGATGGACAGCCCCGTGACCGAAGAGGAGGGCACCGAGCAGAACATCTCGTTCAAGAGTGAGGGCAACGCCTTCCAACGCTTCCTCAACGCTATGCTCGACGGCGGCAAGAGCGGCGTGGGTATCGGTGTGGCCATTATTCCCGGTGTGCTCTGCATCAGCACCATCGTGATGATGCTGACCTTCGGCCCTGCCGGCACCAACGGCGAGTACACGGGTGTGGCCTACGAGGGTGTGCCCGTCATCACCTGGCTGGCCGACAAGATCAACGTGGTCTTCTATTGGCTCTTTGGCTTCGAGAGCGGTGCCCTGGTGTCGTTCCCCATCACCGCCCTGGGTGCCGTGGGTGCCGCCATCGGCCTGGTGCCCAAGTTCATTGCCGACGGCATCATCACCAACAACGCCATCGCTGTGTTCACCGCCATGGGCATGTGCTGGAGCGGCTACCTAAGCACGCACACCGCTATGCTCGACAGCCTCGGCTACCGCAAACTCATCGGCAAGGCTATCGGAGCCCACACTATCGGCGGCCTCTGCGCAGGCGTGGCAGCCCATTGGCTGTGGGTACTGTTAGCTCTGATATTTTAAGGTTTAAAGCAAAAGATGAAAAGGATTTTCTTATTGTTGGCGCTATCGCTGGGCATCGCTGGCGTTCAGGCGCAGGTGCCTGCCGAGGTTACCGACGTGATGGACAAATGCCGTGCAGCCATGACCAATGCAGCCGGAGTTGAGTACGAGATGGACGTAAAGGCCGGCATGGGTCCCCTTTCCGTGAAGATACACTTCGTTGTTGCCGACAAGGGCGACCTCAACCGCTCCATGTCCACCACCAAGATAATGGGCGTTGATGTGGTCACCGAATCGGGCTTCGACGGCACCGACACTTGGAAGATTGATCGCTCGTCCAAAGGCGACACCATCACTTTCACCCATGGCAACAATCGCAAGAAGAGCAAGGGCGACCTTTGGCTCGACTTAGACAAGAAGTACAACAAGGCCAAGATGAAGCTCAAGGACGGCTACTATGAAATCTCCTTCAGCGAGCCAAAGGACAAAGACAACGAGATTAAAAGCGCCACCATCAAAGTTCAGGAAAAGAACTACATCCTGCGCGAGATGCGCAGTGGCGCTCGTGGTGCCAAGGTAACGATGACCGTCACCAAAATGCGTGTCGGCCTCAAGGACAACTACTTCAAGCTCGACCTGTCGAAATATCCCAATGCCGTTGTGATTAGAAACTGACACTCCTCATATCAGATGACCCCGAAAGAATTATATAGTCGGTTCCACACCTGGCAGAAGACACCCTCCCGCAACTGGGAGGAAGGAGTGACTACGCATTGCTGCCCCAACTGCGGCCATGAGTTCACCGGCAGATACTGCCCCCTATGCGGACAGCAGGCTGGCGACGGACGCATCACCTGGCGATGGGTATGGAAAAGCATCCTCGACGTATGGGGCATGGACTCCCAATCCCTTCCCTACACGCTCCTTCAGCTACTTATCCGTCCCGGATACCTCATCAGCGACTACATCAGCGGCCATCGCCAAGTCTGTTACAAGCCAGTCAACATGCTCTTCATTGTGGCCATCTTTTATGTCATCATCGCACAACTGTTGGGTCATAACGTCAGCAGTGCCGAGCTCCCTACCGACAACGAAACCAATAGCTTACTATCAGTCTTCTCTTGGATTTCCACCCACCCCGCATGGACTGCCATCTCGTTGACCACAATAATGATACTACCCACATACCTCCTATTCCGCTTCGCTCCGCGACATACCCGTCACACGCTGCCCGAAAGCATCTTCATCCAGCTATTCATGTGCACGCTCATACTCATCTGCTCCCTTGCCACAATTCTCCTCGACGGGTTATTCTGGCTCGTCCCGTTTTACTACTATATTACCTATCGACAGTTCTTTGGCTACCGACCTTGGGGCACATTGTGGCGACTTCTGGTAAGTGCATTTGTATGGTTATTCCTGCTGAGTTCTGTCTTCATCACACTCCTGATAATTACCGGCGCCGACCAGCTGGCACTGAACGAAGATAGAATGTTTGTTAATTATGATATTGACAACAATGGTAGCTTGCTGCTCTTGGCTTCCTTTTTGCTTCTATCCGCTCTCCCACTCACTATAGGCTACCGGATTGGCAAGAAAAGAGCGCACACCCAAAGTGCTGATATACAACAATAGACACCCACAACATCACCAATAATGGTGAAGTTATTTTGCCATGTCGGGAAAAGTTAGTACTTTTGCACTTGCTTTAAAAGCAAAAAAATATTGCAATATTAATCTTAAAAAACAAAAACAGAATGGCTTACAAAATCACTGACATCTGTGTTGCTTGCGGCACCTGCATCGATGAGTGCCCCGTTGGAGCTATCAGCGAAGGCGACATCTACAAGATTGACGAGAACGCTTGCGTTAGCTGCGGTACCTGCGCTGGCGCTTGCCCCACCGGTGCTATCCAGGAGGGTTAATCGCTCACAGATTCAACGTAGAAAAAGCCGCCCGCAAGGACGGCTTTTTTGCTCATCAGCCATGAAGAAGCTTTTTACATTCTCCCTTTTGTTTTTGGCCTGCGCCATCGCACATGCACAATGGAACCACCTGCAGAGCGGCGACCTGCTGTTCGTCAGCGACACCAGTGGCATGGGGCTGGCGGTAAAAGAAAGTACCGGACAGTATACCCATGTAGCGATAGTGGAACGTGTGGGCGACAGCCTTTTCGTCATTGATGCCACTCAGAAGCGCGGTGTGGCTCGCCGCCCCATCGAAACCACTTTTGCCCATCGGATACCCGTAGAGGTATATCGACTCACCGTCCCTTTCGACACTGCAGCCGTCATTGCCCGTGCAAAAAGCCTCCTCGGGAAGCCTTACGACAACGCCTTCCTGCCCGACAACGATGCCTACTACTGCTCCGAACTCATCCAGGTTGTGTTCGACACCCTCTTCCCATCGGCACCTATGAATTGGCGCGACAAGGAGGGCAAACTGCCCGCCTACTGGGAGAAACACTTTAAGGAACTCGGTATGCCGGTGCCCGAAGGGGTGCCCGGTACCAACCCTACCGACCTCTCGCGGTCGCCATTGCTACGCAAGCTATAGGTATAAAAAAGCCCCCGCAGGGGCGGATAGTCAACCGGTTGGTAATGCGACGTGCGGCGTGTGCTGTGCGGCGTGCTGTTGTGCTGAGTTTGCACCGTGACGCTCAACCCCGCAGGGGAACGGTGCGGCCAACTCCGAGCCGCTGACAATAAAGAGCCATGCTCTCCGAAGGTCCGGTTCGCCCTATCCGTGACGGGGGTTAAATCAGGTCGGTGGCGAAATTAAGCGCCTGTATCTCCATGTCGAGCACGCGCAACTTGGCCGAGAGGTCGTCGACCTTCTTGCCCAACTTCTTCACATCCACCACCGTCACCATCTTGATTTCCGACTGCGAGTAGCGGTTCTGGCTCTCGCTGGCGCTGTTGAAGACATTGCGGATGGTGTTCACGCGCATGGTCAGCACATCGCGCTGCGCCATCAGCTGCGTGAGGGTCACCCCTTTGGCGTTCTTGGTCTTCATGTTGGTGGCGTTGATGCGGAAGATAATGTCCTCCAACTGCTTGAGGCAACTGTCGAGTTCCTTCATCAGCTCGTCGGGGTTCTCCAGTGGCTCGTCGCCCTCCTGCACCTTCACGTTGTTGGCAATGCGGCCCTGCAACTGCGCGATGCGCTTCATCAGGTCCTTGCGGATGCTGAGTGCTTCTGCTAATTTCATATTATTCTTTATTGGTTGGTGTATTGCTGTACTTCGTCGTGGAAGAACTCGAGCTGGATGCCGGCCTGGCGGAAGAGTTCCTCGCTCTCGGCACCGCTGTGGTATTTGCGCTCGCAGACCACGCGCTTGATGCCGCAGTTGATGATGAGCATGGCGCAGGTGCGGCAGGGGGTCATGCGGCAGTAGAGCGTGGCGCCGTCGAGGGCGATACCGCGGCGGGCGGCCTGGCAGATGGCATTCTGCTCGGCATGCACGGTGCGTACGCAGTGGGTGCTGATGTGTCCGTCAGCATCGATGGTCTGGCGGAAGAGGTGACCCACCTCGTCGCAGTGCGGCAGGCCCGCAGGCGAGCCCACATAGCCGGTGACCAGCAGCTGGCGGTCCTTGACGATGACACAACCCGAGCGGCCGCGGTCACAGGTGGCGCGCCTGGAGGCGGCATTGGCCAGGTCCATGAAATACTCGTCCCAGCTGGGGCGGCGGTAGGTAATCTGCTCCAGCACGCTCTCCACCTGCTCGTTGAGCTGCTCGATGGTGCCCCCGTTGTCGAAGCGGAAGTCGGCCTGCTCAATGCAGTACTTGAGGTTCTGCTTGTTGGGGTCATCGTTGTCCATCTCGCGCTGCTCGTTGCTGAGGAAGGTCTCGTAGTCGATATGGTCGGTCTCCGAGCCGCGCAGCACGGCACGGTCATAGCGCACCTTGGGGTCGGCATCGACGGCGAAGAGATAGAAGTTGGACTTGCCGCGCAGGGCCTGCACCTCGCCCGGGGTGCGCACACTCTCGATGATGCAGTTGCATCCCGATGCCGAAGCCTTCTCATAGAGCTGCTCCACAATCCACGACGGCGTGTGCTGTGCCCGCAGGTCGTTACCGACGGCGGCCATGCTGTCGCGGTTCACCTCCATGCCGCGCCGCTTGATTTCCTCAATGAGGAAAGCGCGCACACTGTAGTGCACGAAGCCCTTGTTCTTGACCAGATAATCGACGATGGTGCCCTTGCCGGCACCCAACGTCCCCGTAATTCCTATGGTAATCATACAATATTACTTATTTTATCTTTTTCTGTTCTTTCCTCGCGGCAAGACTCTTGGCATTCTGTGGGGAGACCACCGAGCGCCCCAACTCTTTCTCAAGTTGTTGCCGGGCTGTCTGGGCCACCTTCCCACCTCGGCGGGCGACGCCGGCACTCTCGGCGAAACCCTGCGGGTTCTCCTGCTGCGAGAGTTCGGTGGCCGAGGCCTCGGCAAGCATGTTGAGCGTAATCTCCACGTTGGTCATATTGTCGCGCAGGTTCTCCTTCTTCAGCCCTTTGTATTGCTTGTATTCCTTGGAGGTGAATCCGCTCCACTGCTGATAGATAATATCGGTAAGCGACGCATACTGCTGTCCTTCCTCCACGCCGGCGCGGTGCCACTCGTCGGTGAGCGCCTTGCGCACTTCGATGGACTTGATGCGCTGGTTAATCCACGACTCGGAGTAGCCCAACCGACGGTAGTCGACGATAGCCTGGTTGATGGAAAGCTCAGGGTCCTGCAACTGATCTATGCGCTGTGCCGCCACCTGTGCCATCCACTGCTTGAAAGGCTCGGCCTTGGGTGAGGGAATGGACTGGATGAGGCGGAAAAGCTGCTCGGTATCAGCCACATCTGTCATTCGACGTTTGCCATCGGCTGCAAGCATTTTCAAACCGTGACAATTTGTCACGGTTTCATTTCCTTCCGCTCTGAGTCGTTGCTTCAACTTTCTCCAATAGGCAGTTGCATCCACACTATCGGTCAATACCTGAATAACATCAACTATTGAGAAGAAATACTTCTCCAAGTCCGTATCCCACACAATACGAACCTTCTGCTCCTCAAAGAGCTGCATCGCATACTTCTGTGTCATGTCAGACTAACACTTAAACCCATACTCCAGCTTGGCCAAGTCCTCGTTAGCTTTGACGATTTTCTTCTTGAGGCCGACCTTGTAGGCGGTGAGTTTCTGCATCAGGGCGTCGTCGCCGAGGGCGAGCATCTGCATGGCGAGGATGGCGGCGTTCTGGGCGCCGTTGATGGCGACGGTGGCCACCGGTATTCCCGGAGGCATCTGGAGGATGGCCAGGGTGGCGTCGAGGCCCTCGAGGCAGGAGCCTTTGATGGGCACACCGATGACGGGCAGCGGCGTTTCGGCGGCGATGACGCCCGGCAGGGCGGCCGCCATGCCGGCACCGGCAATAATCACCTTGATGCCACGCCCCTGCGCATTGCGGGCAAAGTCGCTGACCTCCTGCGGGGTGCGGTGGGCCGAGAGGGCGTTGACCTCGAAGGGTATCTCCATCTCCTCAAAGAATTGGCAGGCTTTCTCCATGACCGGCAGGTCGCTGGTCGAGCCCATGATGATGCTGACAATAGGTTTCATATAATACATGTATTTAAGTAGTGTAACGCAACGCCGTATGAATTATTGCCTTCCTTCGTTGATTTTACGTTTAAGGTCCACTCATTCTTCGACTGATCTATTCCCGTTCTTTGGTCGTTCTTTGCTTTTTTTCAAAGAACGACCAAAGAACGGGAATAAAACGCACAGGGAACGGTCAGCGTTGACTCCCTCTTTTCCCCATTTGATTAACAGCCGTTCTTCAACAGTTCTTCAAGAAAAAGTTGAAGAACTGTTGAAGAACTACCGATAAACAATCGTTGAAAAGCAGGAGCCATTAGCAATAAAATGAGGACAAAGCCGTTATTGCGGCATGAAGAAATTGATTGTCACCGCGCTGCTTATCAGCGGTGTATACATCCAAAGCAGTGCCCAAAGCCTGCTCATCAGCGAACTGCTGTACCAGCCGCTGAGCGGCGAAGCGGAGTATGTGGAGTTGTACAACAACACCGATCACACGATTGACCTACGCTACTTTAAAATAATCCGTTGGACAGGAGATTCTCTGGGGAAGAACTATCAATTGCCTAATTACAGATTGGCACCACATGATTATGTCGTACTCACAAAAGACATATTATCTGTAATTAATAACTACAACGCAAAATACCTAGATAAGGTCATCGAGTGTAATCTTCCTACCTATCCTAACAACGGTGGTCGCGTGGTTCTTGCTGATGTATATGTCAGTCCTATGGGTGTGTTTTATCCGAACGTCACAAGTGCTATAATTGATCAGTTTGATTACAGCCCCTCGATGCAGAGCCGCCTGCTGCGCGACAAGGCGGGCGTGGCGCTGGAGCGCCGCAGCTTTGAGAGGCCCACCAACGAAGCCTCCAATTGGTTCTCGGCCGCCTCCACTGCCGGCTACGGCACCCCGGGTTATGCCAACTCGCAAAGCAGCGAGTATCTGGCCGAAGAAGCTTCCTTCGTATTCTCCTCCACCCTCATTTCGCCCGACGGCGACGACTACCAAGATGTCTTAGAGATTGACTACCAGCTGGAAAACGGCAATCTGTCGGCACGGGTAGACCTCTACGACGGGCGCGGCACACTGGTGCGGCGGTTGCTGAACAACGCCCTGCTCGGCACCCACGGCAGCCTCAGCTGGGATGGCCGCGGCGAAGACGGACGACCGTTGCCGCAAGGACAATACATTGTGCAGGTGACGCTATACGACACCGGCGGAACACTTCAAGTGTTCCGCCGTGCGGTGGCTATTATTACCCCCCCCCCGTTAGATAACTCAATATCAATTACTTAGGCAGGGGGGTATTCTTGTCTAACTGACAGTAAATCGAATTGTTGCTGAGGAATTCGGGAACGATGCTCTTCATCTTGGCCACGATTTGCATGTCGTCCATCGTCTCCAGCACCTCCCACAGGTCGTTGTACTCGCGGTCGATAGCCTCGAGCGGGTAGCGGCGCACCTCGGCACGCATGATCTTGGGGTGGTAGGTGGGGATGGTGTTCTCCTTGGTGGCCAGCAGTTCCTCGTAGAGCTTCTCGCCCGGGCGCAGGCCTATCTCCTTGATTTCGATATTATGCATACCGCTGAGCTGTATCATCTTGCGGGCCATGTCGTAGATCTTGACGGGCTTGCCCATGTCGAAGACGAAGATGTCGCCGCCTTCGCCCATGGCACCGGCCTCGAGCACGAGGTTGCAGGCTTCGGGGATGGTCATGAAGTAGCGGATGATGTCCTTGTGGGTCACCGTCAGCGGACCGCCGGCGGCGAGCTGCTTCTTGAAGAGGGGTATGACTGAGCCGTTGGAGCCCAGCACGTTGCCGAAGCGAGTGGTGACAAAGTGGGTCTGCTCGGTGGAGCGGCTCTGGATGTATATCTCGGCCATGCGCTTGGTGGCGCCCATCACGTTGGTGGGGTTGACGGCCTTGTCAGTGCTGATCATGACGAACTTCTGCACACCGTACTTGATGGCCAGGTCAGCCAGGTTGCGTGTACCGAAGACGTTGATATAGACGGCCTCGTAGGGGTTCTCCTCCATGAAGGGCACGTGCTTGTAGGCGGCGGCATGATAGACGAGGTTGGGGTGATAGAGTTCGAAGACCTCCTCCATACGGGCGCGGTCCTTGACGTTGGCAATGACGAACTCCATCTGGTCGAGCTTGTCCTTGTGGGTGTTCTTCAGCTCGAACTGCAGGTCGTACATGGGGCTCTCGGCCTGGTCGAGCATCACCACCTTCTTGGGGTGGTAAGTCATCAGCTGACGGCAAATCTCGCTGCCGATGGAGCCGGCGGCACCGGTGACGAGCACTACCTTATCGACCACCTCGCGCACAATGTTGACGTTGTCGAGCTTGATGCTCTCGCGCTCCAGCAGGTCCTCAATCTTGATGTCCTGAATCTGGTTGGACGAGAAAGTGCCGTTGAGCCATAGGCTTACATGAGGCACCGCCTTGACGGTGAGGCCCAGGTCAAGGGCGCGGTTGGTGATGGCCTGCTTGTGGAGCAAGCGGATGGTGGGGATAGCGATGATGAGCTGGGAGACATTCTTCTGCTCGATAAACTTGGGCACCAGCACATTGCGCACCCGCATCACGGGGACACCGTTGAGCTCCTGATTGACCTTCGACATGTCGTCGTCGATGAAGGCCACCACATGGTATTCGGTGCGGAGGTCCTGATGCAGTGCATTGTAGGCAATAATGCCGGCAGCACCGGCACCATAGATGACCACATTCTGCACCGGACGACGGCGGCGGAAGTAGTCGTTATAGATGCGCTGCATGAAGAGGCGGAGAATGATCATGAAGATGGCCAGCATGAGATAGAGCATCACCGTCTCCCTATAGGAAAGCAGATAGCGACTGGGGATGATGGGCGGAGTGAACTGATTGTTCACCAGGTTGACACCGCAGAACAAAATCACGGGAGCAGCATTGGCTATCAGTATCTTGAGAATATCGCTCATGCCGGCGTGGCGGATGATGCCACGGAATGAGCCGACGAAGAAGAACGACAGCAGGGTGACCATGAGCACAATGATGAACTTCACTATCACCGCACGGAAACTAATACCCTCGACGCCCCCATAACGGAAAACTTCTATGATGAAGAAAGAGATTACAAAAAGAGCCACATCGATGAAGAGGATAATCCACTGCGGTAGCGTCGAATGACGATACCTCCTCACCATATTGAATGACAATTTTTTAAACGGATTTTCCATGGTATACTATTTTATGTTGGCGAGACAACGGCTGAGGCCGTCGACCCAATAGGGAATATCTTGATGGAAGGTTTGTTTGAACTTGGTCTTGTCGAGGACCGAATAGGAGGGCCGCTTGACGGGCGACGGATATTCGTCGCTATGGCACGGCAGTATGCGACAGGCTGTGTGGCCGCTCTGACGGGCAATCTCCTGTGTGAAGTCATACCAGCTGCAGACACCTTCGTTGGCGTAGTGGAAGACCCCCTCATGGCGGAGATAGTCGCCACTCTCTATGATTGTGAATATGGCTTTGGCCAAGTCGCCGGCATAGGTGGGGGTACCCACCTGGTCGAAGACCACCCTAAGCTCGGGTTTCTCAGCCGTCAGGTGCAGCATGGTGAGCAAGAAGTTCTTGCCATACTCCGAATAGAGCCATGAGGTGCGGAACACCAAACTCTTGCAACGTGCAGCAGCCTGCTCGCCGGCCCATTTGGTGCGGCCATAGGCACCTGTGGGATTGGCAGGCTCGGCCTCGGTACAAGGGGTGTTGTTCAGGTTGCCACCGAAGACATAGTCGGTGGAGATATGTATCAGATGCCCACCCACCTTGTTCATGGCGTCGGCCATGTAGCCCACCGCATCGGCATTGATGCGCAAGGCGACAGACTCCTCGCTTTCGGCACGGTCGACGTTGGTATAGGCGGCACAGTTGACAATCAGCTCGATGCTGTGCTCCTTGACGAAGGCATCCATGGCTGTCGGCGAAGTGATGTCAAGCTCAGCCACATCGGTGAACAGCCAACGATGCGCCGACTGCGGAGTGAGCAGACGGAAGTGGGTGCCGAGCTGGCCGTTGCAACCTGTCAACAGGATATTCATGCCGTCAAAAAGGAGTTACAAGTTCGTTGAAACAAGGGTGGTGCTTGTCCTTTTCGGAGAGGATTACGTCGGCAGCAGGCAGGCGCCAATCAATGGCCAACGTAGGGTCGTCCCAAGCGAGTGCACCTTCTGCCTCGGGGTGATACAGATTATCGCACTTGTATTGGAAGATTGCCGTCTCGCTCAACACAGCGAAACCGTGGGCCATGCCTTGCGGCAGAAACACCTGACGGTGGTTCTCGGCCGTGAGCTCCACAGCCACATGCTGCCCGTAGGTGGGGCTGTCCTTGCGGATGTCCACAGCCACGTCGAGCACACTTCCCACCACCACACGCACCAATTTAGACTGCGCATAGGGCGGTTTCTGGAAATGCAAGCCGCGCACCACGCCGTAGCATGAGCGCGACTCGTTGTCCTGCACAAAGGTGATATTGGCCACCTGGGCGAAATCGCGAGAATTGTAGCTTTCAAAGAAGTAGCCTCGGCTGTCGCCAAACACCCGTGGCTCAATAATTACGAGTCCTTCTATGGCCGTCTTGATGACATTCATTTCACTTCTCTTTCTCCTTAGTAGCGTCACTCTCGTCACCGTAGCCATAGCCATAACCGTAGCCATAACCATAGCCGTAACCATAGCCATAACCGTAACCATAGCCGTAACCATAACCGCCGTAGCGTTTCTTGATGAGCGGCACATCGGTCAACACCACAGCCATATTCTTGAAGCGACCCTTGTCGGCCATCTCCTGAATGAAGGGCAGCGAACCCTTGTTCAGCTTGCCAATACGCATGATGTAAGTCGTCAGGTCACTCACACGGTTGATGATAGCCGCATCGGCCACAATCTGGGCGGGCGTGGAGTCGAAAATAATGTAGTCGTAATGCTGGCGCAGGTAGGCCACCAACTTGTCGAGTTTATCACCCATGAGCAATTGCGTGGCGTTGGGCGGAGTCTTCTCGCAGACGATATAATCGAGGTGGTCGCTCGTCTCACTATGGGTGATATACTTTTCAAAGTTATCCTCTGTATCAAGCAGATAGTGTATCAAACCCATACGGTTGTGGCGGTCGATGGTCTTCGAAAGAGAACGTTTACGCAGGTCGAAGTCGGCCAGCAGGGTGCGCTTGCCGGTGTAGGCCAGCGACAGAGCCAGGTTCAAAGCCGTGTACGATTTGCCTTCGCCAGGCGTGGTGGAGACGGTCTGTATCACCTTTTCGCCTTCCTTAAGGAAGAAGGGTATGTTGGAATGAAGCAGTCGGAACGCTTCGGTGACCACATCTGTGCCGTTAGCGGTAACGATAATTTCGTCGTTGACGCGAGCGGCGGGCTTCGAGGGTATTTCACCCAGGATGGGCAGCGAGGTCATCTTCTCCACGTCGGCCTTTGAGCGTAACTTGGTGTCGAAGAAGTTAATCAGGAACATCACCACGGCCGGAATGGCAAGACCCAGGATGAGAGCAACTAAAGCAAACATCATCAGGCGCGGTCCTTTCAAGCCCACAATGGCGGGCTCCACCACCTTGGCGTTGGCCATCGTAATGGCCAAGTTCATGGCGGTCTCCTCACGTTTGCTCAAGAGGTAAAGGTAGAGTTCCTCCTTGATTTTCTGCTGACGACCCACTTCAGTCACAGCCTTGGTTTGAGTAGGTATGGCGGCAATCTGTCCACGGGACCTAGCCTCCTGGTTACGGGCCTCGCGCAAGCGTAGGGCTGTGGTCTGCAGCAGATTGTCAATCGAGGTATTGATAGCGGCCAACTGTGCCGTCATTTGCGACTTCAGATTGCGAACCTGCGGGTTGTTGGCACCGGCAGTGGTCTTCACTTTCTGGTATTGATTGACCAGCTGGTTATACGAGGCTATCATGCTTTGTGTAGCGCCATCGTTAACAGCCACGTTGGCTGGCAACAGTTGCTCACTATTGGCGGGGTCAGAGACATAATTCTTAACGTATTCTATTGCACGATATTCCACCTCCAACTGCACCACCTGCTCCGAGTATTTGGTAACCGATTGCAATACCTGACCAGAAACACCTTCAAAGTCGCCCAAATTGGACTGCTTTTTCAGTTGCTCCACTTCGGCATCGACATCACCAAGTTCACTTGAAATAAGCGCAATTCGTTCTGCAATAAAAGCCTCGGTCTTCTGCGCTACTTTGTTCTTGTCATTGACAGCATCGTCGTTATACACGGCAATCAAAGTATCCACAATATCATTGGCTCTCCGTGGGTTGCTATCGGTATACGCAATTGATAAAATTGTCGCCATTTTATCCACACGAGAGACATTGAGACTCCTGATCATCGCGCGGGCCATAGGCCATACGGGGGCGACTCCGACATTGAGTTTCACTCCTTCAAAGCTGGAATTATAATGGGGTGTCTTCTCCAGAATGAACGTCACCGTATCATCCAGGTTCACCGGCTGGTTGTAGTAAGCCTCACCCTCTATCTTCGCCTCCTTCCATATACCCTCATAGGCATACTTATTGTTGGCCTTCAACGATACACGAAGACCCAAGCCCGCATCACGGCCCTCTTTGCGGTCCTCAAGAGTCAGCACGATTGGTGCATCCTTGTAGTAAGACTCTTTGCGGAACAAATCGCGCCTATTGCAGTAGTGGTTCAAGTCTAAACGACGCACCACCTGCGACATCAGCCATGACGAGCGCAGCATATACATCTCGTTCTCAATTGACATACCAGAGCCCTGCATGCCCATATTGTTGAGGATGGCATCCATATTGGCTTTGCTATAGCCTCGCTTGTTGTCATCGTCGCGCACCAGAATGGTACCCTGAGCACTATAGCTCTTGGGCTGCGCCTTGTAGATGAAGGCGGCGGCAATGACGCACACCACCACCGATATTACAAACCAATACCAATTGTTCAACACAATAAAAACAAGGTCGCGAATATTGATGCTACTTTCGCTGTTTTCCGTGTTTTGGACTTGATTGTTGTTATTTTCCATTATCTTATAAGTATTAGCCAATTAGAAGTTTATGATAATCTTATCTGTTGGAGTAGTAATTTGAGAGGATGTAGTAGTAGAACATTGTGCTGAGGGTTGACAGAACAGAAAGACCCGCCGAGATATAGGTCAAAATGTACGGGTCGTTGGCAGCCGTACGCTTTTTCTTCATATTGGGCTCCACATACACCACATCGTTCTGATGAAGGTAGTAATAAGGAGAATTGAAAACATCTTTCGAACTCAAATCCAACTCACCTATGGTGCGCACACCGTTCTCCTCGCGCAAGACAGTAACGTTGCGGCGCTGGCCATAGATGGTCAGGTCGCCCACCATGCTCAGCGCCTCGAAAATGGTCATGCGCTCACCCGTGGCCATAATCTGGCCAGGCCGTGCCACATCACCCAGCACACTGACCTTGAAGTTCATGAGCTTCACCGTCACCACAGCATCCATAATATGGCCCTGCTCACGCAAACGCCTTTGCAATTCGGCAGCCAATTCAGCATGCGTCATGCCCAACACCTGTATTTCGCCCAGCACAGGAAACGTAATGGTGCCGGCATTACTCACCAGATAGCCGCTCACTGCCGAGGCCCCAGGATTCATCACCGTGCCCTCAGATACGGCTATCTTATTGGTTTCCTGGTTAAACGGAATAGTTGCCAGCGGAGTTTCACTCTCCACATAGATGTTCAGCAGATCGTTGGCCTGGATGCCATTGGTAAACTGTCCCGAGATGGCCATCGCACTGTCGCGAGCAGCATCACTGATGTAGGCAATCTCCTCTGTCGTGGTGCACGATGCGAAGAGCATAACCCCTGCCAACGCAGCCAACATAGTGGTTTTTAGTCCTTGCATTTTCATATATTATTTTATTTTATCATCCAGCTATTCATTCAATATCAACCTCTTATGCACAAAAACACATAATGGTACGTTTTGCAAAGATACGATTTTATTAATAAATGAACAAAATAAAATAACTTTTTTCACTTCATTTTTTTTTCGTAATTTTGCAATTTGAAATATGCCTTTCATCCGAGACATACTACAGCACCGAAGTCTCTCTATCGTAGGACTCGAAAAGAACACCGGGAAGACGGTTTGCCTCAACTATATACTACATAGAATGAGCGAATTGGGCGTGCACGTCGGTGTCACCTCCATCGGGGTCGACGGCGAACAGGTAGACGCTGTTTTCGCCACCGCCAAACCAGAAATCACCCTTTACGAGGGCACTCATTTCATCACCTCGGAACAACACTACATGAAACGACAGTTGGTGAGTGTTCTGGAGTATGTCGACTCTCAACGCACCGCTCTCGGACCACTTGTCACCGCCCGCGTGCTCGTCCGCGGCAAGGCATTGCTCTCCGGAGCCGCCACCACAGGAGTGTTGCGCAATCAGATTGAACAACTTGATTCCATGGGCGTTGATATCAGCATCGTTGATGGAGCACTCTCGCGTCTCAGCCTTGCCTCTCCCACGGTAACCGAAGCCATGATCCTCGCCACCGGCGCTGCGGTCTCGGCCAACGTGAAGCAACTGGTGTCCAAGACCAAATTCTTGCACACCCTCATCTGCCTTGATGAAGTATTACCTGAAACGAGAGAGACCCTTAACAACATAGAATCAGGCATCTGGGCCATCGACTCAGAACAACAGCCACACGATCTAGGCATCCGCTCGGCTTTCCTCATCGGAGGATCTGATAATAAGATGTTTACCTACGGGAAAACATTCTTCGCCGCTGGTGCCGTAAGCGACCGTTTGTTGAAAATGCTTGCCTCCAAAGAAAAGGATATCACTTTGATTACAAGAGATTTCACAAAGCTATTCATTACTCCGGAGGTCTACACCGAATTCACCCGACGCGGCGGCCGTCTGCTGGTACTTCAACGCAGCCGCCTCATCGCCGTCACACTCAACCCCACCTCGCCACAAGGCTTTCTGCTTGATTCCAAGCGCACTTGCGATGCACTTAGCGAAGCACTGCAAACCCCTGTCTACGATGTAATGAAAATCGAACTATGAAGATAAAAGACCTGATAAAACAAGATGCCGGATTCCTCTATATAATTGATAACATGGAGCTCATGTCGTCGGCTGGCCGACGCAAAATGCTCAGCGAGGAGTTCTGCTGCGACGCCTGCCTGCTACAAGCCGAATGGCAAAG
The DNA here is from genome assembly GCA_017645585.1 of Bacteroidales bacterium. Taxonomy (GTDB): domain Bacteria; phylum Bacteroidota; class Bacteroidia; order Bacteroidales; family P3; genus Colimorpha. Next base: position 17,709 of record JAGCOF010000022.1, read on the forward strand.
GCTCGACCTCGCCATACAAGCCACCAGGGAATTCAAATACAAGAAGCCCTATATTGAACTGCGCCACTGCCTTATGCAGCTTCACGACCTGCAGGGCACCCTCGCCAATTTGGCAACCCACACCACATTGAACGAAGTGGAGTTGTTTGAGATAAAGAACCTGGCACAACTGACCCACACCGCGACAGATGCCATCCAGGGGCTGGGGCTTGCCGAGGTCTTGCCACTCCCCGACACCACCAAGGTATTCCATCTGCTCGACCCCGACCATACCGGCATCGCAAACTTCTATATCTATGATTCTTATGATGCTCGTCTAACACCCTTGCGCCGTGAACTAAAAGCATTACAAGAGCATGAAGGCGACCCCGTCCGCATCAGCCAACTCTTAGCCGAACAAAACGACATTCAGCAAGAGATTTGCAAACGGTTGAGCGACCAGCTGACAGCCTACCACAGAACCCTTGCAACAGCCATGGAACAAATGGCTTACATCGACTTCCTGCTGGCCAAAGCCGACCTCGCCATCCGATGGGGGCTGTCGCGACCAGAGATAGGCGAAAGCATTGTATACCAGAATCTTGTCAACCCGCGCTTGCAAGAACGCAATGAAAAGGCTCACCTGCGCTACCAACCTGTAGACATCACGCTGCACCAAGGCGTCTGCCTCATCACCGGCGCCAACATGGCCGGCAAAACAGTACTGCTCAAGAGTGTGGGCACCGCCCAACTGATGGCGCAGTGCGGAATGTATGTGCCTGCAAGCAAAGGCATTGTAAAACTCGTTGACGGTGTGGTCAGCTCAATCGGCGACGAGCAGGACGAGATGAACGGCCTCTCCTCCTACGCCTCGGAAATCATCAAAATCAGCCACATTATCGACACCTGCCGCAGCCACGAGATGCTGGTGCTCATCGACGAACCCGCCCGCACTACCAACCCCGTGGAAGGCAAGGCACTTGTACAGGCCATTATCAAGATACTCAACCCCATGCAATCCATCACCCTCATCACCACCCACTATGGCCAGCTGGGGGCTCAATGCCGCAAACTGAGGGTGAAAGGCTTTGTGGAGAACATGAGCGATGTGCCACTCACCCCACAGAGTATCAACCGCTTCATCGATTATTCGCTCACCGAGGACCAATCAGACAACGTGCCGCACGAGGCCTTGCGCATCGCCACCATCCTCGGCTGCGACAGCCAACTGATAGCCTTGGCTCAAGAAAACGTAAGCAATTAAGTGGCACTGCCACAGCACAAAAAACGAAAAGACATCCTCTGCGGGATGTCTTTTCTGTTTGGCGGAAAGAAGGGGATTCGAACCCCTGAAGCGCTTTTAACGCTTACTCGCTTTCCAGGCGGGCCTCTTCAACCACTCGAGCATCTTTCCGTGGGGCTGATTTTCTTGACAAAATCGGCTGCAAAAGTACTAACTTTTTTTTAATTGGCAAAAAAAATGTATTTTTGTGGCAGCGTTAGAAACAAAACAATATTCAAAACATATTAATAATGAAAAAGTTAGTTACTTGTATCATGGCAGCATCGATGCTTCTGGCCGTCGGATGCCAGCAAAAGAAAACGGTCGAGAACTGCGACCCGAACCCCGAAATCCAACAAAAAGTGAACGAGTACGCCGAGTTCACCCTCACCTCGGACCTCATCAACACCCTCTCTCCCAAGGAGAAACAGCTCGTCAAAATCTTCATCGAGATTGGCGAAGTGATGGATGAAATCTATTGGGACGAGTACTTCGGCTATGCCAACCGCGAGAGCCTCGACACCTTGTGCGACCCTGCCATGCGCGCCTTTGCCCGTATACAGTACGGCGCCTGGGACCGCCTCGACAGCGAGAAACCCTTCCTGCCCGGCTATAGCGAGCGTCCCGCGGGTTGCAACTTCTACCCTCAAGACATGACCGCCGAAGAGTTTGAGGCTCTGGAGGATACGCTGAAGAACAGCCAATACAGCGTCATCCGCCGCGACAACGCCGGCAAGCTCTACGTCCTGCCCTACCACAAGGCCTACGCCAAAGAGCTGAAGAAAGTCGACAAACTGCTGGCCAAAGCCATCAAGCTGGCCGAGAACGAAGGCTTGAAGAAATACCTCGAGGCCCGTCGCGAGGCCTTCCGCACCGACGACTATTTCGAGAGCGACATGGTGTGGATGGACATGAAAGACAGCAAGCTCGACTTCGTCGTGGGCCCCATCGAGAACTACGACGACGGCATCAACGGCCTGAAATGCAGCCACGAAGCCTTCGTGCTGGTCAAGGACGAGGAGTGGAGCAACGACCTGAGCAAGTTCGCCGCCATGCTGCCCGAGATGCAGAAGCTGCTGCCCTGCGACGAGAAATACAAACAGGAGGTGCCTGGCACCGACTGCGACATCAACGTCTACGACGTGGTCTACTACGCCGGCGACTGCAACGCGGGCTCCAAGACCATCGCCATCAACCTGCCCAACGACGAACGTGTACAGCTGGCCAAGGGCAGCCGCCGTCTGCAGCTGAAGAACGCCATGAAGGCCAAGTTCGACAACATCATGG